>JAYRWN010000251.1:0-4253 GCA_041917975.1 Saprospiraceae bacterium | reverse complement strand
GTAGTTATTTTCTTCGGAGGTCATTTGCATCAGCAGGAATTCGATGCCGTCAAAACCCATGCGGGCCGCTTGCTCGATACAATATTCCATCGGCACCTTTTCTTTCGGCCCGTTAAAACCCCAAAATGAATACGTAGAGACCCCAATTTTATTACGCAGAGGAGTTGTCATGATCAGCGGGTCCGGCAAATAAAACCCTTGAGTTGTTGATACCAGTCCCAGGGCACTGGTCTGCAAAAAATGACGTCGGGAAATAGTCATGCATCTATGATTTTAGCCATTGATCGAACCAGGCGAAAGCTTCTTGTTGCATGGGCACATCAAATTTATGTGGGCCTTGATAAAAAGAGGTGCGATACTTGTCGGTAGCACCTGCTTTTTTATAGATTTCTTTAAGGATGTTGTCGGATAATTGCATTTCACTCAACGTGTACAACTGATCTTGTTCCGTACTTAAGACCAGGGTGGGTAGAGGCACTCTTAGTCCCAATATCTCCGGAAAATCCAATTCATTGGGTAGGATAGGCACATAGGTCATCCAGGTATGGGTGAAGGATTTATACAACACAAAATCGCGCCAGGTGGTCATAAAACCTACACATACGCAACACTTAATGCGTTCATCCAACCCAGCCATAAACACGGTGCGCATGCCTCCACCGGATAACCCCGCACAACCCAGTTGTTTGGCGTCCACCTCCGGCCTGGCGGCTAAAATATCCAGGGCGATGCGGTCTTCCGCAAAAAAAACTCCCGGCCAGGTGGTTCCGGCACTGAATAAGGATTTGGCCATGATGTGCTCATGTTGGCCGGCCCATTGGTTATACGCGTCGATGCCGGCCGCATCATGTGGGCTGGGATCGATCAACCCCTGACGTTGGTGCTCCAGAACATCTGCCAGCATCACCCGCCGACTGGCAAAGGGAAATGCATCGGAGACCAGAACCACATAACCTTTTTTTGCTAACGCATTCGCCCAGGCAGAACCTCCATAATATTCCTGCTGGTGTTCTACCATCAGCGGATTCTGATCCTCACCGGTTTTGGTTATTTTTTGCGTGCCAAAATATTTGTTGCCCCCATGATCATGAAAGCCCAGAATGCCCGGTAGAGGGCTTTTAGCACCTTGGGGCTTTAGTAGTATAGCCGCAGTAGGACGTCCATACGGGAGGTTCCAGGTTAATTCTTCAATATCCAGGCCGTCATAAACGTATTTTTTATGTACGGTGACGACAGGTTTTGGATTAATGTTGGGAATGCCTAGTCGCTCCAGGGTACGATTCCGGGCGGTTTTTTTCCAGTTCGTCAGAATTTTAAAATTGGATCGGCGGAAAGATAAGCTCGGTAATTGCCTGGTTTGTAATCCAGCGGCCCAGGGGCCATAAGGCCCGATAAGATTTAACTCGCTAGTCATGATTGTCGGCGTTATAAGACTTTGATCTTTGCTAAAAGGGAATAATGGCTGCCTGGTCGTTAATGCTAATCCGGCTAAAGTACTCTGTTTGATAAATTCACGTCGGTTGGTTGGCATAACCCTAAAGTTTAATCATTTCTGAAAGGTAATAATAAAATGATGGATACCTTCGGGTACTGACGAACTAAAAAAAGTAGAACTAAAAAATATCGACAAAATATTATCTCATCATCCACCGCAGGCTCAGACTGGCGTTGCTGAAAGAAGACCGCTCAATGCCGGCGAAGATGCTGCCGTTTTCGATCAATAAAGGATATTGGTAAGTTAATCCGATATTAAAACTGCGGACCGGTTGATATTGCATACCCAATCCGCCAAAAACATAATGGCTGGTACTCTGAAAACCACCGTTAGATTGGGTTTGTGATGCAATGGAATAACTCAATCCGGGATAAACAAAAATCACATTATTCCACACACTTTTAATTAAATAAAAAGATGGGCCACCAATGAGATTGCGGCGCTGCGGTGAAAATTGGCCAATAACTGAACCTTGTAAAAAATAATAGGTATTGTTTCCCAGTAGCCTATAATAGGTGGAAGTTAATTCCGCTTGATTGACATCGGCATTTAATAATGAGCGTTCTAATCCGGCAGTGTTGCTCACCGGAACCGCAAATGCTGCCTGGATGATCCAGGCTGGATCGCTATCTAACGGTCGGTAGCGCAATCTTAAACCTGCATTGGCCAATCCCCGGTAAGAAGTGCCGTTTTCCGGGTGATTATTTTGAAAAACCCTCAGCGGGGTGCTGCGGGCGGCGTCATCATCCCGATAATGGTTATAACGTACCTCCAGGCCAAGGTCGAAACGGCGGGATGGAGAAAAACCATACGATACACGCATGGTTTGATTAAAACTGGTGATGCGCCGCCGGTCGGTAATACGTTGGAAAAACTCATCATTAAATTCGTTGATGACGAACCAAAATGTGGTGAATGAATTATTCAAACTAACCTCCAAATCATCTTTATCCAGAATATTGGTGGTGACGCCACCGATCAATAAAGCCTCGGCTGCAGTAGAATCCAGAATAGAAAGGCTTTGTGCCGATGAAAAAAAAGATATCAAAACACCAAACAAGGGTAAAAAGTATTTTTTCATGTAGTTAAGATTTATTCGGTCTGGGTCTATTTTTGGTTGCCGCAGAAAATCAAAGCTGAAGCATCATTTTTGACCTTCCCAGGTATAACGCATGGTTTCACTGTTTAAAGTGTAATAACCTGCAAAATTGTTGCCATTTAATTTCCATTCAAAATCACCTTCCTGATGCAAAAGGTCTTTGGATTTCCAGCGCCCACGCAAAGTTTGACCATCTTGTGATAAGGCCATGTCGTACAATTCATTGATGGATTGTGAATGGTCCGCATAAACATTAGTGACTAAACCGGATAATTTATTGTCAGTAAAAGTAATTTCAATCGTACCATCGATCATCGCCCCATCGCCTTGCAGTTTTTGATTCCAATGTCCGGTCCATAGGGGATAATATTCTTGATTGGTTTTGACTATCACCACTTGATTTTCACCGGAGGTTTTTTCTTTGCGTGGCCACAACATGGCCATTAATACCAGGAGTATCAGTATAGCCGGCAAAACAAAACGGGTCATGGTGGAGACACCTTTTTTTTCCCGCCACACCACTTGGTTATCGGTCACAATGGCCTCAGCCTTGCGGGCCAGAGCGGCCTTGACCTGATCAACCAGGCTGGTAAAATTTTCTTCGTTATGTAAGCGTATATTTAGGGTATTGATGTCTTTAAGGATACTGGTGAGTTTGGCGATATTTTTACGGATATCACCATACAGATTAAGGTCGTCAGTAATTCCTTCGATGTAAGTCAGCGAACCCAGCTCCCGAACTTTCTGTTCGAGTTCAGTACTTTGGTCTTCCCAGTATTTGACCAGTTCGATACGTTCGGCGGACTTGGCAATGTTAACTTCATCCTGCACGATGGGAAAGATGCGATCCAAAAACTGATCAGAGTGGTATATTTTCAGCAGTTCATACATACAATATTCGGAACGTAAGTATTTGTTACTGATGATGATGATCACCGCTTTGGAGTGACCCAATTGTTCCATAAACTGGCTGATGCTGCCTTTATATTGCAAATCTTTATGGTCATAGACGACCCGGATTTTTTCTTTTTCCAGGCGAGCCACGATTTTTGCTAATATATCATCGCTTTCGCCTCCCCAGGCATGGGAAATGTACACCTCAGGTGCAGTCATAAAAGATCTTTTGAGTTGGTAAAATTCAACATAATTTATTTACCATACAAGTATCAGACGATGCTGATTTCATCCAACGTCATATACCGACTGCCAGTTTTTTAATATTCAGGGGCCTGCAGATAAATTTTTAGGATTTTTTTTTCCTAAAGTTCCGGCTGATAAATGAAAATTACTCCAGAGTATCTCCGGGCAATTTTGCCAGTCCATTTTTTGATCAAGACGGCCTTAAAAGGTGATCGGTTACCTCACGTCAAAACATTCATGATATTTTTTTAAATATTTGTCAGGTACAGCGCGCGGATTATCTAATTAAACTATATTAAATTATAATATATAAATATCATAATATCAATTATTTATACAACCATAAGACGAGACAATGGTTGAAGATACATTATCGCCTCAAGTGGTTTAGTTAAAGTCTATATTTTAATGGCAAAATATTTGAATTTTTTAGAAAACTTAGTGTTAACATTGTAACATGAATTTGAACGTATTCTTATCAAATTTTAAAGCACCTTATTTTTGGTGGAACAGCTTAGG
>JAYRWN010000250.1:0-19603 GCA_041917975.1 Saprospiraceae bacterium | reverse complement strand
ATTATCTTCCGGAAATGGACGGTCATCGATTCATGTAATTTCAATCCGCTCACCGGAGCTGGAAAATGGGATAGCACTCAGGTTATAGCCATCGATGATAATGCACCACCGGTTTTAACCGGCCCTGCCAATATTACCGTGAAAGCGGATGCCAATGCCTGCGGGGCTACCGTCAGTTTAGACTCGGTAAAAGCTACGGATTGCGATCCAAAAGTTGTGATCACCAACAATAAAGGTGGAGGGCCTAAATTTACCGGGTTTATAGCCGTCGGTGTTGATTCCATTACGTTTACGGCTACGGACTCCTGTGGTAACTCCAGCATTTTCAGAGTAAGAATTACCGTAAGGGATAGCACCCCACCGGTGCTTACCTGTCCAGCGAATGTAAACATACGTTGCGACAGTATTTATAAAGTCGTCTTCCCTTCGGCAAGCGATAATTGTAGTGTTACTGCCCTGGTATATGATTCTACGCGGGTCTCGGGGCCTTGTGGAAAAGATACTATTACCTATCGATTTACCGCACGGGATGCAGCCAATAATCAGTCCACTTGTTCTTATAAAGTGATATTTAGTGTGTCACCACCCTTGCCTTGCAATTTAATTACCCTGGCAAGAGATACAATTGTCTTGGAATCTTGTACCCGGTCCACACATCCGGATAGCATAACCAATAGTCGACCGACTATTCCTAACTTGGGCCGTTGTTTTGGATTAAAGGTGACCTACAAGGATACTACATTGTCCACCCCAACATCCGGTGAGTGTAACCTGGTGATTCGACGTACCTGGACTATCACCGATACGTGCTCGTCCCCGGCGGCGATTTGTACTAAAAATCAGGTGATTCTGGTTGAAGACAGGGATGCCCCGGAATTGAGAATACCTGCTGACATTTGTGCTTTTGGCAAATCTACAGATACCGGATATACGATTCTTACGATACCGTTAGCCACCGTTAGAGATTGTGATCCGGCCGTGGTGGTGACCAATAATTATAACAATGGCGGAGCCAATCTCTCGGATACTTTCTTTTTAGGGCAGACCATCGTCATCTTCACCGCTACCGATGCCTGTGGGAATGTGGCCAAAGATACTATGCTGGTAGAAGTAAAGGACTCTTTCCCGCCCAGCTTCTCCTGTATGAAATTATTCCGGCATGTCACCAACGATCCGGTACCAAAAGTGACTGTAAAACCTGAAGAATTTGTCAGCAACATTAAGGATAACTTCTCCAGCCCGAATGATATCTGGTTTTCTTTCTCTCCAAACGTAAATGATACGCTCAAGACCTACGGTTGCGACAGCATTGGGGTACTTAGTTTGCGGGTCTATGGTACTGATAATAGTGGCAATCAAGCCTTCTGTAACACCCTGATCCGGGTATTGGATACTTTGTTATTCTGTCCTAATCCGATTGTCAATGGCGTGGCCGTTGGAGGAAATGTCACTTCATTTAACGGTGCAGACGTACAACAAGCCAGTATCATGGCTATGGGTATTGAAGTCTCCGAACAAAAAACCAATGAGGAGGGCTTCTATTACTTTAACCACTTGCCTAAAGGAGATGATCTGACCATTAAACCGCATAAATACGATGGACTTTTGGATGGAGTAAATGCCCTGGATTTGGTCATCCTGAAAAAACACATCCTCGGACTGGAAACGTTTGTATCACCTTATCAGTATATAGCCGGTGATGTGAACTTCTCGGGTAGTTTGTCCACGTTGGATTTAGTGCAGTTGCAGAAAATGTTATTAGGGGTTCAGGAATTGGATAAAAATTATCCGAGCTGGAGGTTTATCGATCAAGGTTTTGTTTTTGATCCGGTCATTGATCCTCTGCAGCAAAAATTCCCGGAAGCTCATACCTTCCAGAATCTAAAAGGAGACGCCATGCAGACCAATTTCACCGCCATTAAACTGGGTGATGTCAATGGCTCGGCGGGTATCAATCTACAATCTGCTGAATTACGTCAAGCTCCGGTTTATTTACATGCTGAAAATAAACTGTTATCCCGTGGTGAACAGATCAGCATACCTTTAGTTATGGATGATTCCAGGACCGCGCAGGGTTTCCAGTTTAAATTATGGTTTGATGAATCAGCCTTAGAAGTGATCGCAGTAGAGCACGGTGTACACGCCAAAGGTTTGGATTATGCCATTCAAGAAGGGCAGCTCTCCCTGGTGTGGTATGATGCCTATGCTGCCAGATATGAAAAGGGTGAAACCGTTGTTCAATTGATTGTGCGGGCAAAACAACCGGTCAAACTGCACGAAGCACTCAAATTAAGCGAAACGTATCACCATGCCTGGTTTGAAGACGGCTTGGCACAAAACCTGAAGTTGATCGTGGGTAAGGAGGCAGATCTGGCCGATTATGTCTTGTATCAAAATAGACCAAACCCATTCCTCCAGGAGTCGACCATTAGTTTTTATGTACCAAATAACTCTCAAGTAAAGCTCACCTTGTTTGATGTTACTGGTAAAAAACTACATACGATGGAAGGTAACTACAGCAAGGGACTGCACACCGTAAATATTGATCTAAATACTGTACAATACCATGGTGTCTTGTACTACCGTATGGAAGCGAATGATTTTACAGCCACGAAGAAAATGATTCGCGTAAGATAAAAAATCATGAGTTCTTAGTTCGTTGGCAAAGCCCCGGTCACCTGACCGGGGCTTTAGTTTTTATACCTATAGCTTTAAACCTTAACCTCAAACAGATGAAAAAACTAGAACAAAATAGAATATATGTAGGCTTAAAGCCATACATATAATTTATTAGTTTCATAAATAATTGAAATATAGGTTAGTATAATTATCATTATCCAATAATTTAATAAATACCATCTATGAGGTAAATAGACATATTATGGAAAGTCTATATTTGTGATGCATTATTACATTCCTTAATGTGTAATGCATAGTATATTAGAACCTTTTAACCTACAGTTTTTCTTTTTTTTAACCTACCTGAGTTGATAGTGGAGTAACCTGCACTATTGTATTTTTTTAACCATACCTGTTAGTTTATTGGTAGTAGATCCTGCCTTTCGATAGCTTTTTTAGGCTATCCGAAGCTTTATTGTTTTTGGCTTTTAAACCGGCGACGTGGGCCTCAGGTCTGTTTTGCCACAAAATAATTTTTAACAATAAAACTAGGATCTCATGAAGAAAACTGACTCTCTTAAGTCCTTTCTGACTACTGCTGGAGAGTTTGTCCCCATCAGCAGTAAACTTAAGCACCTCGTCTTCGGACTTACACTCGTCCTGTCGTGGTTAATAAGTATGCCTGCGGGACAGGCTCAATGTGTATTTACCTGTATAGGTAATTATAATGTATCATTAGATACGGTACCTAATGGTACTTTAGTAGTGACTCCAGCCATGGTGGCCTCTCCGGCTACTCTAAGTTCCTGTGCTAACGTGAACTTGACCGTGACCCTTACTGATGGTTTTGGAAAAATTGTACCCAATAATACCTTGACCTGTAAGTATGTCAAACATACCATCAAGTACTCTATTTCCGGGCCAAACAACTACAACAGTTGCTGGGGTTATATCTATGTAGAAGATAAAGCCGGACCTAATCTGTTCTGTGTCAAAGACACCATTTATTGTTCTGACCTGGACCGTTATTATGCAGGAAAAGATCGTTTCCCCAATGGAATGGCTCATGATAACTGCGGCGGGACCTATCCGGTTACCGTTTCGGTAAACTGTGTCGAATACCCCTGTGATTCAGTTGATTTTGCCGGATTATGCGTGCGTCGTGTGATAGCGAAAGACCGCTGGGGTACGACCTCCAGTTGTGTGGACAGTTTTTGGATTTTGCGTTTGCCACTGGACAGCATCACCTGTCCGGCTGACACCATGTTTGAATGTTACGAAGCAGCCTCCAAAGACCTGGACCATGATGGCCGTCCTGACCCGAAGTTTTCCGGTGTCCCTGGTATTTACATTGCTGACTATGATGGCAACGGTAATGACACCACCATCAGCGCTTTTCCAACCGGAAGTGTGTGTAAAACCTATACCAATTATAAAGACCACATCTTCCCCATCTGCGGTACCAGCAAAAAAATTCGACGGACCTGGGAGATTATCGATTGGTGCAGAGACACTACCATCCAGTGTGTGCAGTGGATAAAGATACTGGACACCCTTCCTCCCCCTTTAAAGAAGTATAACGATACCACGTATGCCGTGCAACCTCACGATTGCGCTGCCAAAATCACTATACCGGTGCCTTTGTTTGATTCAGCCGACTGTTCTCCATTAGGTATGGCCCATGTGGAAATTTTCTACTACGATCCTGAGGAGAAAGCCAACTTTACGGATCATAAAGTATTTCAGCGGAATTCCCAGGGTAAGTATATACCTCTGACCTTCACTTTGCCAGCCGGCCAGCACGAAGCCATTGTCTATGTAGCCGATTCATGTTTAAATACGGCTATCGATACATTCATTATTGATGTAAAAGACCTGACCCCACCCACACCGGTCTGTGATCAGCATACGGTGACTACGCTGGACCCCAACTCCTGCTGGGCTCGTGTATATGCCGAAACTTTTGACGATGGAAGTACGGACAACTGCTGCCCGGATCTGCATTTTGCAGCCGCCCGCATGGACACGTTGGAATACTACCGCAACTACTGGCGTAATTTAATTGTTTCGCGTTTCAGCCAAGCGACCTACATCCGTTATAAAAAGGAGTTTGACCGGTATATCGAAATGGTATTGGACATCCGTGTCTTTAATGACTACATCGATTTTTATAATTGTCAGAAAGACAAAATGATTGTTACCCGGGTGTATGAAAAATGCCACCTGACCAAATATTACGATTCGCATATTCATGGTTCGTCAGAACATCAGTTCTTTGCTCAAGAGACCTATGGCAAACATTATGGTTATATTACGGGCAAAGACATTAATTCCGGCGACCCGGTTAAAAACCGTTATTCTGATGCGCAACTTCTTGATAATCTTTTACAATACATAGATGAATTCAGGAACTTCCGCACGGTTTATTACGGCGAGTGTATGGTGGAAATAGACGTAGATGATAAAATCGGACCGGTGTGTACGCCGAAACCTGACGTAACTGTATTCTGTGACGGTGTTATTCAAAAACCCAATGCACCAAGTGCTGAATATGCCCAGTGCAACAACACCATCCACGGTGGAGATGGTTGGAGTTCCTTTAACGGTAATGGTTTTTCTCTGTCTCCTTATGATAACTGCGACACGTGTTCCTATTGGTTGCTGTTAGATGGTCAGGATGTACGTATTGATCCGCTGTCTTTGTTTAATACACCTGATGTTTTTGATAATTGTGCTATTGACAGTTCCAAGACCGTGATAACTACTACACCCCTGTCAGTTTTGGATGATTGTGGAGAAGGTATCCTGACCCGGACCTGGACGTTCTTCGACTTCTGTGGTAATTCTACCACCTGTTCTCAACGGGTGAACGTCAGACAGCGTTCAGACTTTGAAGTAGAGTTTCCTAAAGATACCGTACTTAATTGTGCTACCGAACGTGACCTGGACCCGGAAGAAGGGATTGCCGGCCGTCCGATCATCAGTGATGACGAATGCGAACAAATCGGTATCAGCTTTAAAGATGAGGTATTTACCATCGTCGAAGATGCTTGTTTAAAGGTTGTTCGTACCTGGACCATCATCAACTGGTGTAAATACGATCCGGATGCCAAATACCACGCCCACGATATCTGCAATTGTCATGGCAGCTTGAATTGTGAGGCCAGCTCCACCCGTGATCGAGTGAACCGTTTCTTAAAAGATAATGGTGATGGTTACATGCGTTATACCCAGGTGATCAAAGTACGCAATAACGATGACCCGACTATTACGATAAGAAGTCAAAATATAGTCTGTGCCAACAATTCAACCACTTGTATGGGCTCGGCCAGAATTGTTGCAACAGCTACAGATCCCTGCACCGATTCCACCGAAATTAAATGGACTATCTTAATAGATTATGGTCGCACCGGAACTTTCGTATGGTATGGTCAAACCATAGGTGACTCGGCAGTTTACAATAACTCTTCTGCACCCGTAGGAAACCATACCGTCCGGTTTATTGCTTCCGATCGTTGTGGTAATCAGACTACCTTGGACAGACAATTTTCTGTGGATTTATGCAAGCGTCCTACACCATATTGTAAAAACCTTATCATCGCCCTGATGCCGGTAGATAATGATGGCAACGGCACGATTGACAATGGTATGGTCGAAGTATGGGCTTCCGATTTTGACAATGGCAGTTTTGCTTATTGTAATCAGCGGGTGGTTAAAATAACTTTCGACTCGGCCGGTTTGGTGCCCAGCAGGACCTTTACCTGCGCAGATCTGGGTGTTAAAAACCTTCAGATGTGGGTAATCGATAGCTGGGGCAACCGCGATAGGTGCGATGTTCAGCTGACCATACAAGCGAACAGTTTTAGCTGTGGTCCAACCGGAGCTAATACGGCACAAGTGACCGGACAGATCGTTACTGAAGGCAACGAAGGTATAGCTAAAGTCAATGTAGAACTGAAAGGCAGCGCTGCTACTAGTACCAGCACCGGAACAAATGGTGTCTTCAATTTCGCTTCCATGCCAGTAGGCGGAAGTTATGAAATCATACCGGGTAAAAATATCAACCCGAACAATGGTATTTCCACTCTGGACTTAGTGCACATCCAAAAGCACATCCTGGGCTTGGAAAACCTTACCTCACCATACCGTATGATTGCTGCTGACATTGACAATAATAAAAAGATTACTGCTACTGACCTGGTGGCTCTGAGAAGAGTGATCCTGGGTATTGATGATAAATTCGCCAGCAATCAGTCCTGGAGATTTGTCAGCAAAGACTACAAGTTCGCGGATGCCGCTAATCCATTTACCGCTGACCTTAATGAAAAGTATGCCATCGTACTTTCCAAAGACATGAAAGCAGACTTCATCGGTATAAAAGTGGGTGACGTGAATGGTTCAGTTACGCCTAGTGAACTGAAAGGAGCCGAAGTGCGTAGCAATCAATCGCTCGAATTAGTTACTGAAAACCTCGCCTTTGAGGCTGGACAGGAAGTCAGATTACCAATTACTTCGGCCAACTTTAATCAGGTGCTTGGTTATCAGTTTACCCTGGAATACAATGCGGCATTGATGACTTACACCGGAGCAGAAAGCGGAGCTATCCAGCTTGACAATTCTAACTTCGGAGTTCAAAAGGCCAAAGCAGGGTTAATTACGACCAGCTGGCACCAGGCCAACCCTGTAACTGTAAAACCAGAGGAGGTATTGTTTACGCTCATCTTTACAGCTAATGCTGCCGGTGAGATAGAAAAAGCACTGACGGTCAATGACAAGATTACCCAAGCCGAAGCTTATAACCAACATCTGGAAGCTTCCAAAGTGGCCTTGAAATTTACCGCACGCCAAGCAAACAACAGTTTTGTGTTGTACCAAAATACACCTAACCCGTTCAATCAGCAGACGGTGATTGGGTTTACGTTACCGGCCGCTGGTCAGGCTACTTTAAAAATCATGGATGTAACCGGAAAGACACTAAGTCTTATACAAGGTGACTACACAAAAGGTTATAACGAAATCAGATTAAATCAAGTAGATCTGAAAATGAAAGGCGTACTGTACTATCAGTTGGAATCCGCTCAATACACGGCTACCAAAAAAATGATAGTGTTAGAATAATCGTTTGCTCTTAGAGTTTACTGTTTTTGGGATGGGACCCCTCTCCGAAAAGGTTCGGAGGGGGTTCTTTTTTTTTATTACCCTTGAATGAGCGCATAAGTCATATTTAAGCATGGAATCCTCGTTGCTGCTGAGGAAATTTCTAATTTTGTACCCATGGAAGGTCGGATTATGGCCATGGATTTTGGATTAAAACGCACGGGCATCGCGGTGACCGATCCCTTACAGATTGCCGTGCATAGCCTTACTACGGTGATGACACAGGAGTTAAAGGGGTGGACCACCGCCTATCTTCGAACGGAAAAAGTCGTCAAGCTGGTGTTAGGTGATCCGTCGGCAGGAGTACCGGAGGAGCATGAACTAATGAGGGGTCTGAAATTGTTTTATAAATGGTTTAGCGATACTTTTCCACATATAGTCGTGGCATGGCAGGATGAAATGCTGACTTCTCAACGGGCTGTAGAAGTCATCCGGCAAGCCGGAATAAAAAAGAAAAAACGGCAAGACAAAGGGCTGGTGGATAAAGTTAGCGCCGTTATTATTTTACAGCAATATTTAGGTCACCATTGAAGTGTTCAAATATTAATATAAAATGATCTTACCTGTATATTTGATTGGACATCCCATACTCAAGAAGGTCGCCGAACCCATTACCTCCGATTATCCGGGATTACAGGACATCATCCAAAATATGTGGGATACCATGTATGCTGCTCATGGCGCCGGTATTGCCGCGCCCCAGGTCGGTATTCCGATCCGCTTGTTTGTGATTGACACGATCCAATTGTTGGATAAAAAGCAGCAGAACAAAGGGTTTAAAAAAGTATTTATTAACGCGGAAATCATTCATGAAAATGGTGAGCCATGGGATTACGAAGAGGGTTGTTTGAGTATTCCTACCATTCGCGGAGATGTGACCAGACCACAAAAGCTGCGTCTGCGGTATCAGGATGAAAATTTTGAGAGTTATGAGGAAGATTTTGATGAGGTTAATGCCCGGGTCATCCAGCACGAATACGATCACATCGAAGGAAAACTATTTGTAGAAAAACTTAAACCCTTAAAAAAGCGGCGCATCCAACGCAAATTGGAAGAAATCAAACGAGGCGAAGTAGAATGTGATTACCGGATAAAGGCTTACCGACCTTAATAATTTCCTGAACATTATTTGCGCCCGAAATCTGCCGGGTTTTCGCCCCACCATTCCGTTTCCCATTTTAGGACCGGATTTTTGAACTTATTCTGCTGTATCCACAGTTCGGCACGATCCAATAGTCCAAATATTTCCCGATTTATACCGGTTCTGGGAATGGTGGATTTGATCTTTTTCGCTTTTAGCCAGGCCAAGGCCGTGCGAGAATCGGAATACACTGCAGTTTGATCATCCCGGCGTTTGGCCAACCAGGCTAAGCCATGCACCAAACCCAGAAATTCCGCCAGGTTATTACTACCGCCAGGAAAAGGTCCTTGATGGAATACTTCTACTTTATCAGCCGTCCAGACCCCACGATATTCACTTGCCCCTGGATTGCCACTGCAGGCACCATCCACACAGATGCTAGGGACAACGATCCCGGATACGCCTCTTAAGGATGATTGGACCGGCTTCTTAGGTTTCGCGGACCAACCGTCATGCCACGCCGCTTCTGCTTCAAAACGATTGTTAAATGATTTGTATTTAGCTTCTGGGAAACCTTTAATTTGCTGCTCGCAAGCAGGCCAAGAATCGTAAATGCCAGGTTTTGCACCTACCCACACCACATAAAACTTAGATTTTCCGGCCATCTTGCCTACTTTTGTGGCTCAAATTTGCAAAAAATAATGTTAATCGATACCCATGCACATATCTATGCGGAGGAGTTTGACTCTGACGCAGAGTTAATGCTCAAGCGTGCAAATGAGGCCGGCGTCAGCAAGGTAGTCATGCCGAATGTGGATATGGACAGTATGCCCAGAATGCTAAACCTGGCTCGCCTGTACCCAGGGATGGTCTATTCGATGGCAGGTTTACATCCGTGCAGCGTTGGCCCTGAATATGTGGATTCCTTAAACCAAATGGAAGACTACTTAAATAACGAGTCGTTGGTGGCCATTGGTGAAGTGGGCTTGGATTTTTATTGGGACACCACCTACGTTCGCGAACAGGAGGAAGCCTTTCTCAGGCAAGCTGGGTGGGGTAAAGACAGACAATGGCCGGTGATCATTCATAGCCGCAATGCCTTAGACCGGCTGATCGTCCTGATCCAAACCCACTATGATCATCAGCTGAGTGGCATTTTCCATTGTTTTAGCGGGACGGTTGAGCAAGCGCGTGCCATCACGGACCAGGGTTTTTATCTGGGGATAGGAGGAGTAATTACCTATAAAAATTCTTCATTACCTGAAGTGATTAAAACCGTGGGTTTGGACCAGGTGGTGGTAGAGACAGATGCACCTTATCTTTCACCCGTACCCTACCGCGGGAAACGCAACGAACCGGCATATATCGTGGAGGTGGTTAAAAAACTAAGTGAAGTGCTGGGTAAACCTTACGAAACAGTGGCCAATCAGACGACAAATAATGCTCAACACGTATTTAAAAAAATTTAATAAGATACTGACCCCATTAATGGGGTTTGAGTGGATCAGCGTTGAAGTTTAAAAAAGATTACGATTTGTTTGTTTAATTTATAAAATTTGTATTTCTTTCGTCGGCGAAAGAGAGCTGGGATTTGAGGAGAGTTGGCCGAGTGGTTTAAGGCGCACGCCTGGAAAGCGTGTTTCCCAAAAGGATCATGAGTTCGAATCTCATACTCTCCGCAAAAAACTTAAATTTGTAATCACTTAATTAATTTATTAAAACCATAAACTTTAGGGATTATGCGCAAGGTTATTGTTCTACTTATCTTATTTGTGGTTGCTTCGGTTTTCGGAGCGTTCGAAACCATTGCTCAGGAAGCTGCTCCGGCAGCTGATGCGGCGAGTGCTGGAGGCTTTCAAGCACTAAAAGAAAAATTTATTGAAGGAGGTTGGGAATGGATGGCTCCCATCTTGTTTTGCTTAATCATTGGTCTTGCTTTCGCTATTGAAAGAATTCTGACCCTTAACATCGCCAGTATAAACACGGAAAAGCTTTTGACCAAAGTGGATGAGCGGGTGGCTGCCGGTGATGTCGAAGGTGCTATGGAACTTTGTAAAGCCACTCCTGGACCAACAGCAAGCATTCTGTACGAAGGTTTAAGAAATGCACCCAAAGGAGCAGATGCTGTGGAAAAAGCAATTGTAGGTTACGGCAGTGTGGAAATGGGTCTTTTGGAAAAAGGGTTGATCTGGATCTCGCTGTTTATTGCTCTTGCTCCTATGCTCGGGTTTTTGGGAACAATTGTGGGGATGATCATAGCCTTCGACCGTATTGCTGAGGTGGGTGACTTATCTCCTTCCATCGTAGCCGGTGGTATTAAAGTAGCTCTGTTGACTACTGTATTTGGTCTGATCGTGGCCATTATCCTGCAGATTCTATATAATTATATCGTGTCTAAAATAGATGGAATAGTTAATAGAATGGAGGATGCGTCCATCGGTCTGATTGATATTCTAGCTAGAAATAAAAAGATTTAATAATTTATTAATAAATCATATTATGTATAAATTATTATCCAAACACGGCCAGCTTATTGCTTTTGGGATTGGTATGGTTGTGCTGCTGATCTTTTTTGGAGGAGCGTTCAGTGGATTAGAAGATTTTAATGCCCTTCCAGATGATAAGAAAAAGACTTCGGATATCTTTAATCTGGGATTATATGGCGGCATCGTAATGTTTGCTATCGCTGTAGTCGTATTGTTGGCTGTATCG
The DNA here is from genome assembly GCA_041917975.1 of Saprospiraceae bacterium. GTDB lineage: Bacteria > Bacteroidota > Bacteroidia > Chitinophagales > Saprospiraceae > JAYRWN01. The sequence continues at coordinate 8,034 of JAYRWN010000250.1, read as the reverse complement.
TTAATTCAGTTATTATCAAATTTAAGAGGATCAGTAACCGGTATAATTGGAGTGGCGATATTAGCAGTGATATTTATGGTCTTTTATTTTACTGCCAAACCAGATCCTGCCAGCATGAATTCCTTATTAAGCGAATTCAGTATCACTCCGGTTCTAAGCAAAGTTATTTCAGCATCTTTGTGGACTACTATAGTGATGGTGGTCATTTCATTGATAGTATTTCTTGGTAGTGAATTAATAAGTTTATTTAGATAACCTAACGAATTCGAGAAGATATGGCTAAGAAAAAATCCAGACCGTCTCCGGAGATCAGTTCAGGATCGATGGCTGACATAGCCTTTATGTTATTATTCTTCTTTTTGGTGACTTCGCAAATCCAGGAAGATGCCGGGGTATTGGTTAAATTACCGGCATGGTCTGAAGAACCGCCGGAAACCGAAAGACTAAAAACCCGTAACGTCTTTTCCGTTTTAGTAAATTCAAGTAACGAACTATTAGTTCGTTTGGAGCCGGTAAAAATAAACGACCTACGTGCCCGTTGCAAGGAGTTTATTATGAACCCGACCAAACGGGAAGATCTGGCTGAAAGCCCCGACCGGGCCATCGTTTCATTAAAAAATGACCGGGGTACCAAGTATAAAACTTACCTGGAAGTGTATAATGAATTGATGGGAGCCTACAATGAATTGAGAGAAGAAGAAGCGCAGAAAAGATTTAAAAGACCTTACGATAAACTAAATGTTGATCAGAAAAAAGCGATCAACAGTGCTATTCCTTTGGTTATATCGGAGGCTGAACCGACTGCGTTTGGAGAAGAAAGTAAATAACCATATAAACCTGAGATTTTATGTCACATTTTAGCAAAAAAAGAGGCGCGTCCGCTCCAGCGATTTCAACGGCTTCTTTGCCAGATATAGTTTTTATTTTGCTCTTTTTCTTCATGGTGGTAGTTAAGTTGAGGGACTCAGAAACCAAAGTTTCTATCAGTACACCTTTTGCTACGGAATTGACCAAATTGGAGAAGAAGACTTTAGTAAATACAATACTTATTGGTAGGCCGATTAAAAAGTATCAGGATTTATATGGCACAGCTCCCCACATACAGCTGGGTGAAAAATTTGCCTCGATGAACGAAATAGCTGCATTTGTCGAAGAGCATCGTTCTAAAGTCGGTGAAAAACAAAGTACTCAAATTATCTCTTCATTACGGGTGGATGGGGACATAACCATGGGCATTATCTCGGATGTAAAAACGGCTTTGCGTAAAGCAGGCCAATTGAAAGTAAACTACTCGGCTAAAAAAAGACCGGCTACCGGTTTTTCTAATTAGTGTAGAACAATAATCTTTTTCGATTATAGGAGGGAATGCGCATAATGCATTCCCTTTTTTTTTAATCCAGGTAAAGGATAATTTATTAAAAAGAAACTGATGGCAACTTTAAACGGACCCGATAAACACACCATGTTTCCGCTTGCCAATTATCACCGGCTGTGTTTCTTAAAGAATGTGGTTAGAAACCCTAACATCCAGGTGGGGGATTATACGTACTATGATGATTTTGAAAATGTAGAAAATTTTGAAAAAAATGTCAAGTATCATTTTGACTTCGTTGGTGATAAATTGATCATTGGCAAATTTTGTATGATTGCCTCCGATGTAAAATTTATCATGAATGGCGCCAATCATCTAACGCGAGCCTTGAGTGCCTATCCTTTTGCCATTTTTGGTTACGGGTGGCAGCAAGCAATGGATGGCAGATCCTATCCTCAGAAAGGGAATATTGTCATCGGCAATGATGTATGGGTAGGGTATAACGCCACCATAATGGCCGGTGTAAACATAGGCGATGGAGCTATCATTGGAGCCAATGCGACGGTGGTGAAGGATGTTGAACCCTATACCATCGTTGGAGGGAATCCGGCTCTTGAAATCAAAAAACGATTTTCCGAAGAAGTAATAAATCAACTTTTAGCACTCAAGTGGTGGGATTGGGATATTGAAAAAATCACTAGAAATGTTCAACATCTTACCGGTTCCGACTTGGCAAAAATTATGGAATAATTGGGAAAACGGGATGATGGTGGTAAAGCTCCTCTGCCATAAGCTTTGGTTAACGCAAACGATCCATGGAGCGCACTGTTTTTTCATCTTTATTTATGCCGCGAATGGCTAAAAACAAAACAACTATGATTACCGGAATAAGATACAAACCGGCACCATCTTCTATTTGTTGAGCGGCAATGGTCGAGGTTTTCGTACCATTGAGGAACAATACTACACCGACTACGACTAAAAGAATGGCGGCGATGACCGTTAAATAACTAATGCGTAGTTGTGTCAGCCGGTTACGGAATAAAAAAATGGCGCTCAGGCTTCCAAGTACTCCCACAGCAGCCAGAATCAACAGGATAATGTGATCCTTTAGATTGTAGGATAAATCGGCGAATAAAACGGCATCCTGCTGGGGAGAAGTGGCAAAAGGCAAAAAAAACAATCCACCAAAGCCTAGTGCGGCCAGCAATAAAAACACAGACTGAATTCTTTGTATCATGGCATGAAGATAATTTATGTGGAAGATTTTTTGGGGACTAAGATAAAGAGTTTCAGATTCGGATAAGTTCAAAAGTATTATAAGTGATCCGTATATATGTCGCTCTGGCAGAGCTAAGTCATTATCAGCACTTTTGCTGGATTCAGTGGCTTTAACAGCGCTTTAAGAATCGTTTATTATTTTTACGCGTTTTATAAGCTGAGACGATAAACTTCCATGATCATTGCGCGCTTAATTGGTCTGCTGTTGAGTCTGCTGTGTATTATAGCAGCCTGGTCTGCGTACACACCCTTAAGCACAGCACCACTATCCAGGGAGGTAGAAGCTGAAAATCAAAACGATACCACCATATTCATTATCCATGCTGATAATCAGGAGTGGCGTATAAAACCTGATGGAAGTAGTACTGAACAAATTTATACCGGTAAGGTGATCCTTTATCAAGATTCCGTGTATATGTTTTGCGACAGTGCTTATATAAAAGATAGTGTGCTCCTATCTGCATACGGGAATGTGGTTATTCAACAACACGATAGTGTGCGGGTCTTTGCCGATACATTGATTTATCAGGGGATTCTAAAAGAAGCGGATTTATATGGGGATGTTATCCTGGAAAATGGTAGCCAAAAATTATTCACCAATAGTCTGAAATATTATTTAACTCCACGGATCGCCATCTATGATCAGGGAGCAACCCTGCATGACCAGGGCACATTTTTATCCTCACATGCCGGGACTTACTTTGTCCAGGATGATATAGCCCGTTTTCGGGATTCGGTGCGAGTAAGTGGGGAGGATTTTACCATGCGTACGGATTCCCTCGAATATTGGACAGCTATTAAAACCGCCAAATTCATTGCGCCTACAGTCATTCATCAGGGCAGTAAACGCATCTATTGTGAAGCGGGTTATTATGATATCGAACAGGAAATAGCTCAATTTGCACAAAATGCCGAATTTATCGACACCGCCAAACAAGCCAAAGCGGATGTTATTACTTATAACCGGAAAGCTCAACTGATAGAAATGCAAGGCAGAGTGCAGTACCAGGAAGGTGACCGGCACCTGACTTCGGATTATTTAAGATATCATGAGGATACTGAATTTGTCTACATCCAAGGTCATGCTGTTTTTCAGGACAGCCTGCGCCAGGTGAGTTCTAACAATATTTTTTATGCTGCCCGGCAGGACTCTTTTGTCCTTCAGGAACGCAGCATATTTAGTGATCGCAACCAAATCCTGGAAGCAGATTATTCTGTGTTTTCACAATCCTCAGGTACTGGTATTGCTTTCGGTAAAGTGATCTGGCAGGACACGGTCAACCACTTGTTGATACGGTGTGACACCATGTCTTATAACCGGGATACAGATTATCTGCAAGCCATGGGGCTGAATGAAAGACCATGGTTAGTGTCTATCGTGGATGAAGATTCGCTATTTGTACGGGCTGACACGCTGATCTATCAGAAAAACCAACCGGAGGATAGTCTACATGTGTTGCTGGCTTACCACGATGTACGGATTTTTAGAAGCAATTTGCAGGGTCTCTGCGATTCGTTGGCCTATCAGGAGTTCGATTCCACTTTTACCCTTTACCGGGATCCCATCGTTTGGAATGACAGCACCCAACTTACCGGAGATACCATCCAATTGTTTGTAGCCAATAACAAATTAGACCGGCTTGCCCTTTTACAGAATGCGTTTATTATCAATACGATTGATGAACTCTTTTTTAATCAAATTAAAGGACGGCTCATCCATGCTAAAATCATGGATGGGGCGCTGCACGATGTGCAGGTGAACGGCAATGCAGAGACTCTGTATTATGTGCTGGATGAAGAAGACGCCTATATTGGCGTGGACCGATCCGATTGTAGCCGCATAACCATTGAATTTATAGATGAAGGGGTGAGTTATGTACGTAAATATGGGGCTACCAATTCTGCATTTTACCCGATGAACCATGCTGATCACCAGGCTCTGCGCATAGAGGGCTTTGACTGGAGATTTAATATTCGACCTAAATCCAAACACGAATTGTAAAGATGAAGTCAATCCGCTTAATTATTGCCTTTGGGTTGGGACTATGGGCCTATGTTTCACTGTGGGGTCAAACACCGTTCGATAATGCGATAAACGCGTATAAGAATGGGCAATATAGTGAGGCACGCGACCTGTTTTCAGCTATGGAGCGAGAAGGTTATCAAGATGCCGCTTTGTATTATAATTTGGGTAATACCTATTACGCATTAAATGATCTGGGCCGGAGCATACTTTATTTCGAGAAAGCCAGCAGGATAGAGCCCCATAATCACATTTTACGACAAAACCTGGAAATAGCCAGGAGCAAGTGTGCTGACGATTTTTTGATTATTCCGGATTTTTTCATCTGGCGGTGGATAAAGTCCTTCAGCTTAAGCTGGAGTGCTACAGCCTGGATGTGGTGTTCGGTGGGTTTTGCCTGGGTGATCGTCATAGTTTTAATGGCTTTCTGGTGGCAAAAATTATCCCGTATGTGGCTGGTGGTAGCATTAGGAAGTTTAGGGCTGACCTGGATTACGGTCACTGGTCTAGGCTGGATTAGACAATATCTGCATCAGCACCATCAGCAGGGTATAATCATTCCCCAAGAAGTCGTATTGCGGGCTGCTCCGGATGCTCAAAGTGCTGAATTATTTAAACTACATGCCGGGCTGAAAGTTACCATGGTGGATACGCTCAACCGCTGGCAAAAGGTGGAACTGCCTAATAAAGAAACCGGCTGGCTACGTCCCGAAGAAATCATTAAAATATAAAGCCCCGGAATTTTACTCCAGGGCTTTGGTTATAAGTTAGATTAAGGATTAATCGACTATTTATTCATAAGTTCTTTGGCCTGAGCTGCCCAGTTGTCGCGTTTGGCGCGACCTTTAAAGGCGGTGATCAAAGAGTCAACCAGGTCATATTCGGCATCACCCATTTTACTAACCTGGGCGAAGGTGTATATACCGATGGAATGAAGCATTTCTTCCAGTTTAGGACCAATTCCTTTTATATCTTTCAGGTTATCTTTTTGGTCGGCAGAAGCTGTACCAATGGCACCCAACAAAACACTTTTACCTTGTTCGGCATCAAAAGCTTCCGGATCCGGAACAGGAGTAGCCTTGACTTCTATTACCGGTTCTTGCGCTACTATTTTCGGTTCTGCTTTTGGAGCAACTTCCACTTTAGGGGTTGATTTTGGGAGAGGAGCAGCTATGGTTTCTACCACTTCGGTAGGGAACGGCATGACGCTGACATAAACGCGGTCATTCTTTTTCGTTTGAAACTGCACCGTGCCTTCAGTCATGGAGAAGATGGTAAAATCTTTACCCATGCCTACGTTTTTACCCGGATGGTATTTGGTGCCTTTTTGGCGAATGATGATGTTACCGGGGATGGCTAATTGGCCACCGAACAGTTTTACACCTAACCGTTTACTATTACTATCTCTTCCGTTTTCTGAACTACCTTCACCTTTTTTATGAGCCATGATCAGTTCTGTTTTTTAAAGCGTTATTGATTCAATCTTTATTTTGGTAAAGGACTGTCTATGTCCGTTTTTTACTTTATAACCTTTGCGGCGCAGTTTTTTAAACACGATGATTTTGTCACCTTTCACATGGTCCAAAACAGTGGCTTGGATGGAAGCGGGCAAGGTGGGTTTACCTACCTGCACGTGGTCACCGTTTTCTACCAGCAACACTTCATCGAAACTCACCTGATGGCCTTGGGCTGCATCTAACCGGTGTACAAAGATTTCCTGGCCTTCTTTTACTTTGAACTGTTGTCCAGCGATATTTACAATAGCAACCATGATATTTTCTTAATGATTTTCTATACACTTAAAAATGGTTTGCAAAGATATGACCTTATTACAGATAATCAAGAGTTTAATTAAAAAATATTCTCCAATTGGATAAGGTCGTTAGGGCGAAGCAGGTCTTTATTGTGGTTTTGGCTTAGATCAGTTCTCTCAAGACGATTTTCTTTTTTATCCTGGATTCATTGCGCAGGATGATCAAACGGTATTTTTTGCCTGGCTTTTTCTGGAATTTCCGGGCCAGGTGATTGAGGGTAAAAAACGCTGCCGGTATGCCATTTACCGAGCGGATAATGTCGCCGGAGCGAATGTCCGCCACGGCCGCAGGGCTCTTTTCGATGACGCTGTTCACAATAAATTGATTAAAATCATCCCCTACACCAAAGATATTTAAGCCACTGCGGTCAAAATAGCGGTCTTTAATCTTGCGTACTTCGTGCAGGTAAAGTTTTTCGTGGGGGTAATCGATGATGACCTGGTAGTGATTTAAAATCAGATTGCCCAGAATCCCATGACGGGCTGTAGACTGCTTGCCTATCAGGGTAGAATCGAGGTCTTGAAAGCTGGTAACCATGTCGGGATAGATCAAACTCCCCAGTTGCATCTGGTCAATGCGCCCCAGGTATCCTTCCAAAAATCCTCCCAACCCCTTACCCAACATGCCCTTTATCGTATGGTCAGGGAGGCGCAGGTCGGGATGGGTGTTTGTAAATAGCATTAAAGTTACTCCGGCCCCGGTATCCAACAACAGGCGCGCTTTAACTTCATAACGTCCATCCATTCGCACGACGACCTCTACATAGGGTTTAGAGTCTTCGACACTCAGGGGTATGGTAGCAAATTTTTTTCCTGGTGTCTTAAATGCGTTAGGGTTGTAAATGGTGAGTACATTGCGCTGGTAGTCCAGTCTGATCACATAATTTTTAAAAATATCACCACCGACAAGTCCATCAATGCGTGTCCCCAACATCTCATCCAATTGGAAATAATCCTCTTCCAGGACCAGAATGTCTTTTCTCATTTTTATGTGCCCATCCCAATCCAACAAGACATTTCTGGTAATCAGCGCAAATAAGTCGCGATTCAGATCTGATCCCATGATGGGGATACGACGTTCAAAATTCAGTCCGAGGATTTGGGCATATATGCGTTTAAAAAGCAGGGTGTGTTGGGCACCGGTATCAAAAATAAAATTTGCCGATAGGATGCCGTTAATACGGATTTTTAACAAGATAAACCCATTGTAAATATCAAAAGGGATCTCTACCTGCGACTGACCTTTCAGGTAATCAAAATCAATATTCTGGCTGCCAGAAGGCTGAGGCATAACCATCAGCCAACTTACTAGCAAAAAAGCGTGAAGGCGATACATGGTAACGTTGCGATGGTCAACTTAAAACTAACGTTTTTGTAAGTACCAATGTTAACCTTTAAGCTGTTAAGCCAAAATAAAAAAGGCCACCAACATGTGGTGGCCTTCATCAATGAATATGCACAGGGGATTAATTGGCTTATTTATTTCTTGGTGATGTACACTTCTACGCGACGATTCATCGCTTTCCCTTCTTCAGTATCATTAGCCACGATGGGTTTATCCTGCCCCCAGCCTTCGGTTTCGATGCGATTACCCTTAATACCTTT
>JAYRWN010000249.1:0-5255 GCA_041917975.1 Saprospiraceae bacterium | reverse complement strand
GACGCCGGCATCACCTTCAATCCCATCTTTGATAAACACACCCAGTCAATCGGCGCCCTAGCCGTGGACCCCAAGAATCCGGATCAGGTGATGTGGGTGGGTACCGGTGAAGTCTGGACCCGCAATAGTGTCTCTTACGGTGATGGTTTATATAAAACCACCGATGGGGGCCAAAGCTGGAACAAAATGGGGTTAGAAAAATCCGAACGGATTGCCAGCATTCAGATTAACCCGCAAAATCCCAACGAAGTCTTTGTGGCCGTATTGGGCAATCTATGGGGAGACAGTGAAGAACGCGGCGTGTACCATACCACAGATGGGGGAAAAACCTGGAATAAAATACTCTATGTCAATGCGACCACCGGCTGTTCAGATCTGGCCATGGATCCGCAAAACCCGTCCGTCCTTTATGCCGCCTTTTGGGAATTCCGGCGCACGGCTTATTCGTTCAGCTCCGGAGGACAGTCTAGCGCTCTGTATAAAAGCACCGATGGCGGGAAAAGCTGGACTAAGATTCACCAGGGTTTTCCCGCCGGTAAACTGGGTCGCCTAGCGGTGGCCGTAGCTCCTTCCAACCCTAACATCCTGTATGCGGTCATTGAATCGGAAAAAAATGAAGACAAAGGCCTTTATCGCTCAGAGAATGCCGGAGCCAGTTGGGTCAAAACCAACGGTGATTTTGAACTGACGGTTCGGCCGTTTTATTTCAGCCGGCTGGTGATAGATCCAAAAAATGCCGATATCGTCCTCAAAGGTGGGTTGAGCGGCTCCATCAGCAAAGATGGCGGCAAAACGTTCCGCTCTATTGGTGGAGGCATCCATTCTGATTTGCACGACTACTGGTTTGATCCCCAAAATTCCAGCACCATTTATGTGGGCTCTGATGGAGGTGTTTACCGCTCCTGGGATGGCGGCACCACCTGGGAAATGGTGCGGGGTTTGCCGGTGTCACAATTCTACCAGGTAGCGGTGGACAATCAAAGTCCGTATAAGGTGTATGGCGGACTCCAGGACAACGGTTCCTGGATCGGGCCGTCGGCAAAAACAGGCGGTGTGGAGAACCGCGACTGGGTCAGTGTCGGTCAAGGCGACGGGTTTCGGGTATTCCCACATCCCACCGACCCCAATATCGTTTATTCAGAAATGCAGGGAGCAGAATACATCTGGCGGGTGAATGTAGCCCGCAACCAGGCCAAAACCATCAAACCTTATCCCGAAGCCGGTGATCCAAAACTGCGCTTTAACTGGAATACACCCATTACCACCAGTCACCATGTCCCAGACCGCCTGTATTGCGGCAGCCAGTTTTTGCACCAGTCGGATGACCGGGGAGAAACCTGGGTAAAAATCTCTCCAGACTTGACTACCAACGACCCGGCCAAACAAAACCAGGAAGAATCGGGAGGTTTGAGTGCCGATAATTCCGGCGCAGAAAACCATTGTACCATCTTCGCCATCGGTGAGTCACCACTGGACCCCAATTGGTTATGGATAGGTACGGACGATGGACAGGTCCAAGTAACCATGGACGGCGGCAAAAACTGGAAAAATGTGACCGCCAACCTCCCCGGATTACCTAAAAACACCTGGGCGTATTTTATCGAGCCCAGCCCTTTTGATAAAAACACCGCTTTTGCCGTGTTTGATGGACACACTCAGAATGACATGAAACCCTATGTCTATAAGACTACCGATGGTGGTCAAACCTGGGCTTCCTTGGTCACTGCTGATATCCGTGGATTTGCCCGGCACATCCGCCAGGATCTGGTGAACCCTAACTTATTGTTCCTGGGCACGGAGCTGGGTTTATTTATCAGCGTTGACGGCGGTCAAAGTTGGTCAGAATTTAAAAATAATCTGCCGCCTGTGGCGGTCCATTGGATGGTCATCCATCCGCGTGATCATGCCTTGGTCATGGCCACGCATGGACGCGGGGTGATCATTATTGATGATATCTCCCCCTTACGCCAGTTAACCAAAGAGGTGATCACCAAAGATGTGCATTTTTTCACCAAACCCCCGAGCATTATGATCGAAGGCGGTGACTTTGGTGGTTATTCCGGGGTCGGCGATTTCGTGGGCGAAAACGTGGATCGATTACCCAAGATCTACTATTACTTAAAAAGCAGGCACACCTTTGGTAAAATGAATGTCGAAGTCTTCGACGCAAAAGGCCAGAAAATAGCGGACCTGGCGGCGGGTAAGTCCAAAGGTATCAATGCCGTTTCCTGGAATTACCGCTATAAACTACCCAAGGTAGCCAAGGCGAAAACCCTGACCTTCGGAGGCCTGACCGCACCAACCGTACCGGCAGGAACGTATCAGGTGAAGATGACTAAAGGGAATAAAGACTATACCACCGAGCTGGTGTTACAGTATGATCCACAAAGTGTGCATACGGCTGAAGACCGTAAGGTTCAACATGAAACGGCCATGAAGTTATACCGCATGGTGGAAGACCTGGCCTATGTGGTGGATCAGATTGACCAGCTCCAGGATACCACGACCGCCTTGTTGGCGCTGCCTCAGGCCGTCAAGTTAAAAAAGTCGCTGGAGCCATTGTCCAAAGAATTGACTGCCCTTAAAGAACCGTTGGTGATCCTGAAAGGTGACAATTATGTGGGCAGCGCCGAGCCCCAGTTGCGCGAAAAAATGGCCAGTTTGTTCAGTGCCGTGGCGGGATATCCCGGACGTCCCACCAATGCCCAGCTAGCCAACGTCAAGGTGATCGAAGATCAGTTCTCTGCCGCCAAAATGAAACTCGAAGCCATCAAAAACAAATTGCCGGCCCTCAACCAAAGCCTGGTAAAAGCCAAGTTACCCACCTTGAAGGTCAGAACATGGGAAGAATTTAAGGCGATAGAATGATCTTTAATTAGCCTGTTAGAAAACAACAAATATTTTAAATAAAGATCCCCCTTGGCTGTCCATTTGGGGGATCTTTTGTTTTTGCTTAACGCCCTAGTTCTTTCAGCAACGTCTCCACCGCCATTTTCAACTGGACATCTTCGCCGGTGGCGATCCAATCCGGGGCATTTTCGACCAGGATATCCGGGATGGCGGGGCCGAGTTCCTGATTTTTATCGGTGGCTTTGGTGTACCAGGCGCGGAAAGGCAACCGCACAAAGCTGCCGTCCATCAGCTGACGGCCACCGGTGGAAATCACCGAGCCATTGGTGGGCACGCCCACCAGTTTTCCAATCCCCAGCGACTGATAGGCATGACTGAAGATCTCGGCATTGCTGTAGCTTCCTTCATTGCATAGGGCCACCGACGGTTTGGTCCAGGCGGCAAACACCAGCCGCTCGCCCACCGGGTAATGCTGACGAAACTTGTTCTTTTCTTTTTCCAGGTCAGTTGCCGCACCACGCGGAATGGTGTAAGCGTGCTGTTTGTAGTTAAGAATGGTCATCAGGTAGTCCGTAGTAGAACCGCCGCCATTGTAGCGCACATCGATGACCAAACCCTCCTTGCCATACCCGGAGGCAGTAAACTCGCGCTCCACCACCTCAAAACTGGCAAAGTCCATGCTGCGGATGTGAATGTAGCCCATGCGTCCACCCGAATATTTATCCACCAGTGCTTTGCGTTGATCCACCCACTCCTGGTACAATTCGTCGCTAATGTTTTGGGCTGGGCGAATGATAACGTCCCGCTCCATACCTTGAGTATCACGCACATGCAGCAGGATTTTTTCCTGAGCTGTAGCATTGAGCAGGGCATAAAAGTTCTCCCGGGCCATCCAGGGCTGACCGTTCACCGCCAGGATCAGGTCATTGGCATTCAGACGGCTAACGATTTTGTCCGCCGGCGTACCGGGGACAATTTTTTTCACCAGCATGCCTTCTTTTGCCGGCAATAATTCGGCGCCCAGCAGGCCGGTGATGTCGCGGTTGGTTTCAGCGCGTTCCGGGGCACTGAGGGCCATGTGACTGGCATTTAGCTCGCCCAGCAGGTAGTTAAACATATCCCGGAAGTCAGTCACTGTGCTGGCTTCCAGGCAGCGCCCGGTGTACTTCTGCCGCAAGGCGGGCCAATCGTACCCATGCATCCGGGGGTCATAAAAGCCATTCCGGATGGTGCGCCACGCTTCGCTGAACACCTGCCGACGCTCGGCAGCATAGTCTATTTTCAGCTTAGCCGTGTAAGGCAAATTTTCGGATGTACCGGTTTTGAGGTCCAGTCTCTGTATGGTAGTGTTGCGGAAATAATAAATGTTTTTGGACTCCGGGTCCATAGTCAAAGCCCGCGGATTGCTCCCTCCCTTAGTCATCTCTTTCAGCTCGGTGCCATCCCATTTGATGCTGTAAAGATCACGCCCCCGGGAGGTGTTGCTTTGGGCGGTATAATAAAACGTTTCGCTATTCTTATGGATGAGCAGCTCACCTTCATCACCAGGCAGACTGGTTACCTGCTGAATACGCTGATGAATCTGATCAAAATCAATAATTACCTGCTTATTTTTATCTTTTTTCTCGGTTGTATCCGGTTCATCTTCTTTCCAGTCCGGTTGCTGTTTCTCCCAATCCGCTTTGGTGAGCCAGACGAAATAGACATCCGTGCCGGTAGAATAACTCCGTTCAGATAAAAAGCCCAGTTTGCGGCCATCGGTACTCCAAGCGGGCCGCGTATCCGAGCGAGGATGCATGCTTACATTCACCGCCGGGGTGCGGTTATCGGCTGCCTGGATGAAAACTTCCGTGTTAAAATCCAGGTCACTTAAATGATAGGCCACCCATTGATCGTCCGGGCTCCACTGTAAGTTCCCGGCCAGGGCATAACCATTTTTATTGAGCACCTTTTCATTATTCAGAGCCCCCTTAGCGTCGATAGTGCTCACCAACAAGGTTCCCCGACCACGCGTGTAAGCAATTTGTTCACCGGCATGATCCACCACCACCCTGCTCTCATCTTCCGGCGTATAGGTCAGTCGGGCGAGGTTATGTTTAAAGGATTTAAACAGATTAGACTGGGTAGAATCCGCAGAAGTCAACAGATAAAGCTCAAAATTTTCATCCTCCCGGTCACTGCTGAATATGAGCGCAGTATCATTCAGCCATACTGGCTCATAATCCCGGAAGGGATGATTGGAGATATTGACACTGCGGGCATTGTCCTTATCCGCGGTGGTGATAAATAGTTCTCCACGCAGGACATAAGCCAGGTATTTGCCATTGGGAGATACGACGTATTCCTCCGCCCCGGAAGTCATGGTTTTAGTCTCTTCGGCATCAAAACGTTCATCACTGCGGATG
>JAYRWN010000248.1:0-6103 GCA_041917975.1 Saprospiraceae bacterium | reverse complement strand
GTAAAAGCCCTCGATTTATTACCCGCTGATGAACAAGCCGGATTTATCCGCTTGTACCGCAACGACGACCATCTGCCGACCACCGAAAGAGTGCACCAGGTCCTCACACTGTACGAGTCATTGAATATCTCCGCTCAGGCTACTGCCGAAATGGAACACTGGACCAGTCTGGCCTATGCAGCCCTGCAGCAGCTGTCGTTGCCCCCGGACCACCTGCAGGCATTCCACGCCCTGACTCAACTGGTCATGCAACGCAAATATTAGTTCGGTTCTTGTACGCCCACCCACACAAGCAAACTCAAACTCCAACTCGAACTCAAACTTTTTTATCTTTGCACCCCTAAATTCAGTCGCATGACTTTTGCAGAAGAAATCCAACGGCGCCGCACCTTTGCCATTATCTCGCACCCGGATGCCGGGAAAACCACGTTGACGGAAAAATTACTTTTGTTTGGAGGAGCTATCCAAACCGCCGGGGCCGTAAAGTCTAACAAAATTAAAAAACATGCCACGTCAGATTTTATGGAAATTGAGCGTCAGCGGGGTATCTCGGTTGCTACATCCGTCATGGCATTTGAATATCAGGGCCTCCAGATTAATATCCTGGACACCCCCGGTCACCAGGACTTTGCCGAAGACACCTTTCGCACCCTCACCGCGGTCGACAGTGTTATTGTTGTTATCGATGTGGCTAAAGGGGTGGAGACTCAAACGGAGAAACTGGTGGAAGTATGCCGCATGCGCAAGATACCCATTATCGTTTTTATCAATAAACTGGACCGCGAAGGCCAGGATGCTTTTGACCTGCTGGATGAAGTGGAAGCTAAACTGGGCCTTACCGCATGCCCGTTGAGCTGGCCCATCGGCATGGGACAATTGTTTCAGGGCGTGTACAACATGTACGAACAAAAATTATGTCTGTTCAGCCCCCACGGTAAACAAACTGAGGACGACACCATTGAATTCCGGGACACCAACGATCCCGCGCTTGATAAAAAAGTGGGCGAACGACCAGCCAGGGAATTGCGCGAAAGCCTGGAAACCATTCAGCACGTTTATCCGGAGCTTAATGTACAGACGTATTTGCATGGTGATTTAAGTCCGGTGTTTTTCGGGAGCGCTGTGAATAATTTTGGTGTTAAAGAATTGTTGGATTGTTTTGTACAGATCGCTCCATATCCTCAGCCCCGCCAGGCTGAAGAGCGTATGGTAGATCCGTTTGAAGAAAAATTATCCGGGTTCGTTTTTAAAATCCATGCCAATATCGATCCTAAACACCGCGACCGCATTGCTTTTGTGCGCATCTGCTCCGGTTTATTCCAGCGTAATACCCCGTATTATCACGTCCGCTCTGCGAAAAGCCTGCGTTTTTCCAATCCCACCTCGTTTATGGCGGCCAAAAAATCGGTTATCGATGAAGCCTTTCCGGGCGATATCGTAGGGTTATACGATGCCGGTAATTTTAAGATCGGCGATACCATCACCGAAGGGGAAATTTTACATTATCGCGGGATTCCGAGTTTTTCACCGGAATTATTCCGTTTTGTAATCAACACCAATCCTTTAAAATTCAAACAACTCAATAAAGGCATCGAACAACTTATGGATGAAGGCGTGGCGCAATTGTTTACCAAAGAAGACAATGGCCGCAAACTCATTGGTACCGTAGGTTCATTACAATTTGATGTTATTCAATATCGCCTCGAACACGAATATGGCGCTAATTGTGATTATGAGCCCATCAGCCTGCACAAAGCCTGCTGGATCGACAGTTCAGATCCAACGGTGCTTAAGGAATTCCAGCAGAAACGCAAAAAAGATATCGCCAAAGACAAAGACGGCAAAATAGTTTTCCTGGCTGAAAGTGCCTGGATGCTTAAAATGGCCCAGGAAAATTTCCCTAAAGTGGAGTTTCACTTTACCAGCGAATGGAATTGAGTGTGCCTTTAAAAATTGGATGGTACGTAGAGCAGGAGCGCAGCATGGCTAAACCTGGTGACGCCTGTTTATTAGCCGCTATTTCGTGGGAAACTTGTTTAAAATAGTATCGATACGACCCATTGCCCATTGGATTGAGGATGATGGTCAGGTCGTGGAGATAAACCGCTTATTCGCGACTGGAATTGGGCTAAAAATATCCGTGAAAGAATACAGGAAATAATTTTGTTTGGTGAATGACAAAATGACCATTAATCGTGTTTGCCGGGACGGTGAAGACAAGGCTGTATTTTGGCAGAAACTCAATTAGGGACGAGAAGAAATTTGTAAATCGCTTCAAGCATGGTACATCGCCAAAGCTTGACAGGCAGCCTGCCGTTTCGCGCTAACAAGTAGAGGGGTATTAGTCAGTACATATCTTTGCAGTTTGGCTTTTTTAGTGCCTGGAAAACTCCAAACCACCTTGCGACTGTCTTATTCTTCGGGTCGCTACTCTGCGCATGAGAGACTTTCACTTTCAGGGTGTCTTTTCCTTCGATTTTTTTATATTCGTCATTCAAGGCTTACAGTAACGTTAGCTGCAACCCGACAGAATCCAACCGTAACAAATGAACGAACAAGAAAAAATAGACATTTTTAGACAATTCACTGACTTCAACGACAGTGAATTAAAAACAATTATGCCTTATTTTGAACACAAGAAGTTTAAAAAAAAATCAACACTTTTAGACATTGGAAAAATCTCCAACGACGTTTTTTACTTGATAAAAGGTTGTATAAGACTTTATTGCGAAAAAGACGGAGAAGAACTTTCAACTTACTTTTTTACTGAAAATATGTTCGCCGGTTCATATGACAGTTTTCTTACACGAAAACCGAGCAAAGTGGCAATTGAGACGTTGGAAGAATGTGAAGTTTTAGTACTCACTCATAAAGGGCAGGAAAAACTGTATGAAATCTTTCCCAAAATGAATGAGTTCACTAGAAAAGCAATTGAACAACGATTTGTTTTGCTGCACGATCTATTTATTTCATACTTATTAAACAGCCCAGAAGAAAGATATTTGATGCTTCTCAAAGACAGACCAGAATTGTTACAACGAATTCCACAACACCAAATCGCTTCATTTCTTGGGATTACAAGAGTATCTTTAAGTAGAATAAGAAAGCGATTATCAAAAAAATAACTCTTAAAATTATGTATCTTTTGTTACCGTATTGACCTGAAAGATGAAAGTACCTTTGTTTCGTAAACTTTTAATCATAATAAAAATGAAACATCAAAAAGGTATCATCAACCCTAACCCTGTTTACGAAAATGTTACAACTACAGTAAAAGTTAAGGGGCAGGACGTAAAAATACACGGTTTATGTGTGGGGACAGTTGCAGTAAAAACTACATTCAAAACAAAAAAGGGGAATGGATTCTTGTCCAAAATAAATATTCTGCTGGCAAAGTATTTCACAGAATATATGCCGATTTGGGTTTGGGTTATTGAATATCCACAAGGCATAATTTTGGTGGACACAGGCGAGAACACTGACAGCACCGAAGTTGACAAATATCTTGCAAAAGAAAGTTGGTATGCCCGTTATCAATTCAAAAATGCTTGTACTGTAAAAATTCAAAGGGAAAATGAGATAAATAACCAATTACATAATATAAACCTAAAAACAGAGGATATAAAGTTGGTTGTTTTAACACATATGCACCTTGACCATATTGACGGCTTAAAATATTTCCCAAAACAAGAAATTATGGTTGGAAACTATGAATTCAACCATCCGGACAATGTTTTTAAAAGTATTCTACCAGCTTGGTTTAAACCCAATAAATTGGAATACCTACCAAATAAACTTGAAGTCTTTAATCAAGCGTACCCAATAACTCAATCCGAAGATTTATTATATATTCCTACACCAGGACATACGCTTGGACACAGTTCACTAGTATTTAAAACAGATGATTTTGATATTATTTTTGCAGGTGACTCTTCCTACGACCAGGCACAAGTATTAAATGGAGAATTACCAGGTGCAAATACCAGTTACGAAAAAACAGCAGAAACTTACCAGAAATTGTTATCCTATGCTAATTTAAGGAAGACAATTTATTTGCCAACACACGATGCAAATTCAGGTAAACGTCTTGTTGACAAATCTTATTTAGTATTACAATAACATAGTGGACAATACGGGCCGCTGTTAACAAGGTATTGCCAAAATTAGAGGCTGATAGAAGTAATCACATTTCTGAATTCGCCCGGCAAGCAACCTGATTAAGGATCGCCCTCCCACCTTTTTTCACTCGGCGGGTAGGCCTGCTGTTCGGCTATGGCTTAACATAAGCGTTCTGGAAACTACCTTTGCGCAGAGACTCATCAGATGGAAAAGAGATGGGCAAGGTATTTTGGAGCTTAAAGAGCACTAAAAAAATCGCCCTAATGTAAATGTACCTTCCGGGACAATATCCCAGCACACCTCTAAGGAACTCACTAAGAAGCCCGATAAATCTCCCGGCCGCAAGGAAAGCCCATATCGATATTACACCAGAACGCTGTATTCACCTCTATGCGGTCCGCCAGACCCAATTCTTTTTTAATCGGGAAAGAAGCCAGATCATCGAATACTACTTCATATTTTCCAGGCAACCACCAACCCTGGTGGAATTTATTAACAGTACCCGGGCTTTCGATGATGGCCTGGTAACAGGCTTTGGAGGGATCAGCGCTATCGCGAAATTGTTTAAGAAAGACCATGTCCACCCGGCGGGCCAAAAGGTCCTTGAGCTCCTGGATCAGGAAAGGCAAGTGCACCCGGAACTCTGGATGAGGAATCCGTTCGAAGGTATGTTGAACCGCCTCCCAAGCCTCGCTATGGGTGGACCAGGATGGGGACGCGGATGAGGACTGGCCGGCTTCAATTCTATCAATGGTTAACCAGGTTTGATATTCGCTGTATTTGGGGTGCTCAGCGTCAAAGATTTTAAAACCAAAGGCATCGACTTGCAGGTGCTCCGCTTGTTTAGGATCTTCAGGGATGGTGACTATGGCGGATGATTTGGGAAACCCGACTTCCTCGCGACCGGTCACCACATTAAAGGGATTGTCCACCAGGATATAGGGGACAAACAGCATTATGCGCTGGGCCACCCATTGGCCGGCCTGGTTTTTAGTACATTCCGCTACCGGCATAAAGAGCTGAAAAGCTTTTTCACTTCCCAAACCAGGTTTAGGGTAGTCTTTTTCTGCTTTGTAACCTTTGCGAATGTGGGACATGACCCCGAGGACTTGATGAGTCAGGGGATAAAATTGCACAGATTGATCTTTGATGACCGCATTCAAGCGCTGATTGCACACCTGTAGCAAGCGGTCATAATCAGCCTGCAAAGGGAAAATATACATCAGGGTGTCCGCAGTAATTCCGGGTAAAGGGATGGTTATTTCGTTCGGATATTCCACATAAACCGGATAGTGACGATCGTCGGTCGCCGACTTTGGCAGGGGTGATTGGCCAACCCAGGCCTGGAACCAGGATAATATTTTTTTTAGCATAGCTCTTAAGGATTATATTTTTTCTTTGACGTAATACATGTCTATTTCACCGCGATTTTTTACCGCTAGCCGCCCGCGGTGCTCGCAGCGGAATTTAGTATGGATTAGTTCATAGGTGGATTGGGAAATATTTATTTCTCCGGCTTCACCACTTGTCTCCATACGCGAAGCCACATTGACGGCATCCCCCCAGATGTCGTAAACAAATTTTTTAAGACCGATGACTCCGGCAATAACCGAACCGGTATGGATTCCGATGCGGACAGGCCAAACCGTTTTGCCGGCTTTTTGTCTTTTATCGGACCATTTTTTGACAAACGCCTTGATTTCCATGGCCGTCATCACCGCGCTGTAAGCATGGTGGTCATTAGGTACCGGTATCCCTCCGGCGCACATGTAAGCATCCCCTATGGTCTTAATACGTTCCATGCCATGTTTTTCAGCTATTTCGTCAAAAGCCAGAAAACATTCATTCAGCGATTGGATTAACTCTTGGGGCGTAATTTGTTCGGAGATGCGGCTGAAACCCTGGAAATCGGTAAATAAAATGGAAACTTGTTCAAATAATTTCGGCTCGACTTTGCCGGAAGATTTTAGTTCCTCGGCAGTAG
>JAYRWN010000247.1:0-1754 GCA_041917975.1 Saprospiraceae bacterium | reverse complement strand
TGGATCCAGACAAGGGAACGTGTCGTTACGCGGAGTAACTACCGGAGGTGCTTTGTCCTCTATCCGGATGTACCCCCAGCAGGAATTCTGGGTAACTGGGTCGATCACTTTATACACCAGATCCCAGCCCAGGTCAGCAATATCCACTGTGGGGCTTGGATCAGCGTATTTGTGCACGACCATCACGGTTGCGTTGGCACAGGCAGTAGCCCCATTTGGTGGCATAACATCGCCGGGCAGGATGGTTCTTGTACAGGTACCTGACGGCATGGAGATGATTACCTTATCAATACAGTCCAAATTATCGCCACAAGCCTGGGCGTTGCTGACACTGTACGAACCAAGGTAAACCATCATGGTAAGCACCAAACTCAAAAACGTAAAATTCGTCTTTCTCATGAGATTATGGTTTTGGTTTTAAAAATTAAACTAAGTGTAAATTTTGGTTAATTAAAACTAACGTAATAAAATAATTACCCCTACGCTTTCGCAGGAGCGTACTTATAAAATCGGAAATTGAGAGATTGTCGTCTTTTTCAGGCCGTAAATATAATCCAATTATCTAATCTCGTATGCTTTTTACACATATTTTGAAGAGATTTTTTAGATGATCTACAGCATAAACTAAATAATGGCTTAAAGTAATAATTTTTCAATCACTAGCAATAAAAAAGTTAATAAAATTTTAAAATCGGCTGGGTTCAAGCGTAGACATGACCTGTGCTGCTAACACATGATGTCCTTCTATAATACCAGCAATAACCTTGCCAGAAATTGGAGCCAGGCCCATACCGACCATGGCATGACCGCTGCATATATATATATTAGGTGTACCCGGAAGGCGGCCCACCACCGGCATACCGTCCGCAGTAACCGGCCGCAGACCGGCCCAATTAGCCTGATCAGGAATCTGAGACCAATCCAGCTGGGTAAAATAGCGCCGAGCCGAATGTTTGATGGCGTCCAGGCGCGTAGTGTTAAGGCTTAAGTCCTGGCCGGTGACCTCCATGGTACCGGCAAAGCGGAACTGGTGTCCCAGCGGGGTAGCCGCTACTTTAGCCTCCGTAAGAATGAAGGGGTAATCCACTGCAAAATGACTTTTGTCAAAGGTGATGCTGTATCCTTTTCCAGCCTGCAGGGGCAATCGGTAGCCCAAGGGTTGGGTCAGCTGAGGGGTCCAGGCACCACCGCACAGGACAAAATGATCGCCGCGTATTTCTTCCTTACTCCGGAGGACTACCGCCTCCGCCTGTTTTCCCTGATTGACCCACTGCACGACTTCTCCGTGGACCAACTGCACCCCCTGGTCAATCAGCACCCGCCGCAGGGTATCCATAAAAACCGCCGGGATGGTGATATGATCATCCAGGTAATGCACGGCGCCCAAGGCCGCCAGGGTCAGGACCCCAAAATAATCCGTGAAACGGGCCGGGGGGATGTCCTCCACCTTAAGGCCCAGGCGCAGGGCCTCTTCGGCCACATGGTATTCTTCAGCCTGGCCAGGCGGAGTATTATAGACCATCAAAATGCCGGTATTTTTTAACGGGATAGCCCATTGAGCCGCTAAATCACGGTACAAAGCCAGCGAGGAAGCAAATAATTCGTGCAGGGGCTGACGGCAGCGCAACACATGCTCAGCGCTGCTGGCCCGGGCAAATAGCCAGGCCCACCGCCAAAGGTCCGGTGACCAGCGGAATTTTATGCGAAACGGGCTGCGGGCATCGAACATCCATTTAATGCCCTTCCAGATGACG
>JAYRWN010000246.1:0-5661 GCA_041917975.1 Saprospiraceae bacterium | reverse complement strand
GATGAAAATAGGCATAGTTTGTTACCCTACCTTTGGAGGTAGCGGGGTTGTGGCTACTGAATTAGGTATGGCCCTGGCTCGTCGCGGTCATCAGATTCACTTCATCACCTACCGCAGACCTGCCCGGCTTATTCACTATCAGGAGAATGTATATTATCACGAGGTATCTTCATTCGATTACCCTTTGTTTGAATATAAACCTTACGAAACAGCTTTAGCCAGCAAGATGGTCGACGTGGCTGACCATGAAAACCTTGACCTGCTGCATGTGCATTATGCTGTACCGCACGCCACTGTCGGTTACCTGGCTAAAAAGATCCTTGCTGATCGGGGCAAAAGAGTGCCCTTAATTACTACCCTGCATGGTACAGACATCACGTTAGTGGGCATGGACCCCTCTTTTTCACCTGTGGTTGAGTTTGGGATCAATCATTCTGATGCTGTTACTGCTGTATCCCATAGTTTAAAAAATCAAACGGAAGAGATCTTTAAAGTTGTACGTCCTATCCAGGTTATTTACAATTTCATCAATTTCGATCGGTTTAGCCGAAAATCTTCAACATGCCGGCGTTCTTTTGCTCAGGAAAACGAAAAGGTCATTGTCCATGTTTCTAATTTTCGCAAAGTGAAGCGTGTGGAAGATGTAATTCAGACTTTTTATCGTATCCAACAAATAATTCCGGCACACCTGGTGCTGGTAGGTGATGGACCGGAACGATACAATATGGAAGAACTTTGCCGGTCATTAAAAATAAGTTCTCGTGTATCATGTCTGGGTAACCAGGATGCTGTAGAGGACATATTAGCCACCGCTGATCTATTTTTAATTCCTTCAGCTAACGAGTCTTTCGGTTTGGCTGCATTAGAAGCTTTAGCATGCCAGGTCCCGGTGATCAGCAGCAATGTCGGGGGGCTGCCGGAAGTTAATACGCATGGAGTAACCGGATACCTCGCTGATCTGGGGGATGTGGATACTATGGCCCGTTATGCCATTGAATTATTGTCCGATGAAAATAAATTAACGGCATTTCGTAAGAACGCCCTGATGCAAGCTCGACGTTTTGATTTACAAAACATTATTCCTGAATACGAAAAGTTATATCAGGATGTCTTGCTGCAGGTAGCAGTAGCTTGAGCAATGCAGCTGTTGTGGATATAATTTCAGTTCGAATTTACAAATATTGATCTATTTCATCGCCCTGTTCTAAAGCGTGGCCTGATAAAGTCATCCCGTGATTCTATCACTATCCGGCAGATTATCTGTAATTTCGTAGAATGCCCGAATCCTATATTAGACAGATACTGTTTCTGGTCTTGATCAATGTCCTGATCAAAATCTTTTATGTTTTTGGGATTGAACGACAGGTTCAACTTGCGGTAGGCACTTCTGCTTACGGATTATACTTTGCCCTGTTTAATTTTACCTATTTATTTCAGGTCATCAACGAATTCGGCATACAAAATTATAACCTGCAAGTGATTGCATCAAAAAGCCAGTCAATACGTACTCAACTTCATTTGGTTTCTTGGGCCAAGTTATTTCTGCATATCATATTTTCGGGTTTGTTATTCACCTTTGCTTTAGTCCTCGGTTACGCAGCAAACCTTCGATGGTTAATTTTTTTAGGCATTAATCAAATTCTGATTTCCTGGATTTCTTATTTGCGGACCTTTTATAGCGGACGGAGTTTTTATCGGCATGACGCTTATATTTCTGTATTGGATAAATCGTTAATGATCCTGTTCATTGGCGCCATATTGATTGTACCGCACTGGAGAAGCCAACTCACTGTGGGTTGGTTTCTTGGATTACAAACAATTGCTCTGCTGGTGACAGCACTTATTGCACATGTGTGGGCTGGTGATCTAACCTATGTCGGGTGGGTAAAACCTAAGATCCAAGAAGTCCTCTCTCTGGTAAAAGCATGTGCTCCCTTTGTGCTCACCGTATTCTTGATGACCGTATATGCCCGCTTAGATGGTGTCATGATTGAACGCCTCCTTCCGGATGGCGCCCATGAGGCTGGTATTTACGCTGCCGGTTACCGTCTATTGGACGCTGTAAATATGGTGGTTTTTTTAGTGGCAATACCACTGTTATCTACCTATGCCACTCACCGCGAGAATCATATGGCGCTCTATGCTGTATACCGGTCCACACTGTGGATGATCGGTATCATCACAATTGGCGGAGCAGTATTTTTAGCCGTTTATGCTTATGAAATCATGGCTTGGATTTACCCCGGGTCCAACAAATATTGGGCTGATGTACTTCAACCCATCATATTCACTTTCATTCCTACCGGGTTGATTATGATTACCAGTTCATTATTTACAGCAGACCGGTCGTTAAGCAAAATCAATATTTATTTCGTTGGTTCCATTTTAGTCAATTTTTTGCTCAATTGGTGGCTCATCTTAGAACATCAAGCACTTGGCGCCGCCTGGGCCACCATCATTACTCAGGGATTAACGGCCATTATGTTGATGTGGCGCGTTAAGGCACACTACCGTATTTTTCCTGGCCAGGATTACCTCCACTTAGCCCTGCATGGTATTGGGTTATACCTTGTGCTGCGGGTTTTGTGTTTTAACAGTAACTCATTGAATCATCCATTCTGGGGTTTTATGATCAGCGGTGTATGGGCCATTACCTTGTTTTTCATTTACCGGAAGCGAATTCTGGTTCGCCCGAAAGGTCTATAGAACGGGATTTTATAAGTACTTAACCAGGAATAAGCATTACTTTTGTACAAATAAGCAGCACAATCTGCGACTTGGATTAGTATGCAACCATCTCAAACAGAAAACTTACTTCCCTTCGCCCGTACCTTGTGGGTGTGGCGAAAGACCATTATTCTTTTAGGCCTGTTGGCTTTCTTGGGAAGCATACTAATATCGTTGATGTTAAAAAATTATTACCGGGCCACCACCATATTTTATGCGGCCAGTGAGGATGTCTCCAAGCCGAATAAAATATTCAGCAGCGAGGATGTCCGGTATTATGGGAACAATGAGGACATTGAAAGAGTGATGACCATCGGGTATTCGAAACCATGCATTGAATTTTTAATCGATTCTTTTGACCTCTATGAGCATTACAAAATTAACCCCGATGAATTCCGGGCTGCCTATAAAGTCAAACAATCCTTCTTAAAACATTATACCCTGACGAAAACTAAATATAACGCTCTTGAGCTCTCTTTTGAAGATAAAGATAAGATTCTGGCCACCCGTATAGCCAATGCTGCCCGTGAAAAAATTGATCAGTTAGGTAGTTCCTTAGCTAGCCATACGCATTTAAGCCTGGTCGAAAGTTATAACCGCACCCTTCAGGATAAGGATATCCTTATTCGATTGTTGGATGATAGTCTGGTTTTTTTGCGTGAAAAATACCATATTTTCGATCCGGAAACCCAATCTGAACTGCTGAGCTCTCTAGTCACTTCTGTAGAGGCGGCTTATGTGAAAGAAAATGCTAAACTAAACTCTTTACTTCAGCAGCAGGCCAATGGTGCACGTGTGTCTCGAGATAGCATCACCTTGTTGCGCGCTCTTATCTCCGGTTATCGCATCCAATTGGATTCTATGACAAATCGCCATGGAGCATCTCGAATTAATATTAACCAGTTTAATCAATGGCGGAGTAAACTAGAACAATTGGATGACCTCCTTTCCAAGTCCAAGGAACAGAACAACCAGATTATATTGCTTCGTGACCAATTATTGGCAGCAGTACACGCTCCACCCGCAACCCTCATTTTAGTGGAGCCAGCCACTATTCCTTTAAATAAATCCAGACCCAAAAGGATGATTTTGGTCTTGGCTTCCACGGCGGCAGCTGTTATCCTGGGTTTCATGTATATTGTTCTGTTTGAGCGTTTTAAATTGATTTGGGATTACATAAAATCGAAATGACACCTGATCTGGCCGGGACTGTTGAAAATCGCCGTTTTGGTTGGTGGTTAGTGAGCGGTTTAGCTGGGATAAGTTGCCTAGCCATGTGGTCACAAGCATACTGGTTATGGCTATTACCTGCTGCCGGTTTAGTGGTTGGATGGCTGGTGGTAGACTTCCGTTGGTTTTATTACGTATTATTTGCCACTTTACCCTTTTCTATAGAAGTTCTTTTACCAGGTGGATTGGGTACCGATTTGCCTTCCGAACCACTGATGTGGCTTTTATGCCTGGCCACCATCATCCACCTGCTTTATTCATCCGACCGGCTGGCTCCCGGATTTATCAGGCACCCGGTCAGTTTGCTTCTCGTTGTTCATTGGTTATGGATATCCTTGGTAACCATTGCGGCGGTCGACACGGTTATTGCATTTAAATTTTTATTGGCAAAGAGTTGGTATATCATTGTATTTTTTATGCTTACCGGATTCATTGTCCATTCTTATCAGCAGTGGACCCGGGTAGTCCGCTGGTTAATCTATGCGTTGGCCCTGGTCACGCTCTATGTTCAAATCAGACATGCCAGTTCTGGATTTTCTTTTGAAAGCATAAATTTTAAAGTAGGTCCATTCTTCCGCAACCATGTCAATTTTGGATGCATATTAGTACTCGCGTTGCCTTATGTATGGATCTTGTATAGAAACAGTTCCAAACAAAAATGGCTCTGGCTTCTTTTGTTAGCTTTTTTCGGCTGGGCCATTTATTTCTCCTATACGCGTGCCGCTTACGTTGCCGTTCTAGTGTCCATGGCCGGTATGTTGATTGTACATTACCGGCAGTTTTGGTTAGCCTTGGCCTTAACTGTGTTGATTGCTTGCGCAGGTTTGTTTTATTTTTTATCGGATAACCGTTTTTTGGATTTTGCTCCCGATTTTAACAAGACCATTACCCATACCCAGTTCGAATCTTTGATATCCGCTACGGCCAAAGGTCAGGACATATCTACCATGGAACGCATCTACCGGTGGGTGGCGGGTATCTACATGATTGGTGAAAAACCACTCACCGGATTTGGTCCAGGTAATTTTTACCCCCAATACAAAGCTTATACTTTAAATAGTTTCAAAACTTATGTCAGCGATAACCCTGATAAGTCAGGCATTCATAGTTATTATCTGATGACCACAGTTGAACAAGGTTTGCCTGGGTTAGTTATTTTTTTAGGTCTAAATGCTTTTGTGCTCTTGATCTGTCAACATTATTATCATAAAATAACCATTAGGGAAGATCGCATTCTATTATTAGGAACCAGCGGTTCACTTTTTGCCATTTATACTATTCTGTTGCTTAATGATATGCTTGAGACGGACAAGGTGGGCACATTCTACTTTTTTAACTTGGCGATAATAACCATTTTGGCTGGAAAATATTCGTACAAAACTAGGGCAACATCATAGTGTCCTGGTAGACGGTGTAGGTGCTAACAATTCCCTCTTCCACCTCGATGATCCGATAACCAGGTCGAGAATGAAATACCACCCCATCCTTACTTTCCGGATGAAATTGAACAAATACGGACGGTGTAAGATAATGGGTTATCCGGTTGGATGAAACCGTTTTATCAACATGATAATGTCCACAAAACACGTGCACATCTTTTCCACATCTTTGCAATAAAGCCATAATTTTCTGCTGCCCGGCTAATGCATATCGCTCATCCATGTAAGGCACACCACAGGTACTCAACGGATGGTGTGAAAAAAT
>JAYRWN010000245.1:0-4310 GCA_041917975.1 Saprospiraceae bacterium | reverse complement strand
CAGCTTAAAGTTCTTACTAATGGTTAGGGCCAGGTTATTTTGCCAGGCAGAGTGGTTCTCCCGGCGCAGGCGTTTGATCAGCTCACCGGTATTGATGTGCACCGGGCAGTCGGTGGCGCACATGCCGTCTACGGCGCAGGTGTCCATTCCGGCGTGCTGGTAATCGTGTAAAATATGTTGATAAGTCTGGTGTTCACCCTGTTGCTCCAGCCGTTTTAGTGCACGGCGGATGCCAATGCGCTGGCGGGGAGTAAGCGTATAATCGCGGCTGGGACAGCGGCGCTCGCAAAAGCCGCATTCGACACATTTATCCACCTCCTCTTCCACGCCTGGCAACACTTTCAAGTCACGCAAATGCACATTTTTATCTTCTGGTAACAGAACACCAGGGTTGAGAAGCCGTTGTGGATCAATGAGTTGTTTAAGCTGCTGCATAATGGCATACGCTTCCGGGCCCCATTCGGCTTCCACATAAGGTGCTACCGCGCGTCCGGTGCCGTGTTCACCTTTCAGCGACCCGTCGTATTTTTGAATAACCAGATAAAACAATTCATCGTTAAAGTCAGCAAAGCGGCGGACCTCATCCGGAAGAGCGAAATCCTGGGAGATACAAAAGTGAAGATTGCCGTCTTTAGCATGCCCGAAGATGATGCCGTCGGTATAATGATATTTTCTAAACAAATCCTGTACATCGGGGATAGCTTCTCCCAATCGTTCAACGGGAAAAGTGATGTCTTCCAACATGGTCGCGGTCCCTTTAGCCCGAATTCCGGCTACGGTGGGGTAAAGACCTTTGCGTATTTTCCAGTATATGGCCTGTTGTGCTTCATCCGTGGTAAAGAGTTCGTCCAGGCTGATGCCATCGCTGAGAATGGACAACCGCTCTAAAACAGGGCGGGCCAGGTTAAAGAGATGGTCCAGAGCTTGCACATCGACGGCCTGGTATTCGCAGAGAATGGCCGCAGCGTCCGGCCCCAATGAAGCTAACCGTGACGGCACACCGGGCATTTTTTCTACCGAGCGCAAAGAAGCACGGTCCATAAATTCCAGGGCTTCGGCACCACTGTCCCGCAGCGCCGGAATAGCCTGGCAAGCTTGCACCGGATCCGAAAAATACAACAAGCCGGTGCGTTTGCAGGGATGATCCGGGATAGTACTCAGGCTGGCTCTGGCCAGAAAAGCCAATGTGCCTTCGGACCCGATGAGCAGATGCGCGAGAATATCCAGCGGATGCTCATAATCCAGAAATGCATTGAGGCTGTAGCCCGTCGTATTTTTTTGGCGGTATTTATGGCGGATGCGTGCGGTAAGCTGCGCGTCACCCAGGATCTCCTGGCGTAATTGTAGCAGTCCTGCGGCCAGGTGTGGTGACTGTTGCCTAAAACGGTCATAATCCGCTGGGTCAGCGGTGTCGTAAGTGGTGCCGTCGGGAAGTATAAAACGAAGCGCGGTCAGAGTATGATACGCATTATGTTTGACTCCACAGCACATGCCGCTGGAGTTATTGGACAAAATTCCGCCGAGCATAGCCGAATTAATGGAAGCCGGATCGGGTCCTATTTTGCGGCCGAATTTTTTCAGCCGGGCGTTAGCATCGCCACCGATGACCCCGGGCTCCAGGGTAATCAGATGGCCGTGCTCATGGATGTCTACCTTCCGCCAAAAGCGGCTCAAATCTGCCAGGATCCCCGAGGTCACCGCTTGCCCGGATAAACTGGTTCCAGCCGTACGGAAAGTAAGGCTGAGTTTAGTATGCACAGCAACTTTAAAAAGCTGAACTATTTCCTGTTCTGAAGCTGGCTGGACCACCACCTGCGGAACGAGGTAAAAATGGCTGGCGTCACTGGCATAGGCATAACGGTCTATAGGTCTCGCTTTAATCCGCTCCGGCGGCAAAAAAGCTTTTAAAGACGCCACCAAGGCTGAGGATGGTTCACTAAAGGACTGGTCATTCATGTGACGAAAGATAATCGAAACAAATCGAGATATTCACCAGAGGATAAAAAAAAAGCTCCGGTTCACCTGATAACCAGAGCTTTAAATTCATAAAAACTAAACAATTATGGTCTTTATCGGTCAGACATTTCCCTGAGCTATCATGGCGTCGGCTACTTTTATAAACCCAGCCAGATTAGCGCCTAACAGATAATTAATTTGACCACCCGTTTGTCCATAGCGGACACATTGCCGGTGGATGTCCTGCATGATGTTTTTCAGGCGCGCATCCACTTCCTCTTTGGGCCAAGTCAGGTGCATGGCATTCTGTGACATTTCCAGGCCGGAAGTCGCAACCCCTCCGGCATTGGAGGCTTTACCTGGAGCATAGAGTACCTGCGCTGACTGCAACAAGGCAATCGCCTCAGGCGTTGTCGGCATATTAGCGCCCTCAGCCAGCAGGATGATCCCGTTATTAACTAATTTCTGAGCGTCGGCCTGGGTCACTTCATTTTGGGTGGCGCAGGGTAAAGCGACGTCGGCGACTACTCCCCACGGTTTTTGGCCTTCTGCATACAAAACATTATACTTATCAGCATATTCCCGGATGCGACCCCGCCGATCATTTTTCAGTTCTTTGAGGTAAGCTATTTTTTCGGCTGTGATGCCTTGGGGATCATAAATAAATCCATCCGAGTCAGAAGCGGTAACCGGCACACCGCCCAAATGCAACACCTTTTCAATGGCATATTGCGCCACATTGCCAGATCCGGAAATCAACACTTTTTTACCCCGCAAGGAATCGTTGCGCTTGTTGAGCATTTCTTCTACAAAATAACCCAGGCCATACCCAGTAGCCTCAGGACGGATGTAGCTACCCCCATAGGTCAGGCCTTTACCGGTCAGTACGCCGCTGAACTCACTGGTAAGGCGTTTGTATTGGCCAAATAAAAAACCAATTTCACGGGCACCTACCCCGATGTCTCCGGCCGGTACATCAATATCCGGCCCCAGAAACTTGGCCAATTCGGTCATAAAACTTTGGCAAAACAACATGATCTCATTGTCCGACTTACCTTTAGGATCAAAATCACTTCCTCCTTTTGCTCCGCCCATGGGCAACGATGTCAGGGCATTTTTTAGCGTCTGCTCAAATCCCAGGAACTTTAATATACTCAAATTGACGGAAGGGTGAAAACGTAACCCACCCTTGTAGGGACCTATAGCGCTGTTCATTTGGACCCGGTAGCCCCGGTTGAACCGGTAGCGACCCGTATCATCTATCCAGGGTACCTTGAACATCACCACCCGTTCGGGTTCAGTAAGTCGATTTAGAATATCCGCTTTGTTGTATTCACTGTGTTCATAAGTATAAGGTAAAATAACTTCAGTCACTTCTTTGACGGCTTGTAGAAACTCCGGTTCGTAAGGATTGCGCAGGCTTACGCTTTGCATAAATTTATTGACTGCGCGTTCTTTCGTTTTTATTCTAGTGTCTATCATGGTATTGCCTTATTAATTAACAATCTTTCTAAGACGGCAATATGTGATCGTGGTGGAATAAAAACATTGACCTGCATCGTTATCAAATATGACTTGGCATAGAGGAATTTAACGTTTCGGTTGTCATAAATCATTCGTGGGGCAGGTTTTAGGATTTTAGGCTGATACAGATCATATATCTTTGAGGGATGGAGGAGATACCAAACTATTTTGTCCACTTGTCCTATGCAGGTACGGAATATAATGGCTGGCAGCATCAGCCGAACGGCTGCGGTGTGCAACGGGTGCTGGAAGATAAGCTGGCGGTCATTTTGCAGTGTCCCGTGGCTATAACCGGCTGTGGACGTACAGATACCGGGGTACATGCGTCCTGCTTTTATGCTCATTTTGCCTTTGCCGGGGACTTGCCCGCTAATCTGCTCACCCGCTGGAACAGTTTATTGCCACCAGACATAGCCGTGCATCAGGTGTACTGTGTGCCTCCCACCGCCCATGCCCGCTTTGATGCAATAAAACGCGGCTATTCTTATTATATAAATCCTGAGAAAAGTCCCTTCCGTCACCGACTCGAGTGGTACTATCCGCCTATCGGCAGTTGCGATTTTGAGTTGATGCAGCAAGCGGCTCAGCTCTTACTCAATTATCACAACTTCAGCACATTTTGTAAAAGTCATCACGACGCCAAAACGCCTTTCTGTAACGTACAGGCAAGCACGTGGCGCCAAGAGAGGGGGATTTATATCTACCAAATTGAAGCAGATCGTTTTTTGAGGGGTATGGTGCGGATGATTGTGGGCATGTGTATCCAAATAGGTCAGGGTAAAATACAATTGGACCAAGTGACTCAAGCTATGGAATCCAATACCATGCTT
>JAYRWN010000244.1:0-7699 GCA_041917975.1 Saprospiraceae bacterium | reverse complement strand
GAAAAGTGAATTTGAATCAGTTGAGGGAAGGCAATATTCTTGAGGAAAAAGAGCAAAAGTTTATTTATTTGTTAAAAACCTTACAGCGGGTCGACGCAGAAGAATATGCACCGTTATCCTATGTAGAAGAACAAATAAAAAAAATTATCTTACAACAACGTAAATTCAAACTTTTGGACCAATTGTCCAATGAACTTTACGAAGCCGGCATCAAACAAAATCAGGTTAAAATCTATACGAATGAGAATTAGTCTATTATGCTTTCTCTTTTGGCCATTCCTCATTTTCTCTCAGGAAGAGCGAATCATAGACGAGGTAGTCGCTCAGGTGGGTAGTGAAATTATCTTGTTATCTGACATCGAAGGCAATTTGAGACAAATGCAGTCTTACCAGAAAAACCTGCCTCCCGATGCTTATTGTTTCATCCTGGAGAATCTGTTAGTCGGAAAGTTAATGGTAAATCAGGCGAAGCTGGACAGTGTGGAAGTAACCGATGACGAAGTGGAAACTCAAATGCAAGCCCGCATGGATCAGATCATGTCGGCCCTGGGCGGTGACCGGGAACAGTTCATTGCCTATTATGGAAAAACACCGGAAGAACTGCAGGAAGAGGTACGGGAAGATATGCGGGATATGCTTTTAGAAAATAAAATGAAAGAGCAAATTGTCTCCAAAATAGCGATAACCCCTACGGAGGTCATTCGCTTTTTCAACGCCATCCCTAAAGATAGTCTACCCTATTATTCCGCAGAAGTGGAGGTGTCCGAAATAGTCATAAAACCTGTAGCAAATGAGGCGACCAAACAAGCCACCCACAAACGACTGGAAGAAATACGCAAACGCATTACAGCTGGGGAAGACTTTGCCAAACTTGCTCAATTAAACTCAGATGACGAATCAGGGAAAGAAGGCGGTAATCTGGGGTGGGCTGTTCGTGGGCAGTATGTACCTGAATTTGAAGCGGTAGCTTTTAACCTGGAGATTAATGAACTCTCTGAAATCGTTGAGACCGAATTCGGTTACCATCTTCTACAGTTGTTAGACCGACGTGGTAATCGTATTAATGCCCGACATATTCTGCTTATCCCAGAGATTGGCGATGAAGATAAATTAGTTGCTAAATCCAAATTGGATTCCGTGCGGACATTGATCCTGGCCGACAGTATTACCTTTGAAGAAGCCGTTTCGCAATACTCGGACGCAAAAGAAATGAGTTATAACAATGGCGGGCGAGTCTTTAATTTTAAAACAAGCAATACCTATTTTGAAGTCAAAGATTTGGATCCCGATATATATTTTGCTATCGAAAACATAAAAGTAGGCGATATTTCCACACCTCAGGAATATCTAGGTCAACGTGGAGACACTCGTTATCGTTTGCTCAAGTTGATGTCTAAAACCACGCCACATCAAGCCAATCTTAAGCAAGATTATGCTAAAATGCAGAGTTTATCCAAAGACGCTAAACGCAATGATTTTTTAAATACATGGATAAAGGGAAAGATTGACGATACTTTTATGGTCATAGACCGGGCCTATCGGACTTGTCCCAATCTGGCCGTGTGGAAAAATAAAGAATAATTTATTTTTTGAAAGGACTATTGGCCCCTTCCACCACCAGTTTCCATCCGGAATTTGAAATTAGCAGATCTAGCATCTGCAGCATTTCCCCAGTTTGAGCTTCAGCTTGGCCTTTTAACTGACTTTTTAATGCTTTAGAGCGGATCAATTCCTTGGCATTGGCGGTGAGTTTTGAGAAATCCTGTTCGGTAAAATAATTAAACACACCTTCCGTGACATCATAATAATCCAGGTCATGGTCTATACTTAATATTTCGACTTCGGGTAATGGCCCAATGTAGATGGTGCGTGTGGCCTGATCTGACCGGATGTTGATGCGATTGAGATTATAACCCATAGACACTTTTCCCTTCACGCGAATGAGCGCTTTTTTGCGAAAAGGTAGAAAATCAGAAAAGTAATAATCTTTATAATCGTATATCTCACTGAAATACCCTTCTACCGTGGTTAACTTCATTACCTTTTCTACACTGTTCAGCAGGACATCGGCTTGTACGGTTTCTTTGTGAGTAGCTATTTGACTAATCCAGGAGCGCATGACAAAAAATAAAATCACCATTGCTGCTATGACCAAGAACCACAACCATGATCGAAGAGCAGTTATTTTACTCATTGCGTCGCTGCTTTAGTCAATACAAAGGGATGTTTCAGTCCTGACCATTTATGAATAACTATTTTCACTGACCCTACAGATACCGGTGACTCAATAAGTAATGGAATGCGGTTACCATCATCGGAAGACCATACATGCATACGATCACCTTCTTTAAAAACAGAGCCGGCAATGGTTTCCGGACTTAGGTGGATGGTAGGGTATTTTCCTAAGCCATGTATTCTTTTTACCTCCTTGCCCATATGGGTAATGTTCACCGGCCAATAATCATTATCTAAAAAAATGCCCAAAGATTTATTTGTTTGCTGTTTCCAGGTAGCAAAATCAGCGTTGCGCAATGCATAAATAATAGATAGAATATCATGGGTGCAATCTACTGGGGTATAAACTCCAGATTTTTGAAGTCCTTGCTTGGTTTTACCCCAGGTATACTTTATTATAGGCTGGGATTGATCAAATTCCGTTTTGTTGTAGCGGGTGTATTTCCCTTCATGAATATCCCGAACGGATGAGATGGGCAATAGTGTGTTTTTATCTACAACAGCTTCAAAGTAATCCCGGACTTTAAAAAACCATTCGTAAGAAGGATATGTGCGTCCGGTGGCACTTAGTTTAAAGAATTCACCTTGGTCAGAGACTTTAAACATCACTTCACCGGCAGGAATCCAGACAAAGTTCCAGTTGTAAAAGATTTTATATACGATCACCTCACCGGCCAAAAAACTTTGGTGTACCCCGGTACAAAATCTTCCATTGGTAGAAGGCGTGTCAGGCTGACCAGGCCTAAACCCTAGCCACGTCAGGATTCCTGGAATCATGACAAACAACAACCTATATTTTTTAACTTTACTCAACATGCCATGGTGTTAATACCCAGGGTAAACGTAGTAAAAACTTCAATATTTATCCAATAAAGGCCGGTTCACCCAAAAAAGTTCAATTTAACTATTTGTTAAACCACTAACTTAATTCTGAAACTGGCGCAAGGTTTCTCTACCGCAATTCTTATTAACTTGCAGGCATGAGTCATAAAATTAAAACCATCTTGGGTGTAGACCCGGGTACAAACATCCTGGGGTATGCCATTATCGAGGTCCATGGTGGAGATAATATTCGACTTATTCACAATGATGTTATTCATTTGCAGGAATGGAAAGAACATCAGGTTAAGTTGAAAGAAATATTCCTCCAGATTCAGGAGGTGATCGAAAAATATCAGCCAGGTGAAATGGCTATCGAAAGTCCTTTTTATGGCAAAAACATTCAATCTATGCTTAAACTGGGCCGGGCTCAGGGCGTAGCGATTGCGGCCGGCATCACTATGGGTTTGGATATCCATGAATATTCGCCAAAAAAAATAAAACAAGCTGTCACTGGTAATGGTAATGCCTCAAAACAACAAGTGGCAGCCATGGTAGAACACCTGGTAAAAATAAAATTAGAACCGAAATTTTTAGATTCTACAGACGCTTTAGCCGCGGCATTATGCCATCATTTTCAAAACGGAACACTAAAGACGACGGGAGGAGGAACCTGGAAAAAATTTATTGCCGCTAACCCGGAACGGCTACTTCCAAGCTAGCGCTACTTTTCTACCAACGCAATTTTTTTAATAAGACTGGTAAAGGAGAATAATTATTTTTGTGCGCACGAAACATGGATTGGTTAGACAAATTAGACCGTAGCCATCTTCCTCAACATGTGGCTATCATAATGGATGGCAATGGCCGTTGGGCCAAACGGCAGGGTAAACCACGTGTATTCGGGCATAAAAATGGTGTTAAATCTGTACGCGAAATCACCGAAGCAGCGACAGAGCTGGGTATACCCAACCTTACTCTATATGCTTTTTCCACCGAAAACTGGAAGCGACCCAGTCTGGAAGTCAATGCACTCATGAATCTGTTGGTAGAAACTATTGGGCTGGAGATGAAAACGCTGATGGAAAATAATGTGCGCTTACAGACTATCGGCGACATCAGTTACCTACCTTCCCGCACGCATAAGGCCTTATTGCAAGCCAAAGAAAGAACTAAACACAATCACCGCCTTAATCTTGTTTTAGCGCTAAATTACAGCAGCCGCCATGAACTGGTGCAAGCTGCCAAGCGTCTGGCAGAAAAAGTGGCCCAAGGTGAGTTAGCTCCGGAGTCTATTGATGAGGACCTCTTCCGTACACAACTGTATACCCATGGCATTCCTGACCCTGATCTGTTGATCCGCACCAGCGGAGAGCAAAGGATCAGCAACTTTTTATGCTACCAGATTGCTTATGCTGAATTGTACTTCACTCCGGTACTTTGGCCTGATTTTCGCAAAGAGGATTTTTATCAGGCCTTGGTAGAATACCAACATCGCGAACGGCGGTTTGGACTTACCAGTGAACAAGTAAAATAAAAAATTCCGTTCTGAAATACTCTTGACCTAAGCCTTAAACATTAATCCAGGTTTGTTTGCGGTTACTTTCCAAGATTCTTTCACAGATCAGCAGCTCTCGCCAACCGTCCGCAAAGGTTGGAAACTTCGGCACCGCCGGTTGTTTCCCTTCTGCAACGGCGGCATACACTTCCTTAAAAAGTTGTTTTGAAGTATCTCCAAAACCCTCGTTATGACCGCCCGGATAAGTAATCAGCGAGCGCACCTCTTCATACAATAAAGACGGGTCGCGCATCAATAATGAATTAGCCCCATCACGATGGCCAATCCACAATTCATTTGGTGCTTCGGAGTTCCACGCCACGGTTTTTTTAGATCCGGCGATTTCCACACGCAGTTGGTTTTTACGTCCGGCAGAAACCTGAGAGACGGTCACTGAACCTTTATTACCATTGCTGAAACGCAGCAGGACATTAGCATGATCCTCGGTATGGATCGGCACGTCCTGATAGTCCTCAGGGGTGAGCATTTTGCCAGAATAGGTCTCGATGGGTTTAAGCGGTTTTTTACGGTGTTTATGAATGGTGTTGAAGTCAGCCATCACAGCTGTAGTTTTTAAGCCGGTCACATATTCGATGAGGTCCAGCAAATGTGATCCGATGTCCGCTATGGCCCTTGAATCACCGGACTTATCCGGTTCTAACCGCCAATTATAATCGGTAGCATAAAACAACCAATCCTGTAAATAGGAGCCGAGGACAGAGTAGATTTCTCCCAGGTCCCCCTTTTCACGCATAACCTTCATTTGACGAACCAGCGGATAATAGCGGAGGTTAAAATGAACCGCATTGACCAATCCGGTTTTTTTGGCCAGTTGCACCAATTCTTCAGCTTCATGCAGATCTTTAGCCAGAGGTTTTTCGCAAACAACATGCTTACCAGCCAAGAGGGCAGCCTTGGATTGCGCATAATGCAAAAAATTCGGTGTACAGATGTGTACACTTTGTACATCAGGCATTGATAACATCTCCTCGAAGGTACAGGGCCGTTCGATACCAAGTTGGGCCGCTTTAGACTTGGCCAAATCTAAATTTATTTCGCTCAACGCCACCACATCCAGGTTTGGCAGACGGCGAAGAGCTTCCACATGGGCTGGACCAATGAATCCGGTCCCCACTATTCCTATTTTTATTTTAGACATCCCTCGTTATTTTTATTGAGAATAATCATATTTCAAATTTAGTCCATTTCTGTTCGGAGGCGGCGGATTTAATCACCGACTGGATAAATCCCATCCCTCGCATACCTTCATCGATGCCTGGAAAATCATGGATGTCAGGATTATAAGCTCCGGACAGGGTGTGATCATTTCCCAGATTACCAACCGCCGCTTGAACATTGGATGCCCCCCAACGTGCCCGAAGAGCAAAGGAAAAATTGCGATAAATGTTGGCAAAGGTTTCTACATATCCTTCCGGATGACCAGCTGGTTGGCGGGTGTGTGCCTGAGCTTGCGCTGACAAGTTGCCTACACCGGTACGGATAATCTGGGAACCTTTATCTTGGTTGGTAAGTTCAAGGGTGTTGGGTTCCATCTGCCGCCACTTCAAGCCTCCAAATTCTCCATAGACCCGGATATTCAAGTCATTTTCTTCTCCATTACAAATTTGACTGTCGTGTAACACGCCTTTTGCACCATTGTCAAAACGCAAGAGTAAATTGGCATCATCATCCAGTTTACGACCTTCCACAAAAATGGTGAGATCGGCGCATAGCTCGGTAACTTTAAGTCCAGTTATGTATTCTGCCAAATTATGAGCGTGTGTCCCAATGTCACCTATTCCACCAGCCGCACCACAACGGGCCGGATCGGTGCGCCAGGCGGCTTGTTTTTGCCCGGTTGCTTCTAACAGTTGAGCCAGCCATCCTTGAGGGTATTCCACGATGACTTTGCGAACGGTCCCGATCTTACCCGCCTGGATCAATGCACGGGCTTCTTTAACCATCGGATAGGCGGTGTAATTATGGGTTAAAACAAACAACCGATCCGATTTTTTAACTATCACTTCCAATGCTTTAGCTTCTGGCATGGTTAGCGTCAGGGGTTTGTCCATCACCACATGAAATCCATTTTCGATAGCCATTTTAGCAGCTGGGAAATGGACATGATTGGGTGTTACAATGGACACGAAATCCATGCGTTCATTCTCAGGTAGTGATTTTTCTTTTTCGATCATTTCGGTATAAGAACCATAAACCCGATGAGCCGGTAAATACAAGGCTTCGCCGGTTGCTTTGGATTTTGCGGGGTCCGAACTGAAGGCTCCGCAGACGAGTTCTATTTCTCCATCCAGCGCAGCGCCCCGGCGATGTACTGCCCCGATAAACCCCTCCAGGCTGCCGCCGATCATCCCCATTCTGATTTTTCTACCCATAATTATTGGTTATTGATTTTTCTGATTTTAATATTTTTAAAACGGATGTCCTGACCATGATCCTGTAACCCCATATGTCCCAAATGTGTCATACCGAACTGCATTTTTTTAGGCTTAAACTTAGATTTAACCAACCGTTTCTCCCATTCCGCTGATCCAATATCAAAACTAACCGTGCGATAACCATTCAGCCAATATTCCACATGATTACCAAGCGAAATGATTTTCACTTTGTTCCATTCACCCAAGGGGTGGGAATAATCTTTTTCCGCTTCAAATAATTCATAACACTCGCCTACCCCATGTGATGGAAATTGATCTCCAAACATGCTGAAATAGGCTGCATTGTCCATAAGTTGATATTCGGGAGCCAGTGTCCACATCGGCTCGCCCGGTACTTCTTGAACGCGATGGAATACTCCGCTATTCGCGGAGTCATAGTACATAACCTCTAAAGATAACTCGAAGTCGTCAAACTGTTCTTTGGTAATAATATCCCCATGTTCGATGGCCATTTGACGACATACCAGGTGACCATCCTCTACGACCCAACTGGCAGGCAAGGTGTCCTGGTTATAACCACGCCAGGCTGAAGCATCTTTACCATTAAAAAGCAGTTGCCAACCTTCCGCTATTTCGTCTTCGGATAGCTTAACCAAATCTACTGGAGAAGCCAGAGTATCGCTGATGGCAT
>JAYRWN010000243.1:0-15832 GCA_041917975.1 Saprospiraceae bacterium | reverse complement strand
TTATAAAACACTTAAAATAAACAAGCTATGGACGACCTTTTGGATGACCTGAACGAAAAGACCATTTATCAGGAGGCAAGTAAAGAAAAACGATTTTTAAATTTAATTGTCGACTACTTAGTTTTTCTGCTTTTCATAGTCATTATTGGAATAATTAGCCTCGTGGTTCAACCTAATCTATTTCTAGATGAATATAATCTCGG
This sequence comes from Saprospiraceae bacterium, assembly GCA_041917975.1. Taxonomy (GTDB): domain Bacteria; phylum Bacteroidota; class Bacteroidia; order Chitinophagales; family Saprospiraceae; genus JAYRWN01. The sequence goes on along the minus strand of JAYRWN010000243.1, from coordinate 15,629 downwards.
AGCGGGGCTGGAATACTTAATAACCGGAAGTATGATGATATTATATTACACCGGACTGGAGTATTTATTAAAAGGAAAAACCATCGGAAAATACCTCACAAAAACCAGGGCAGTAAATGAGGATAATAGTCGCATGGATTTTATAACTACCTTAAAGAGAAGTTTGTTTCGGCTTATTCCATTCGAGCCACTGACTTTTTTAGGCGCACGGGGCTTACATGATTCATTATCACATACGAAAGTAATTCAAGATCAGGGTTGGTCTGAATATGATTAACAGGAACTGCCATATCCTGTTCTGCTATCATGGATAAAGAAGGTGTGAGTTGGAAACAATAATTTTAGATGAAGCCAATTAAATTTCATTCGGAATTACCTGATCCGCACAATGAGTAAATAAATAATTCACACAAAACTATAATTTCAAATCAAAGATCATCCACCCCGGAGAAATAAAAATTACGCGGGAGAATAATAACACACCTTCGGGGAAGTAATACGCTGTTCTTTTTTAAGCACTTTAATTGCTTTGTCTACAGCAGCTTTATCCAATCCGGTTTTGGTGGCTATTTCTCCGGCTTTAAGCGGCAGAGATGAAGCTTTGAGCGCCTGAAGCACCTGGTCCTGAATATCCATAGGTCTGTGGTATTTATGACTTAAAGATAGTGGAGATGGTTGTAATAGTAAGGATGATCTAGGTCAGGGCTGTATTGAAGTTAAATTTGAAGGTGACACAGCCGATGGAGTCAAATCGGCATGAGGATGTGTACAAAAAAAAGAAGAGCCGATGTATCATCATCGACTCTTCGTGATTAGGTTATAATTTTATGGATAGAACGGGAAGAATTACCCTTTACTTTTCCAGTCATCACGCATTTTGGCGATGGTAGATTTGTAAAACTGGTAGTACCCATCCTGGGCATTTTTTTCACCGGCGTCAATGGCTTTTTGAGCACTCATGGCTGCGTCAGCAAATTTGTTCATTTTAGCTTGGATTTGAGCCAGGATGTAGAAGTTCCAGGATTCTGACTTTAAGGTAGTGGATTCCTGAGCCCAAGACAGCGCTTGCTCCAGGTTTTCATTTTTCTTTAACAAGTATTCGGCGCTTTCGGCTAATACGGACCATTTTTCTTCAGCTTTGCCGTTAGCCAAGGCCTGGTCGATGTTGGCTAGTGCTATTTTATGGGTATTAACCGCAAAACGAATGATGATACGTTGTTTTTCCCAGGCCAGCATGATATAACCCTGGTCTTCCTTAGTTTCTTTAATGGAGTAGGTCAGTCTTTCTTCTACGATGTTGGAGGGTTTAGGAGCTACTTCAACGGTGATGACATCTTTAGCTGGATCGTAGCCATATTCTCCCCATAGTTGTGTATCGGAGTTAAAATGCACTTTCCAGTTTCCGGCGGTGCTTGGGGTAAGGAAAAAAGCATATGTGCCGGCAGGTAATTTAATGCCTTCCACATTCACTTCTGTGGAAAATGAAACCAAGGTTGCTTCATTGGCACCGGCACGCCAGACCTTATCATAAGGCACCAGTTCGCCCCATAGGTTACGGCCACGTACAGCCGGCGAGGTATATTTGATGGAAATTTCAGTCACGCCAATGGTTGCGGACACGGCAGCCTTAGTGCTGGCTTGAGGTAACGTGACCTGGGCTTGGGCTAAAAACCCGCACCAGGAACACAGCAAAAACAGGGTGGTAGAAAAGTAAGATCTACTCATGATCAAAGGAGATTTATTTTAGGTTAATTAATAAAGGACACGAAGATAAAAGATGAAATGATGTTTCAAAAACCGAAAGGTGGTGCTTCGGCAGGTTTAATAAAAATTTATGAAAAAAGAACCAATTAACGGATCATTTTCATAAATCCGTTGGCCAGCCAATGGTCGTCAACGCGGACAAATTTATCCAGGACCACTTCAGCCTTCTGGGAAAAATGTTTGATTTCTTTGACCATCTTACAGAATTCGCGGCTGTTTTCGCATAGGCCTTCAACAGCACTGACTTCATCAAGAGCCTGTAACATCGGGTCAAGTTCTTTTTGCTTGCGATGCTGGATAATCCGCTTCAGCACTTTCCACATGTCTTTCTCCGCCAAATAAAATTCCCGCCGGTCGCCAGGCACCGCTAGTTTAGAGATGATATCCCATTCCTGTAACATATTCAGGCTCATACTGACATTACCGCGGGAGATAGCTAACTCGACCATAATGTCTTCAGCACACAGCGGGCTCGGAGATAATAACAATACCGCATGTACTTGAGCCATAGTACGACTTACTCCCCAGCGTGTACCCAGATCACCCCAGGTATCGATAAATTTGGCTTTTCCTTCCTGGTATTGCATGCTGTAAAACCATGACGAAGCCTTAAAGGTTTGAAGAGTGTTGTTTTTTTTGGCCTGTTAAATCTTATTCATACTAATTCCAAATAAGACAATTTCCTAAGAAATAGGCAGTTACACCTGAAGGTTGTGAGCAAAAAAAAGCCTCAATGCGTTAATCTCCTTATCCTTTTCCTTAACGCGCATAGTCGATGGTGATTAGCTGATGAAAGGCAGTTTAACCACTTCGGCTTCGACAATTTTAGAACCCACATCAATGCCGAGTTTATTACCTATGGTGGCTTCGACTGTTTCCACATAACCCATACCGATGGGGATCTCAAGGGTAGGCGAGGAGGTACCACTTGTCACCAGACCTATTTGTTTCCCTTGCATATTCAGGATGGGGTAATCATGCCGGGGCACACGACGGTCATGGACTACAAAGCCTACTAACTTTCGGGCCACCCCTTGTCCTTTCTGATTTTTGAATATTTCTGAACTGTTAAACGGCCCTTTATTTAGTTTGGTGATCCAACCCAGGCCTGCTTCCAGTGGGGAGGTGTTATCGGTGATGTCATTACCATAGAGGCAGAAGCCCATTTCCAGGCGCAATGTATCCCGCGCGCCCAGGCCTACCGGTACGATACCCAGGGGTTTTCCGGCCTGAAATACAGCGTCCCAGAGTTCTGCAGCGTGAGAATTATGAACATATAATTCGAACCCTCCGGCGCCGGTATACCCGGTGGCTGAGATCAATACATTGTCTATTCCGGCGACGGTACCTTTGGTAAAATGGTAGTAAGCGAGTTGAGATAAGTCGCTGGCCGTTAATTTTTGAATGACTTCCAGGGCTTTGGGACCCTGAATAGCTAATAAGGCGGATTCATCGGAAATGTTGATGAGCCGCGTATCGAATTTTCCTTCCTGGTGTTTTAAGATCCAGTTCCAATCTTTTTCAATATTAGCCGCATTTACCACCAACATATAGGCATTTTCTCCCTCGGCACATTGGTCTTCCGTCAAACGGTACACCAGGAGGTCATCGACGATGCCACCCACGTGATTAGGCAAGCAGGAATATTGGGCCTGCCCGACGACTAATTTGCTGACGTCGTTAGAGGTAACGTATTGCAGGAGAGCAAGAGCGTCACGTCCTTTCACGATAAACTCACCCATATGCGAGACATCAAATACACCCACCCCTTGGCGGATTGCGAAATGTTCTTCTTTAATGGAGGTGTAACTAATCGGCATGTTATAACCAGCAAATTCCGCCATTTTAGCACCCAGGGCAATGTGCTTCTCGGTCAACGGTGTAGATTTCATCTTGGATTGATTTATATTTAAAGTAAGAAGGCTAAAGCCTTTAGGTTACCTGATGGTGATGGATTCGATGCGGTCACCCACCTGGATGGCTAAAACATTTTCCAAGCCCTTGGTTACCCGTCCAAAGATAGTATAATTGCCGTCCAAATGCAGTGCCGGACTATGGGTAATAAAAAATTGTGAGCTTTCGGTATGCCGTCCTGAGGAAGCCATGCCTACCAGTCCTTCCTGATCGTAGCTGGCCGGTGTTAGTTCGGAACGAATATAACCAGGAGCGCTGCCATAACCATCGCCGCGAGGGCAACCCGTCTGACTCACAAAATTAGGTACAACGCGATGGAAAATGCGGCCATCATAAAATTTTTGTTCAATGAGGGTAATAAACCGGCTTATGGTGGCGGGAGCCAGATGAGGCCAGAGTTGTATTTCCACTGGGCCTTTGTTCGTGGTCATGACCACCGTTTTTTGATCACTGCCGAGCACTTTGGACCAATCAATCTGGGCATATTGTTTAGGGCTGGGCGTTGGCTTGGGTTGACCATTTAATTTGGCCATCACCGCACCCAATTTATCATAAAGATCAGGATTGGTTTCAGCGGAGGTGTTATTTAGAAGATCTTGAAAAATTGTTTTGTTTTCCCATGAAGCAAAAAGAGGGTGACCCTCTGTCAGGAGCGCATCACAAACTAATTCCATGATGGATGGATCCACCAGTTGTAATCCTAAAATTAACTGAGGAAGCATGGCTTTGGCCAGGGTAGCCGGTTGCCGTACTTTTTTATCTTGTAAAGATTGGATCAGGGTCGAATATAAGGCGGTGCGCAGGATGGGTTCGGTGGCTTTTTGGGCCTCAGCGGCTAAAAAGGCCGCCTGTCCATCGTCAAAGGCGAAATTCTTCGCCATTTGTGCTTTGATAACGGGGTCAGTTTGTTGTAAATAGAGGTTTCTCAGGTCGCCACTGCGGGCATTGCGTCCGATGGCATAAGAATAACCTGCCGATTTAAGATAAGCGCCGATCAGGTTAGCTCGCACCAGTGGGCTAAAATTAATCTTAGCCAGTTGGGCCAGATTGTTTAGGTCAGCGTCTTCTACTTTTTCGCCAATGAGGGTAGTAGCAACTTCCACGACCTGTGGATGTTCATCTTTTAGTGCCGCTACCAAATGGTCTTTAATCGCCGTGTAAGGATAAAAAGACAAACCGCGCAAGATATTGCAACGCAACCGGTGATCAGTGACCGTGGTGAAATCCTGCATTAGAGCCTCACGCACGGCATCATTTTTACTTTTACCAGCGGCGATGGCTAAGGCCAGTTTGATGGGAAAGTGCGTTTCATTTTGATAGGTGGTGAGCAACACGTCAGCATTCAAGGATAGGTCTGCTTCTTTTATTCTAGCCAGGTAACTGGCAGCCAGAAGGCGTGCAGAATTGGGTATTGAAGGGTCCGTGGCTAGAGCCACCATCTTAGCAGTGCCTTCGGGCAAGGTCTCCCCACGTAACATAAACTGATAAATACCCCGGGTTTGGCCTTCAAGTAACAAGGTGTCTTCAGGACGGTAAGTACTGATCGTGGCCAGATTTTTTAAAGTAGCCGTACTGCCCACCTTACCGGCAGCTTCCATGATGCGCATGTTCAAACCGTATACGTTGACCACACTATCCGGTTGCCGAAATGCATTGATTAGTGCCGTTTCCCGGTTTTTATCTTTGCTTTGTCCTAAGGCAAACGCGGCCATCGTGGCAACCTCGAGGGAAGGATCCGCTAACAATGGCATTAAAGAATCCAGGGCAGTTTGTTCAGCAAAGGATGCTAAACCTAAGGCAGCAGTGTAGCGGTAAGCCGGTTTCTCATGCCTCAAATAGGGGACTATTGCATTGAGATGACCTTGTTCGCTTTCGGAACGAATATGCTGAACGAGGCTATCCTGCATAGAATACGAAAATTCAGGGTTGGCAGATGAGGGTTCATTGCTGACCGGGATACAACTTTGTATCTGCAAAATTCCAAAGATGATCAGTGCAAAGATGAAATGATGCGACATTGAACTATTGCTCGGTGGCTGGTTTATGTGGAATAATAACATTGGCAGGGCAAAAATAGTATTTTATAAAGTTTGTGCATGCCTAAAATCTACAGGACACCGAATAAACTAACCGCTGATCTGCCCATCTTTAGTTGTTAGGTGGGGTCGGGTCCTTTGTGCCAAGAAAATTTTATCTGAGCTCAAAAGCAAATAAACCTGTACTTATTTTTTGATTTTAAGCATAGTTCGGATGTTTTGAAATCCCCTCCACGCCACGATGAAGGTGATACAAACATACCAGGTAATCACTATGATGAAAAGTATGAACCAAAACATAATCTATCGCCATTTATTTTTTATCCAGGAGCCGGAGATCATCGCCACCCCGGTCATCAGGTAGGTCATAATGCCAATTTTATAAGTACCGATGGAAGACACTAAAGCCTGGCCTGAAGGAAACTGTTGCATGATCAGGAAGGCAATCGGCAGCGCAGCACCGGTAATAATTGCTGCGATAGCTCCCCAGTCATTAGCGTTTTTCCAATAACAAACCGCGATCAATAATACGCTCATACTGGCCAGATAGACCGTGCCGGTGACCTGCATATAGGTCCACAAATCACCACGAACAGGATACCAAAGTCCATAGATGAGTAAAAATAAACCAACGAACATCACCAGGATGCGGTTCATGCTGATGCTACGCCGACTGGTCCATTGCCCACGGTGGATGGGTCGCATTAAATCGTTAAATATCACCGAACTCCAGGCAAGCATGTAGGAGGAGTTGGTGGACATGTCCGCAGCCAACATGGCCGCAATCAATAACCCAATTAGCCCTACCGGAACTAAGGCTGATAACATTTGAGGCATAGCAGTAGTGGGAGTTACAGACACACCGGATAGTCCAGTAAAATAGTGTAGAGCTCCGATACCGAGGACTGCCGGTAATAAAAAGCGGACAATAAAAAATGGTGCTGTACGGGTATAAATTTTTTGCCCTGTAACACTATCCTTAGCGGAAAGAACCCTGGATAACATGGTTTGCCAGGTGAGCACAGAAGCAAAGGAGACCAGAAAATCAAATACGATACGGTCCCACCCATATCCGCTACCCACAAAAGGATTCATGCCAGTGGGACCAAGTTCATTCTGAACGGTTACGGTCATTTTTCCCCACCCTAAAGTCATTACCACCAACACTACAGTTGCCACCAATCCCAAGCCCATAAAGATAAACTGGATATAGTCAGTAACAATGACCGAAAGCATCCCTCCGACTACGGTATATAAGACAATCAGGATAAGGATGATGGTCAGGGTCCAGGTCAGGTATTGAAGGTCCAGACCGAGAACAATGGATAAAAATTCGCCGGCTTGCCGCAAGAATACCCCCATATTTAACAGACCACCCAGGACGATCACCAGAGCGCCGGCCCAACGCACATGCGGCCCAAATTTTTGCTCAAACAATTCGGGTAAGGTTACTACTTCCTGCTGGCGTAGCCGGTTGATACAAAACCCGGTCATGCCCACTATAAACATGGCTGTCGCTAAGGCTATACCCGGCGTAATGCCGGCAAAGCCATAACGGTAGCCTAGTTCAGCATTGGCCATACAGGTGGCGATGCCAAATTCCGTAGCGGCCAGTGAGGCGATGCCTAAATAAATGTCCACGCGACGCCCGGCGAGGAGAAAGTCATCCAGTCCACGTACAAATCGACGCAACCATAATCCAACTCCCACCACCAGGGCGAGGTAAAATCCAATAATGGTTCCATCCAGGAGCCAGTCAAAGTTCCTCACCGTATGGCTCTTATATCCTTGACCAAATGGCTCAGCGCGGTAGTGACCAAGTGGGAGATGGTGCGCCCTTTAAGCGCTGAAGCCATGAAAGGTGCCCCATAGACCCCATTGGGGGTCATCTGATCCATACGCCGGTATAGACTGGCCGCACTGCCCTTGAGCATGTCTCCTTCTGCCCAGGCAAACGTGGGCAGATTAGTCATGGTGGAAGGAATAAACTCAGTTCTTACCTGGTCAGGAGCAAAATGCATAAGCAGTGAGGTCTCGAACTCACAGGCATGGCCCACACCACCGGCTTCACTGTCCTGCACTTCGGCTAATTGGGCTGCGACCAACCTCCACCAGGTCACCAGCGTGAAGCGTGCATTAGGATGGCGGTAACCCAGTTTTTCCAGAGCGACTTGTCCAATACCCAGATTACCACCGTGACAATTAAAAATAATGATTCGTTCGAAGCCATGATGAATCACCGACTCCATCACTTCTCTAAGGTAGGCTAAAAAGGTTTCATGCGTGGCGGTAAGCGTGCCGGTAAAAAACATATGGTGTTCAGAACAAGCAATGCGTATGGTGGGCAGCGTCAGAACCTGGTCCGCTAAAGCTGAGTTAAGTTCTGCCATAAAGTGATCAGCGATGAGACTATCCGTGGCCACCGGAAGATGTGGTCCGTGCTGTTCAACAGCGGCAATTGGCACAACTACCGGGATATTCCTGTCAAGATGGCCTAACTCTTTGCTGGTTAATGCTTCCCATTTCATGGTTTAATTGCCCACATTTCTATTTCAATTAATAGGTTCATCAATAACTTGGTGCCAACCGTGGTCCTCACCGGTTTTGGGTCGGTAAAATAGGTGCTGTAAACGGCATTGAACCTGGGCCATAAATCCAGGTCGGTCATATAAACGTTGACTTTAAAAACTTGCTCAAGTCCAACGCCGGCGGTACGCAGCTGCGCGATACAATTTTGTAAAGTAAGCTGGGTTTGTTCTTCGATGGTATCGCCAATGACTTTTCCGCTGGCGTTTATTGCCGCTTGTCCACTGATTACTATCAGGCGATGAGGTTCGACAGTTAAGACCGGTGAGTACGGGCCGGCGGTAATATGCTGGGAAGCCCCTGCCGGTATGCGGACGGTGGAAGGAGCTCCTCCAAGGGCGCTAGTGCCATAAGGCAGGTAACCAGTGAATCCGGTTATCTTCCACTGGCCATGCACCTGACGGCAGGAATATAGGGTTTGCCAGTGTAATTCTATACGTTGGCCACTAGCCGCGTGAATGGCTCCATCAAATTTTTTATGAGCAATCGCTCTTCGTCCCTGAATGTCTATATCGCGCAATTGAGTAGCCCGGTAGATGGCTGCCTCCGGGTCCTCCTGCCAGGATGTTTGCTGAAAATCCTGGGCCTGACGCATCCATTCATCACGATAAGCCGGTAAATCCGGATACTTTAATTCCCAATAATCGGGATTAGGATGTTTTTTAGCATCAACTCCACAAAAGTCTTCCGCTATAAAATCATCTGCTACCTGAGACCAATCGGCATGAACAAAAGCCCGGATGTCCCGCTCCACCAGCATTTCCCAGATAGCCTGGCGGTCGGGGTCGTGATGAAATGGATTTTGATATAAACTCATGCGCTATACTCTTTGACCGATCGACCATAAAATTTTAACGCAGCTTCATCCACCTCTATGCCTAAGCCATCTCCAGACGGTACAATTGCAAAAGGCGGTTCAAAAGTCAGCGGGTCTTTAAGTAAATCGTGTTCACGAATCATGCGGCCGAAAATATCGCTTGGCCAGATACAATGACTGCTGGCGGCAGCACAATGCAGGTACATGGCTTCCAGAATGCCCAGATCTACCTCAGACCCATGCCAGAAAGGCAGTTCCGCGGCAGCAGCGATGTGCGCCAGTTGTTGGAAATGAGCGATCCCGCCATTAAAATTAAACCCGTCTACGGCATCGGCCTGGATGGCTTTAATGGCATCTTGAACTCGCTGGCCGTGCAGGATGTAAGGTAAAGAGACATGTAAGACGATGGGAATGGGTCCATAGCGCCGCAACAGGGCATATTCGGATAGCTGCCAGCGTGGGATAGGATCCTCCAGACAAAGAATGTTGCCGACTTCTTTCAAGGCATCGATGCGTTTACGGGTTTCGGCACCACGCTCCCACCGTTCGTTGGGGTCCAGGATAATGTCCATACCGGGAGCATGCATAGCTATTTCGCGGGCCCAGCATAACACGTCATCATCCAGATCAGTTTTGAACTTAATGCAATCATAACCCTGCCGGTGGTACTGTGCGCTCCATGGCCCTATTTCTTCCGCTTCACGATGACTGGACCACGCGCTAATCTTCACTTTGGGGTTTACCGCACCACCCAGATAATCCACCAGGGACATCTGGTGTCGCCGGGTAAATGCATCGTATACGGCACACTCAAATCCATCGTATTCCCGACAAAAAGTAAAGGGTAATTTTTGTAAGGTGAGCCGGTCGATATCCTGACCTAAAAGAGCATCAATAATACTGTCTACCACATTCCAGTCGTGATTGCGGTATAATTCACCCCACCCCGTTAAACCATCGGCCAGCTCGAGCCGTACCACCAATTTGGGTAATTCATCAAATTGGATGGACCAGCCAGCCTTTGCACCAACCGGTAATTTGTGCAATGGTTTGTTAATGCTGGCACTGGCGACCACACCCGGCTTGGCCGGTACAATCACTTCATAACAGGTAATACGGGATATTTTCATCTTTATCTAAAACTAAAATTCTGAAAAATCTCGCCCGAACAGCAAGCTGGTGGTTCCATTGTCCACAAATATCGTCTGGCCGGTAATAGACCGGGCTAGTTCGGAAAGCAAAAAAGCTACCGTATATCCGACATCTTCAGCTTCGATGAAGCGGGGTATGGCTTGCTGATTGCGCCGGTAGCGGTCTACCCAATCCTGAGGGTCATGGCTCCAGGTGCGGATAAGGTCAAAATTCTGCTCTGCATGTACATAACCGGGGCCCACGGCATTAACCCGGATACCGTGTTTGCCTAATTCTACCGCCATACCCATCGTTAAGCCCTGGATGGCATTTTTAGAACTGCAATACAGAGCATATTTTGATTGGGTAGAACGGGCATGAATGGAGCTGATGTTCACGATCTGGCCACTCTGACCGCGTTGGATTAACAACTCTGCAAAACGCGACGAACAGCGCCATACCGCCTTAAAATTTACGGCCATTAGCCGGTCAAAATCTATTTCACTGGCTTCATGGGCTTCTTTGCTCAACCCTATCCCGGCATTATTGACCAAACCATGGATCTGTGGAAAGTCATGAGACAGATGGGCGAATAGGTCGTCTATTCCGGCAACGGTACTAATGTCTGCGGTATAACCTCGCGCCTGATGATATCTGGCTACTGCCTCCACCAGTTTGGGTTCGTCTTTGTCTACAATGATCAGTTCAGCCCCCAGTTTATCCAGGGCCGAACACACTCCACCGCCGACGCCGACGCCCGCGCCGCCAGTCACCAGGATGGTTTTATTGGTAAAATTCAACATAATTTACATGATTCCATATGTCTTAAAGGCTTCTGCAGCGCTCATGCCCCCTTCGATGGCTTTGCGCACGGTTTGTTCACCCAGCGCCTTTTCCAAAGCTAGCCGAATGATCTCGTTTTCTTCAGCCTGCGGGATGACTAATACACCATCTATATCCCCAAAGATAATGTCTCCAGGCCTGATCAACACTTGTTTGATGGTGATGGGTTGCCGGAAATCCACTACTTTCCCGCGGGGGCCTTGGTCCTGCGCAAACCGGCCGTAACAAAACGTCGGAAAGTTTAACCTCAGGATACCTGGCGTATCCCGCACATAGCCGTCCAGTACCGCTCCGGCGGCCTGCAGATGACGGGCCCGTGTACTCATGAGTTCTCCCCATAAGGCGTAATCCGGTGAAGAGCCGGTGCAGATATACACTTCATCCGGTTTTAGATCATCCAAAGCTTCCAGCATCACCCCAAACGGCTTATTTATAAGGGGATGAGTGTCCGGAAGATCACTTACGTCGGCTTCCTGGACCGGCATTGCCCGTCCTAAGACCACCATATCCGGAGTGAGAGGTTGGATGTTTGGCGGTAAAAATTGATGGTAGAGTTGGAAAGTATCCATGATATCGCCTACCACAGCGGTGAATAGATGGGCTTTGATGAGTTGAAATAATTCCCGGTCTGACGTCCAGGTCAAGGTTGTGGCCATAAAACTTGGTTATATTTCTAATGCTGCCAAGATAATTATTTTAGCGACGGTCAGCCAGTTCTGATAAAGAGATTATTATCAGCAACAAAGGTCTTTGTCGCCCTGACTTTTTTTTTAACATCTGAACCAAAATTTTCCGGGCAATAACTCCAAGTCAAAATACTCCCCCTCCATGATCTCACCATCCAATTGTGCGGTCAGCGGCCGTGTGCCCTGAATGTTAACACGGGAGGTGCGTCGAAAATGTACAAAAGGTAAATGCAAGTGCCGTCCAGCTTCTATACGGGGGAGGTGATAAAACCGCTGCAGCACCGATAATGGATCCACCATGACCAGATCAAATAAACCATCCTGCAAGTCGGCCATGGGAGCTACTTTGAATCCACCACCGTAACGGTAACCGTTAGCAATGCTGACCATAAGGGTGGGTTGTAAGCGAAGTTCTTCATCACCGTTCAGAATGTGCATGACACTTTCGCGGTAAGTCAGGATTTTGCGTAATACTACATAGAGGTATTTTAAATGCCCGCGTAACCAGCGTACGGAGCGCACCATCTTCGCCGCTTCGCCATCAAACCCGATACCTACGCCATTAATAAACAGGCGGTCGTTGCAGCGACCGGCGTCAATGGCTTTGGTCTGTCCGAAAATAGCCGAGGCTAATTGACCAGGTAAATCCGCAGGCAGCTTTAATCCTGCTGCCAGGTCATTGCCTGAGCCGGCCGGGATTATACCAATCGGCAAAGTACACCCGGGAAAAGCATTAATAAAATAGTTTACCGTGCCATCTCCCCCCAGCAGAAGGACATCGGTGAATTCGTTTAAACTGGCTGGCAAACCTGCTGTCCATAAGGTGTAACTTAGATTCTGATCTTCCAGATAATCCTGCACCCCCTTTAATATTTTCAACGGTTGGCCATGACCGGCTAAGACATTAGCCACCACTAAACAATGACGCGTTTTATTTTGCATAATTCTTCGAAAGTAAAAATTTATTTGGTGAGTACAAAATTCCCCCTTTACATCTATGGCCAATTCGCCACATGCCCCAAACAGATAATAATAAACCCGAAACCATTTTGTTTTAATCCAAAAACGCTAAACCATACATCGGTCTCCGTCATGGTCGAGGGTGAAATAAAAATGATCCAAAAGCGAACTCGCCGGCAAATTAGGCACAGGGTGATATATAAAATTACCTTAAAAAAAGGCACTACGGAATCACCACAATCTTTCCGGTGATCGAAAAGTTTTCACCTTGTTTTAAATGATATATATAAACGCCAGGATATAAATAACCAGGATAAATTACCATTATCGCCCCATAATTATTTTCCCGGTGTATCAATTGGCCGGCAGAAGTGTATAAGCGCCACTCCACCCCGGTGAGAGGGTCTTTATTGATAACGGTTATAAAGTGGCCTGATTTTAGAACAGAAGGAAATATATGGACCTTTTTATCCCCACTGAGATAAACTTCGGTAATTTCACTGGCTAATTCTTGGTCATCCTGGTTTAAATGGAAACTCTGAATACATGCCGCCCGGCTTTTAATTGGTCCAAGGTTAACCAATAATTTAAAGAGTCAGGCGGTAAGACTTTTACTTCTTTAAAAACCTGTCCTTGCCATTGTGAAATCCTGATTTTAGCAATACCATAGACGGTACCTAATTCCAATCGCAACAGCACAGCAGTGGTGTTAATTATGTCCGCTAAAAATGACCGGATGTAACACCCTATTCCCGATTGATTCAATTTAACCGATACACTTCGCTGGCCTTCTCCCGTATTAAAAACAGGTTTAACGGCAACATAGGTCCAGGACTGGTCTGTTTTCTTCCACAGAGTATCTTCAGTAAATGCAGTTTTTTGCAGAAATACCGGGCCTGGCTCAAATATCTCATAACCAAAGGCCCGGGGTATCTTGTTCCAATATACCAAATTTAGTGAGTTGCATCGCAGACCATGCCGCACGTTTACACCCGGATGAATGAATATGGAATCGGATAAAAAGGTATTCTCTTCACTCCTCATTCTAAAGCGCACATACCCGGAATATTCTGATGGCGGTCGCCAATAATGATACCCGCCGAGTACTTCTTTTAGCTGCTCAATAAATATCCAGGTTCCGTTTTGATTTACTTCCAAGGTGCCGGATGTATTCAGTTGACTTTCCCATGCCAGCCGTACCGGTTCTTCGCCGGTCATGGTTATCCCTTGGACCGGATTTAGCCAGCGAAAATTTGTTTTCTTTTCGGCGTAGCTAACCACCGCAAATGCCTGCTGAACTTTATTAAAATTTCTTTTACTTACCTGGATAATATATTTTCCCGGCACAGGATTAATCATGGTTATTTTTTCTACATTATTTAAGGTATCTGGTCCTCTGCGCGCCGGTGCCCTGAGCAGCTGAACATCCGCAGCAGATGATAAAATCCAGGGGTAATAAATTAATGAATCTGGGTATTCTGCCGGCCTGATAGTAATGTCCAAATCATGCACCAGGGCTTTATGGGAGAAAGGTAAGGCGGCGGGATCAATCCAACACAAGGTAGTGTTCCAGATGGTGCATCCAGGAGTCACTTCAAATTCTTGCCGCCAAATATTTTCTGTCCCACCCAATTCTATATCCCAACACCGCGAGGATTCCACCTGCTTTAATGCTCGCTCAAGATTCAGGGCCCCGTACCCACCTTTATAATCCGGACCCTCCTGATTTATTTCATCAGCGCTGTTGATTAACAAGGCCTTTATCATAGCGGAACTGACTTGATCTCCATGTTTTTTTATCCAGGCATCCTGCAATAATATGGCCGAACCGGAGACCAAAGCGGCCGCTCCTGAACTCCCATCTTGCCCATAGGCCACCAGGTCAGGCTTTATTCTGCCATCGTATGCAGGTCCAGCCGAGCTGCGCAATGCCGTTGCAGCGGTAGTATCCTGTGCACCTACCACCAAAACATTTTTGGCCATTTTAAATGACCCGCTGATATTCGCCCAGCCCGGTAAGCCCGCGTATGGCCCATCAGGACTAGCCTCCTCGCCTAAATTTCCTGCACTGAACACATGAACCAATTCAGGCTTATCCACTACGCTTTGGTCATAGGCAGCAGCATCCAGGCCATAAAAATTTTCTACCCCTACCCCATAAGCGTGGTTTTGTACCGACACTTTTAAGTTTTGATAGTAGTCTTTTGGCTCCGGAATTAAGTCGCCAAAAGGGGTACTCAATAGGGTTGCGCCCCAGGCTACTCCTTTACTGTTTACCGCCGAATTACCCCCGCCGGCTGCCATCGTGGCCATATTCGTAGCATGTTGGGTGATAGGAATATCTGGCGGAGGGCTCCCGCTTTGCCTTCCTTTAAAATCTATATCATCAGGGTCAAATCGATCTTCTTTTATGGAAAGAACCAGGTTTTGACCATTTAAGAATGGGTTCCCAGCATGCACTAAATGGATGTTGTTAATGGTCAAATCATGCCGAGGAACCAAACTTTCCACCAAGGGCTTACGGTATAATTGAGTCGCCTCAACTTCAGGGCGGGCCAAAAAATTTCCCAGATAAGCAGCCCGCAATTGCACCAGGTAATAATTAGGTAACCTGAGAGGAATAACTTTATTGATCTCTGGCACGGTTCCGGGGGCCCACGGTGCCGCTGATTTTACCATTACCAACAGCTTTATTATTTGACTTGAAGTCAGATAATTTGATAATGTATAGGGAAATTTATCAGCTGCTAGCGGTGTATCCCGCAACGTGTGCAATATGGCCAGGTCAGCTTGTCCTCTTAATTTACCACATAAAATTAAGACTAAAGCCAAAGGGAATAATATATACTTACTGGTTTGTTCTATTAACATTATAGTAAAAAATTACCCATA
>JAYRWN010000242.1:0-2610 GCA_041917975.1 Saprospiraceae bacterium | reverse complement strand
TATTTGCTTCCCGTACTTTCCCAAAGTAAACCTTCACATCAGCAATGGGATGTATTGTTACGCAAACATGTCCGAGCTGATGGTTTGGTGGATTATAAAAATTTTCAGAAAGACACGGTAGAACTGAATAAATATTTAGCGGTATTGAGCAATAATCACCCAGCTTCAAACTGGAGCCGCGCCGAACAAATGGCTTTTTGGATCAATGCTTATAATGCCTTTACCATAAAATTGGTCTTACAACATTATCCGGTAGCCAGTATAAAGGATATAAAACGTGGAATTCCTTTCGTAAACACTGTCTGGGATATAAAATTTATTAAAATCCAAAACAGTACTTACGACCTAAATAATATCGAACACGGAATTTTGCGTAAAGATTTTAAGGATGCGCGTATTCATGCCGCCGTTAACTGTGCCTCTTATTCTTGTCCTAAATTACGCCCTGAAGCTTATGTGGCTGAAAAGCTGGAAGCCCAATTGGATGATGCCATGCGCCAATTTATCAATGACCCAACCCGCAATCGAATTAGCCCTAATAAGGCAGAGTTGTCTTCCATTTTTAACTGGTTTGGGGGTGATTTTAAAGACAATGCCGGTTCAATCACCAAATACATCAACCAATATACCCGTCAACCACTAGCCAGTAACGGAAAAATCGTTTATCTTGACTATGACTGGCGATTGAACGATGTCCAAAAATAAATTAATGGAGCCATCGACGATAAAGATTTCGTAAATCTTCCGGGCTCATCCACTTCCACCTCCATAAATTATACACCACCAGGTTGATCAATTGAATTTTCAGCCAACTGTTCTCCTCATACTTACGAGCTGATACTGTGCACAATTGTGGGGAGGTAAATAAGGCTCGCCCGGCTTGGCGTGCCCTTAGGATAAAATCATATTCCTCCATGATGACATGCTGTTCATCATAAGCACCTAAATCAAAAAAGGTTTTTTTAAATATATAAAAAGTTTTATCACCACCCTGACTAACTAACCAGGAATACCTGGTAAAATATGCATTTAACGCTAAGAGCCGGCTGGGTGAATCAAACTTGTACCTGAAGTTGCCCATCTCCCAGGACTGAAGGGCTTGCAGAATTAATTCAGGGTACGCTGGAGGCACTATGGTGTCCGCATGGACAAAAAAAAGGATGGTTCCTTCGGCTACTTGGGCCCCCAGATTCATTTGTGCACTTCTGCTCCGAACCGGACTAATAATCAGTTTCGCTCCGGCTTGTTGGGCAATGGCACAGGTCTGGTCAGCACTTCCTCCATCCACGACAATAATTTCTGTATCAACAGAAGCATAACGGTGTAACTGAGTGAGGCAAGCACCCAGATGATTAGCTTCATTATAAACCGGTATAACTACACTTAATACCATAGTTTGGTGAAGATAAATATTAGAAAACTTATGCGATTCTCATTTCTTAATCTAGATCAATGTATATACAATTAATTCGCTCGACATTTGCAGAAAAAAATATGACAACTCAACGCACCAGCACGATTTGGACTTTGGATCCTACCCATAGCGAGGTCCAGTTTAAAGTAAAACATTTAGTTATTTCTACAGTCACCGGGTACTTCCGTAAATTTGATGGTTCTATACAGACCTATGGAGATCATTTTGATGGAGCAGACGTGAGGTTTACTGTGGAGGTTAACAGCATTGATACTAATGTTCCGGACCGGGATGCCCACCTGAAGTCTGACGATTTTTTTGCCGCTGACCGGTTTCCCCAAATGGTTTTTGAGGGTAAATTAAAGTCAGTTAGAGATAATTTGTCTCAATTACATGGTCAGTTAACCATCCGGGATTTCACTAAACCGGTGGTCTTGGAGGTTGAATACGGCGGTCAGATGGTCGATTTCTATGGGCAAACTAAAGTGGGCTTTGAAGTTAGCGGTTCCATCAATCGTAAAGACTATGGGCTCATGTGGAGTGCTGTCACTGAAGCTGGGGGAATAGTCGTCGCCGATGATGTAAAAATACATTTCAACGTTCAGTTTGTGAAAAAATAAACCTTTTGGGGAGGTTTGGAGAAGCCGGTCAGCTTTGGAGAGCAACCGGCTTTTTTATTTATTCTTTCTTGGCCTGGACCCGGTTCTGTTTATCTTTAGGAGTACAATCGTCCATGCATGATATTGGCCTTAGACCTGGGGGGAACCAAACTGTCCGGAGCGCTTTTTAGTTCTTCAGGTGATCGTATGGCTAAAAAATATACTCTCCTCCAAGGTCGCCAGGGCCATCAAGTCGGGGAGCTCATACTACAGGTAATCAGGGGCTACCTGCAAGAATATCCCGGGAAAATTCAAGGCCTTGGCCTGGCCGTACCCGGCATCAGCCGGCAAAATTCCGGAACGGTGTGGGCGCCAAATATACCCGGCTGGGATGATTATCCACTTCTCCAGATCATTAAGGAAGCTTTCCCTGTTCTCCCGGTATGGATGGACAGTGACCGGGCCTGTAGTGTACTGGGTGAAGTGTGGCAAGGGCATGCCCAAGGCTGTCGTGATGCCATTTTTCTGGCGGTCGGTACCGGCATTGGGGCAGGGATTCTATGTGATGGCCGGGTGGTCAGAGGGCATGCCGACATT
>JAYRWN010000241.1:0-7735 GCA_041917975.1 Saprospiraceae bacterium | reverse complement strand
TAATTCTGTAGCAAAAACAGCCAGGTAAATTTGGTTTACTCTTCCGCCATTGAACCTAAAATACCCATTTCCAACCCCCTCAATTCAGCTAGTCCACGCAGACGTCCGATGGCTGGGTAGCCAGGGTTAAAGGGCTTGTCCAGATCATCAAGGAGTTTATGACCATGGTCGGGGCGCATGGGTACCGGCTTATCCCGCTTTTGTTGTTCGATGCATAGTTCTTTCATCACCGCATACATATCGACGTCGCCTTCCAGATGGGCCGCTTCGTGGAAGTTGCCAAATTCATCCCGTTTGGTGGAGCGCAAATGGATAAAATTAATGCGGTGTCCCCAGTAACGAATCATGGCTGGCAGGTCGTTATCTGTGCGTACGCCAAAGGATCCGGCGCAAAAACACAGGCCATTGGCTTCCGAATCCACGGCAGAGAGAATATTGTGTACATCTTCAGCGGTACTGACTATTCTTGGCAGACCAAACAAGGAATAAGGTGGGTCATCCGGATGAATGACCAGTTTTATGCCGGACTCAGCAGCGGCTGGAACAACGGCCTTAAGAAAATCTATGAGGTTAGACTGAAAGGCCAGGTGGTCCATGCCGGCATAACTTTGCACCAAGTCATAAAGAGCATTGACACTGCTTAGACGGTCGGTAGTGCTACCCGGCAGCCCGGCCACAATATTGCGGGTAAGTCGGGACATATCTGCAGCGGTCATATTCTTAAAGGCGTATTGTGCTTTATTGATTTGGGTCTGGGTGTAGTCGGTAGTCCCACTCTGCCTCTGCAGGATGTACAAGTCAAAAGCTATGAAATCAATCAGATCAAAGCGCAGTGCCGAGGAGCCATCCGGCAAGCGGTAGTCCAGATCCGTACGGGTCCAATCCACAATGGGCATGAAATTGTAAGTGACCGTGTACAGCCCACATTCGGCCAGATTGCGCAGGGTGGCGATGTAGTTATCAATATATTTTTTATAGTTACCCGTACGCCGTTTAATATCTTCATGGATAGGGACACTCTCTATGACAGCCCACTGCAATCCGGCATTTTCTATGATAGTTTTGCGTTTGAGTATGTCTTCTACCGGCCACACTTCACCATTGGGAATGTGGTGTAACGCAGTGACGATACCGGAAGCACCAGTCTGACGAATGTTGGCCAGGCTGACCAGATCCTGGGGGCCGAACCACCGCCAGGTTTGCCAAAGTTTTTTCATATTTTACGGCTACAACTAAGTGTAAAATTAACACTAACCGCCGATTATTCTAATGAACATTTCCGGGAGCAGGCTTTTAACCATTGAAATGCCTTCTGGGCAGGTTTAATTTGTATTTTAGCGGGCCAAATAAAAAATTAGAGAGGATCTGTAAATTTTATGATCGAAGTAAATAAAATCCGGCACCAATACAATGAGCAAAACTCGTTTGTTTTTCCTGACTTTCAATGTCAGCCAGGCGGTCAAGTTTTGATTCTGGGCCAATCCGGCTGCGGTAAAACCACCTTATTGCACATATTGGGAGGACTATTGAAGCCATCATCCGGTCAGGTCATCATTCAAGGTGAGGATCTTTGGCAAATGACCGGTGCTCATCGAGACACCTTTCGGGGTAAACACATCGGTATCATTTTCCAACAAGCCCACTTTTTACGAGCTGTAAATGTTGCGGAAAACCTGGCTTACGCCCAGACGATGGCGCGAAAACCAGTGGATAAACCACGCATCGAACACTTGCTGAAACGTTTAGCCCTGGTTCATAAAATAAAAGATCAGCCAGGCCGGCTGAGTATGGGTGAGCAACAACGGGTGGCCATCGCCCGGGCCCTGGTTAACAAACCAAAGCTACTTTTGGCCGATGAACCGACGTCTGCCTTAGACGACTACAACTGCAAACAAGTGATTCACCTTTTACGTGAGCTATCAGAGGAAGAGCAAGCTGCTTTGGTTATCGTCACCCACGATAATCGCCTGAAATCCGAGTTCAATCAAAATATAATCCTCTCCCGATGAAGAGTTTATGGTATCTAAGCTGGAAAAACATTTGGTATAAGCCATTAAACCTGTTATTGACGTTGGTCCTGTTTGGATTAGGGGTTGGTCTGATTGCTTTTATATTTATCACCAATCAGCAATTGGAAGATAAGTTTAATAAGAACCTGGCCGGGATAGACCTGGTAATTGGAGCGAAGGGTAGTCCATTACAACTTATCCTGAGCAGCATGTACCATTTGGATGCACCCACCGGAAATATACCGATCGCTCAGGCAAAACCATTTTTAAACCCCCGTCACCCGCTGATTGGCACGGCGGTTCCTTTATCTTTAGGGGATAGTTACCGCACATACCGCATCATTGGCACCACACACGCTTATTTGGATTTATATGATGGCCAAGTAGGCAGCGGACGATTGTGGCATGAGGACTACGACGTGGTGATCGGGGCAGCGGTGGCTAAAAAATTAAACTTAGGATTGGATAGTACCTTTTATTCCTCTCATGGTTTTATCGAAGACGATAACCTGGTACACGGTGAAGGCCATCCATTTAAGGTGACCGGAATATTGGCTGAAACAGGTTCGGCATTGGATCAGGTTATTTTGACCAACACGCACTCCATATGGGGAGTACACGCCCATGGCAAACCCAATGAAGAAGAAACTTCAATAGCCGAACCACATGGAGAGGAGGATCATCGTCATGAAGAGGCTAATATCAACAGGTCCAACAGCCAGCCTGGGGATACCTTGGTTCAGGACTTACCACAAACCATTCCCCATTATACGAATGAAGGCATTCTTCAACACCCTGAGGAAGCGATTACCTCCTTGCTCATCAAGTTTAAAGTACGTAATTATCAAACCCTGAACATGCAAAGGAATATCAATGAAAACACCGATTTACAAGCAGCTACGCCGGTTCTGGAAGTAACACGTTTGTTTTCCTTAATGGGCGTAGGTTTTGAAACCTTGAAAGCTCTGGGTTGGGTCATTGCCCTGGTTTCGGGATTAAGTATTTTTATTTCGCTGTTTAGTTCTCTTAAAGAAAGACAGTACGAACTGGCATTGCTGCGAGTCATGGGAGGTACTCCCGGCCGACTTTTTTTCTTAATTCTCCTGGAAGGGCTCTTGTTAAGTTTGATCGGCGCTTTGTTAGGCCTCCTGATTTGCCATACGGCTATTTTTTTCTTATCCGGATATTTGGAAGAAGGGTATCGTTACCGCATTTCACCGTGGTATTTTGCCCAGGAAGAATGGTGGCTATTGGCAGGGGCGTTGGTCATAGGTATCACTGCAGCGCTTATTCCAGCCTGGCGCGCTTACCGCTTACAGATTTCACAAACATTAAGTCAAAACTGATCATTTCAGGGAAAGGTGCGTGAATGGTTATAGTCTTTAGGATAAACCTCCTGTAGTTTCTGACGGCAATAGACTAACGTTTGATCAATATTTTCCTGGCAGCGCCGAAGAAGGTCTTCACCATCACTTCCGCGCAGAGGGTCCCCCATGACCATCATGACTGGATTGGTAAGACGGCCAAAAGTGCGCATAAAATGGAGTAAAAAAGTATCCTGTCCAACAAAAGCCATCTCTAGATTGGCATACTCAATGGTTACCGGGATGATGGGGAAGGACTCTTCCGCAGCCAACAAAAAAACCGATTTACGAAACGGTAATGTAGTGGGTTGAAGGGAGGTAGTTCCTTCGGGGCAAATGTAAACCGAAGTGCCTTTGCGCAGGGCTTGACCAATAGCTCGTCGAGCTTCCACCCGACTATGTTGGAGCTCCCGCTTTACATAGATAACCCCTGAAATCAGGGCGCCAATACCGATCAAAGGCCACTTTTTAACCTCGGCCTTGGATACTGCGACGGCCAGATATTCTGTCATAGCGATGATAGGGTCCAGGTAGGACCGGTGATTATTGATGACCAGGCAGGCCCCCGCCTGGTATGGCCGACCTTCCTTGATGATGACCACACCCAGTAGTTTCAACATCAGTTGACAGAAAGACTTTTTCCATTTTAACACTCTTGGAAGACTGTATCCAAGACAAAGTGTGAACAAGCCAAAACCCACCAAATAACCAATTAGAAGAACTACAAATAGGATAAAGCGTAACCCTGCCAGCAAATAATTCATTTTTCCTTTTTTAAGGTCTCAATGGTGTCGGGAGGTAAATTATGTAAATCCAGGAGCATAAAACCATCCAGGGCATCAGAAAAATGCGGATCAAGATTAAAACAAATAAAGCGGGCGTTTTGTCGCGCATATTGTTTGATGAGGACAGGTACTTTGATGTGTGTGGGTTCTATTTCGGCCAGGAAATGGTCCAAAGCTGAAATATCATCAGGCAGATTTTGCAGAATCATCTGCAGTTCCTTTTCCTCCAAGTTAGGATTGAAAGGGATGCGAGGGGTGAGATATTTGGACAGGTTATAGTCAAACAAGTGTTTTTTGATAAAAGCAACGATGACACTTTTTGATACGGTGGAAATGTATTTGCTAATGCTCACGGGTCCGTACAAATAGCGGATGTCCGGGTGACGAAGTAAAAAACACAGAATGCCTTTCCACAGTAAAAATAACGGCAACGGTTGTTTTTGGCAGGAGGTGATGACGAAGGAGCGCCCTAACTCAGCTGCTTGTTCCATGTAAGGATAAAAACGCTTATTTATTTTAAGCAAATTGGAGATATACAACCCCTCTGGACCAAATTGCCTGAATACTTCCGCGCCATAGCCTATTCGGTAACCCCCGATGACAGAACAAGCATCCCGTTCCCAAATGAACAGTTGGTGATAGTACAAGTCGTACTCATCGCTGTCCACCGCCAGGCCGGTACCTTCTCCCACGTCACGAAAAGTTAACTCCCGCAAACGACCTATTTCTTGCATCAGGTGCGGTATTTCGTGCGCCTTAGCCGTATACACGTCGTATTTGCCTCGTGAGGTGAGCAGATGATAGGAAGACAAAGCCTCAATGTCTTTTTGTAAAAGAGCTTTGTCTACCGGTGGACGGATCGTGGCAGGGTTGTCTCGCCCGGCATTTTTTTCCAGTGGATCAAAAAAACTCAATACTTCCAGGGAGGAATTCAAGGCTTTAATTTTGACTTGAAGAAACCTTCTTAACCGGCCGACTTTTTTGAGTTGCCGGTAATGTGTAGCATTCAGTGGATTGCCAAAACGAATTTGCATCCATTGTGGTTTGTCCGGGTGGTGATTTATACTCACCGGGATAAGAGGTAAGGTGAGATTTTTGACGACACGTAATAAGCGACGTTCAGTAACCCAGGTCAATAAATGGCCTAATCCGCCTGGAGGGGTTAAGACATAGCCAAGATTAACTCCGCCATTAATTTTATTTAGGAGATATTTCCTGATGCGCTTGCGTTTGAGGGGGGATTCTTCCTGTTCTGTTAATAGCGGATTTTCTACCATTATACTGAGTAATGGATCAAGGACTTGATAGTTTGATTTAATCCGGCTTAAAATAAAAGCTGCAAGGTGATGGTCTAATTGAGCATCTATACTATTGAAAACAAATAAGGCGGCCTGATCCGAATGCAAAGCTTGAAGATCTTTATCTAACAAATCCACTTGCACGCCATGTTGAGCCAAAACCTGTGCTGGCGAATCCGTTGAATTCTTAATAAACTTCAAGGTAAATTCGGTTTGTTTACTTAACCGAAGATAGAAGAAATAATTTCGCTGTAGGGTGTCTCGAACAGTTAAATCTGAATTACTTTTTGGTAAAGACCGGCTTGCAAAAAAAATAAAAGCTGTGAGAGAAGGACTCGAACCTCCACGAGGACGTTAGCCATAGTGCAAAGATTAGTGGTCAACCCTGGTCGGCCGAACAAGTTCCAGTCGGCTCTACACTATGTTTATCCGTTGATCCCCACCCCCGAGACAAGAGGGCATGGCTGCCAAATTTCATCACCTCACAATAGATCCGGAGTTCTTTAATTTCCGAAGTTTAATATTTCAGTGACAAATTTACAATTATTTGCCTTTATTATGCAAATAAATTCATTAAAAAGTCAAAAAATATATAAAATATGCAAATAATATGCATTTTTATTAAAAATATGATAATATAAATATCTATATTTTTAGACTAGTTACAAATATTTTTAGAAACAATGTCCATGATCATGGCTGCAAATTGTCTATTTAATGTGGCTATAACATACATTGCTCTCACAAAAGGCTAACCTTAATAATAATAAACAAAAAATGCAAATATGCAATATTTTAGAACCATCGCTCACCTTAAGGATTGGCTTGCTGAAAACCGCCAGAAGGGCCTGACCATCGGTTTTGCACCGACGATGGGCGCATTACATCCAGGCCATGTGAGTTTGGTGGAACAGTGCCATCGTGACCAACACCTTTGTGTGGTCAGTATCTTCGTTAACCCCAAGCAATTTAATAATCCGGAGGATTTGTTAAAATACCCCCGGACCTTGGAGCATGATCTGAACATGCTTTATGCAGTGGACACGGAAACAGTGTTTGCACCTATAGCTGAGGAGATCTATCCTTCCGATTGGCAAGCCCCGGAAATACCCCTGGATGGTTTGGATGAACGTTTGGAAGGGGCTTTTCGTCCAGGGCATTTTAAAGGGGTGGTGCAGGTCATGTCCCGTCTTTTGGAAGTGGTTTGCCCTGATAACTTATACATGGGTCAAAAGGATTACCAGCAGTGGACCATTATTCATAGACTTATCCAGCATCTGCGGTTACCCATACAATTGATCATGAGCCCGACCATCCGCGAAGCAGACGGGTTGGCCATGAGTTCACGCAACGTTCGGCTTACCCCGGAATTCAGGGCCAGAGCGCCAATCATCCACCAGGCCATGCAATGGATTCAGGAGCACCAAAATGATTACACTATCACCCAACTGGAGATGCATGCCACTCACCTGATCGGTGCCGCCGGGTTACAACCGGAATATGTGGCTATAGTGGATGGTAATACCCTGGAGCCCGTACACAATATTCAAAACCATGAAAAAACCGTTGTCTGTGTTGCCGCCTGGGCCGGAGACGTCCGGCTGATCGATAATTTAATCCTTAAAAAATAAGAAGACGAATTAAACTTGTCCTCTTCGTGACCATCTAAAGCAGAAATAAATGTAGAATAAACCTGACAACAATTAATTTTTTATTTTCAGATTTTGTTAATACCAAAAGCTAAAGAGTGTATTTAAGACTGATTGTTATTTTGTTTATTTGGATGGAGACAGCTGGCCATTCTATCGCACAGATGACCAAAAGGGATAGTGCGGTCGTTGATTCGTTGTTGGATAAGGCCTGGGTTATGATGCGCAAAGACCCCCGCCAAACAATGCAATTATTAAAGCATATTGATTCTTTCCAGAATTCTTTCTCACCACCCGCTAAGTTCTACAAACTGGTTTATTATTATGGAATTACCTATAAAAACCTGGCCCGGTATGATAGCAGCGAATATTATTTAGAGCACTATTTACAACATTATAAAAAAAGTAAAAACCTGCGTTATGCGGCCTCTGCCCATATGGCCAAAGCTAATCTGTATTCGGATCAGAGTCTGTGGAATAAATCGATGGACGAAGTTACCGAGGCTTTAAAATTGTTTTCACAATTAAATGATACCGCCAATCTTATTACGGCCAACAGTAAATTGGGCTATTTATTGTCCGAAATATTGCGTTGGGAAGAAGCGATACGATATCATCATCATTCCTTGC
>JAYRWN010000240.1:0-27497 GCA_041917975.1 Saprospiraceae bacterium | reverse complement strand
GATGTTTCTCCACCTCCGAGTATGAGGGACAATCCATAATCTTGTGCCGACCGGCGGATAGTACTAAATCGCATTTTACGCAGGATATTCAGAAATTTATCCACGCCATAGCGCTGAAGCAGCCACACCATAGGGATGTTCAATGATCTGATCAATGCTTCGCGGGCAGGAACCAATCCATCATATTGCCCATGGAAATTATCCGGGCGGTAACCATTAATCAATGTGGGCACATCGGGTAATAATGTCGATGGAGCGATGAGGCCTTCGTCCAGAGCGGCGGCAAATAAAAAAGGTTTAAGTATGCTGCCACTGCTGCGAGGCGCCTGTAGGCAATCTACATATTCATTATGTTCAGCTCCTGTCCCGGGCAAATTGCCCAGGTAGGCCAGCACGCGACCGGACTGCAAGTCCATGATCAGAGCTGCGGCATTATGAATTTGATTGTTTTTTAAATGCGCTTTAGCCAGGGAAAAGTGCTGGACCAGGCGTTCCTGCAAATCAGCAGCAATAGTGGTGTGGAACTCATTTTGAGCGGGATATTGACGATGTAAATGATGTAAAAGATGGGAAGCGAGTTGAGGAAGGGGTAATGGGTTTTCCGGCAAAGGTTCCAGCAAAGCCAATTCCAGTTCCTGCGCGGTGATATGCCCCAGGTGATGCATCCGACGGAGCAGTCTGTCCCGTTTTAGCCCCAATTGGATGCGGTTGCGTCCGGGATGTATGAGGCCGGGTTGGTTGGGTAATACGGCTAAAGTAGCCGCTTCGGCCCAACTTAAGGATTCAGGGGATTTTCCAAAATACCGCCAGCAGGCTGCAGGTAATCCGACTACATTACCTCCCAAGGGCGCTTGATGCGTATAAAAACGTAGTATGTCTTCTTTAGAATACGTCAGTTCAAGTCGGGTAGCGAGGATCAGTTCGATCAGTTTTTCTTTCCATGAGCGCATTTTGGGCGTGCGCGATAACCTGATCACCTGCATGGTGAGGGTGCTGGCTCCACTTTTTATGCGACCCGAGGATAGGTTTTGCCACATGGCCCGCACTAGACTTAGTGGATCAAAACCGGGATGGTGGTAAAAGCGTCGGTCTTCGAAGGTGATTAAACAACGGCTGAATTTGTCTGCCACCTTACTGTCCGGAGGAAAACGCCATTGGCCATCCTCAGCAATTTTAGCTCCGATCAGTTGACCGCTGGAATCATACATTACCGTAGAAAAAGGTAATTTAGTAAGGGGGACGGTCTTGATAGAAAAAAAATAAATAATTAGCACCAGAGAAGTCAGTGATAACCAGAAGGTTATAATTAATGACCAGCGCACTTCCAGGTTTTTTTATTGAATAGGATAAAAAATGGAATGGGATTTGAAATAAGGAGAGATGGTGTAAAAAAAGAAAACTATACACAACTGGTGTAGAAGACTTTTCTCTACGAAATCGTGTCAGGTGTATATTTCATATCCAGTATGTATAGTTTTCTAATGAACTACGAATATAGATATTGTAACAAATATAACTGGTTAGTGTAATATTTATTTCAGACCTGTCACATATTTTATTCCAATATATTTATTTCCCTCGCGCCGATTTACACTAAATCTTCGTCCCGGTAATAATTTCCTTTCTTTTTGAGTGTTGGTAATTCCAGGTCTTCATCATTTTGTTCAGGTTGGTATCCCGTTTTTTCGTAAAAGCGATGTACTTCCCGCCGGTATTCTTCTTCCTCCCATTTTTCATCCAGGGTTCCTACACCAGGTAACCCAAAGATTTTCAGAAAATGAAAGGCTAACCCTATTCCCCAGAATAATCCGATAATCTGATGTGGGTAGGGTCCGGGACCACCCATATGAGTGATATTTTTTAGAATATAAAAACACCCGATAACAATAATATAGGCAGCCAGATGGCGATAAAAATTCCTTTTGCGTTTTACCCGTTTACGCAAATATTGTTCTAGATCAAATGGACTCATTATCGTCGGTATTTTTTTTGAAGTTAAAAGAACCTAAAAATTATGCGGAATTAAAAATTTTATCGACGAACCAAACCAACTCCAGCATGCAGTGAATAATCCACCCGTCAAACCGCTGACAATGATCAGCGCCCATGGGGTTAATCCACCGAACATAGTTCCGATTTGAGTAGCCAGTAAGCCTTGATTTTGGCTGTTTAAAATGAAGCTGTAACCAGCCCACAGCAGGAACCCACTAATCAGACCCAAAATAAAAGCTAAGCCAGGTCTGGGCGTCAATAACCAAGCCATCAATGCAGCCAAAGGGCCGATAACCCACCATGGGAACCATAAGGATAGCAGATAGCCCAACAAAATCAGACCGCTGCAGAATAAAGCATTACGATACGTTTTCACGGTTGGAAAGTTATTTTATAAACAGTATTCTCTGGGGTCCAAAAGTTTTCACGCTCAAAATGTAGCCGGTAATATTCACCTTTCACCCAAGCATTCACCTGGTCATCATAATACGCACTGCCCGGATGACCGCTTTGTCCTCCCGGATAGACGCCCCAGGCTTCCTGGCCGGGGATAACCACCATCCGCCAAGAAGGCCCAAAACTTGAGGATCCGTTTACGGCGTTCAAAGCCGTAGGATGTCCTCCTGGACGCAAATCCCGACGACCCAGCGGGGTGATATTGGCCAGGTGCCGGATATGAAAATCGCTGTATTGTCCCCAGTCTTTTTGGCCGTTAAAGGATATTTTTTTTAACGTTTCCTGAAAAGCTATGTTTATCAGGTCGGGACCGGTTTCTATAGTACTCGTGGTGTCTAAATCGAAGTATTTGTAATTAGGCAGAGAATCGAGCAGTTCTATCATCCGCCAATCTTCCGGTATCAATACTGGGTGCTGTTTATTCAGCTTATGAAATTCTTCCCAGCAGATGGCTTTAAATTCTTTCACCCAGATTTGGAAATAAACCGGTGCTGTCAAGTCTTCATCAAAGCAATAATTCCATTGTTTCAATTCGCGGATAAGGTGTTGAGCGGCAATGTCATTCGTAGGTTGAACATAGCGCAGAAGCAGGGGAGTCATGTCAGCGGCAAACTGGCTATAATTACTTAATTGGAGGGCCTGCATGTCCGCAATGGAGCCTTGATGAAGTGTGTCCAGGCTAGCATATAATGTTCTGCTGCGGAAATCTTCGAATCCACCTGTATAAAAATAAGGGTATGTGGGTGGTGTACTGTGTTGATTCGCTGAAAAAACAAATCCTTGGTCCGGGTTCTTTACTTTGGGTTGCAAATCAAAAGGAATATAGTTATGCCATACCTGTTGTTGAGAGGTGGCCTTTTCAATAAAACGGCCTTCCGGCGTGAATTTAACCGGGAATTTACCAGTCACTTGAATGGCAATGTCGCCACCTCGATGAGCAAATACCAGGTTTTGGGCCGGCGCTTTAAACATAGTCAAACTGTTCTGGTAGTCTTCATAAGTCTTGGCGCGGTTAAGTCCCCAAAATGCGCCCAGCATGTCTCCGTCGGACACATCATGGGTAATCCATTGGTAGGCCAGGTCCGCATAATCACCGGTATCCTGAACTACAGGTCCCCAAATGGTATATTTAATGGAATCTTTGACCTTTTGGCCGCCTTTGATCGAAAAGGTCTCCTCTTGCCAACGCACTGGCGTGGCCACCGAGTCCACCCAGTAACTGGTTTTGTGGTCATCGGTCCAGGAAACGCGATACCAGTCAGCCACATCCCAACCCACATTTGTTGAGCCCCAGGCCACTTGTTCGTTAAAACCAAGGACTACGCCCGGAACTCCCGGGAAGGTGACGCCATAAGCTTTCCATTCCGGTGTTTCCAGGTGGACTTCGAACCAAATAGAAGGTAAAGTGAGACTCAAATGGGGATCGTTACAAAGAATAGGGCTATTTGTCCTGGATTTTTTAGGGCCAATAGCCCAATTGTTACTACCAACGTGCTCATCTGGTTTTTCAAAAGGTCGCGGTCCCAATAAGCCGATGGTGGCAGGAGTGGTGTTTGTCGGGCTTATTTTTTGAACTGAAGCCCACGTGGGAGAACCATCAATGATCGGTTTCTGCTTGGGGTTATATAAAGGGAATAAAAAATCAAATTCAGCTTGTCCTAAAAATTGAATAGTATTGGTAGCTTCCAGGTCGTCTTCACCACTGTTCAAGACCTCACACATGGATGTAAACCAAGCCGCAGTATGCAAAGGGGTCCATGGTTCGGGTTTGAACTGCATCAGTTTATATTCCAGGGGGTATTGAGCTGGTTTTAATTGTTGGATATAGCTGTTAATGCCCTGAGCAAACGCCATGAGTAAAGCCATTTGTTCCGGCTGGTTTTCCCAGCTTTTTACTGCATTTTGAGCAGCCTGAACTAAACCCCGCCGCCGTTGCATTTTATCCCGGTTTAACAGGGAAGGTCCAAGTACCTCAGCCAACCGTCCCTGGCTGGCTCTGACCGTAAGGTCCATCTGCCATAAACGTAAGCTGGCTTGGAGATACCCCTGAGCAAATAGTACATCTTGGGTGTTTTGTCCATATATATGTGGAACAAGTTTGTCATCAAAATAAACCTGGACCGGTTCAGTTAATCCGTCCATGTGCACTGGTACTTGTGGGAGAGGTGCCGACTCGGCATTCTGCCAGAATCCATGATGAGGACTTAGAAATTCACCTAGCGGTGGAAGTTGGTTTGACCCTACGCGCCAGGAATAACGCAAGGCAAAAGTCAATGAAGATGTTACCAGTGCAGCGATTAAAAGTCTTCCCACGACTGAAATATTTTATTTGATAAAAAACCACTCGTCAGCCGTGGATTGATCCGGCTGAAAGTGATATCCGTTTTCTTTAAACCCTTGCAAATCTTCAACATTATGCAGCCGATTCTTGACCATGTAGCGGCACATCATGCCTCGGGCTTTTTTAGCATTAAACGAGATGAATTTGTATTCATCACCTCTTAACTCCAAAAATTTAATGTGCACCAAGCGACCTTTTAATAAGGCAGGTTGCACAGCGGCAAAATATTCCTGAGAAGCAAGATTTACAACAACTTTTCCTTGGCTTTCTGCCAGATCCTGATTAATGGTCCGGGTCAGGCGATCTCCCCAATAATCATACAGATTTTGATAGGATTTAAAGCGGAGTCTGGTACCCATTTCCAAACGGTAAGGCTGGATTAAATCCAAAGGTTTGAGTAACCCGTACAAACCGGAAAGGATGCGTATGTGCAATTGAGCAAAATCCAGATCAGCTGCAGAAAAATCATCCACTTTCAAACCCTGATAAACATCCCCCTTAAAAGCCAGAATAGCTGCTTTGGCATTTTGCGCGGTAAATGGAAATGTGAATTGCTGATAGCGTTGGACATTTAGTTCAGCGATTTTGCTGGAGACATCCATCAGATCACGCAGATCGGTTTCTGTGCGCTGTTTCATTTCCTGGATGAGCTCTTTACTTTGGGGAAGAAAGCGGGGCATGGACCAGGCGGGCACCTGAGCGGGCTTAAAATCCAAAGATTTAGCTGGAGAAAGTAAAATGATCATTGGCTGCTGAGATTGACTCCTGTTGAACCAAAGCTAAGCATAAAAGATTTAAACCCAAATACCACCTGGATGTATCCCCTTAATTTTGTCATGTGACACCTTATATAATATATATATATAAATTATATACTCCTGGCGCTTATAAAGCAAAGACCCGGCTAAAAGCCGGGTCTTGCGTATTTCTATGATAAACTAGAAGAATGATCAATTAGAACCTTTGTTGTTAAAGATGGTGGATTTTTTCTCTGGCAATCCAGCCGGTTCCACTGCTTTGGGATTTACCTTACCTTGTATTTTAACAGTAACCGGGGTGTCGCCCTGATTCGTATACAGGCTGACAACTTTGCTGATAGCACCTGGTCTTTGCGTGTCATAACGGACGGTGAGGGTATCGCTGGCTCCCGGCATAATGGGATTTTGAGGCCAGGTAGGTACAGTACAACCGCAACTGCCGGTGGCATTTTTTATTATCAATGGGGCTTTACCTACGTTTTTAAGTAATACTTTACGAAAAGGGTCAGAGCCTTGTTCGATTTCACCGAAGTCAACAGTATAGGCATCCATATAAAGAACCGGGCCGTCCATGGCAGGTGTAGCCGCAGCATCTTTGGCTACAGGTACAGTGTTTTGTGCCATGGCGATAGCGACCAATCCCAGCATAAGAAACATTGATAGAGCGAATTTTTTCATTTTAATTTTCTTTTTGATTCTACAAATGTATATAATACCCTAGGGCTTGTAAAGCCTGTTAACAATTCATTTGAATAAATTATGAATTAACAATACTTGATATACAAAATTCAAACCAAATTGGCTGCTTTCTTTCCCAATTTTATTTTGAAAGTGTTAATCTTTTAATAGCCGGAATTGTTGTAATTTTGGGTTTCCAATCAAATAGGATGATAGATTTTGCTGATATCCAAGACCTGATAGACAGCACGCATGCGGACTCAGCATTCGTCAATGAGGTGATCAAAGACTATTGGATATGCGCGGTAAGCCGGGAAGTTTCTTTATTGGCCCGTAAGGAAGTTCTTTTGGGTAAGGCTAAATTTGGTATTACCGGGGACGGTAAAGAAGTGCCGCAGGTGGCTTTGGCCCGCGCGGTACGCCCGGGGGATTGGCGCGCAGGGTATTACCGTGATCAAACGCTGATGTTTGCCCTGAACACCTGTAACATCGAGGATTATTTTGCTCAGTTGTACGCGGATTGTGACCATGACCCTTTCTCAGGAGGCCGTCAAATGGTCAATCATTTCGCTACACGGATGGTCGACCAGAATGGAGGTTGGGTTGATCAATTAGCTCAGTTTAATGTTAGTGCGGACGTTTCATGTACGGGTGGCCAAATGGCCAGGTCATTAGGGTTAGCCTATGCGTCCGTGCTGTATCGCGACCATCCCGAACTAAACAAGAATAGCCTCTTCAGCCATGATGGTCAAGAGATATGCGTATGCACCATCGGAGACAGCAGTACCAGTGAAGGCATATTTTGGGAAACTGTCAATGCTGCAGCTGTTTTAAAAGTCCCCCTGGCTGTTTTCATCTGGGATGACGGCTACGGGATTTCGGTGCCAACCGAACTGCAGACGGCTAAAGGAGATATTTCTAAATTGTTAGAAGGCTTTGTGGTGGATGACACCCAAAAAGGTATACACCTATATACTGTAAAAGGGTGGGATTATCCGACGTTGGTGGATACGATTGACCGTGGGATTGCCCTTACCCGTAAAACGCATATTCCTGCTGTATTTCACGTCACCGAACTCACACAGCCACAAGGACATTCTACATCTGGCAGTCATGAACGGTACAAATCCACCGAAAGATTGCAGTGGGAACGAGACCACGACGGATTACAACTCATGGGTGAGTGGATGATTCAAAATGGGTTGATCAGCGAAGATGCCCTACATCATCTGCGCAATAAAGCTAAAGATCATGTGAGGAAAAAACGCAATCTGGCTTTAGCGCGCTTTACCCAACCCATTAAGAATCAGGTTGCCGAATTGGAAACGTATTTTCACCACATTATGCAGGTGGGGCACGATGATCGATTTGTCTCCCTGTTAAGTTCACTTCGGTCTAATCCTGATCCAATGCTTTCTGATGTGGTGCGGACCGCCACTCGTTTAAATATTGCCCTGCTAAACCATCCGGACCATCCGATAAAAGGCCAACTGGCGCAATGGATAAAATCACTGCAGGAGACGGCAGCCCACCGTTATAATACCTGGTTATATAATGAAGCGTCCACCAGTGCCCTTAAAGTTCCACATGTCCCTCCAGAATTTTCGGCGGACGCGGAATATACTAATGGGTACCAAGTGCTAAATGCATTTTTCGATTATGCTTTGGCCAACCATCCACAGTTTATCGCTTTTGGGGAGGATGTAGGGAAAATAGGGGGAGTAAATCAGTCCTTTGCCGGCCTGCAGGAAAAATATGGTCAGCATCGGGTATTTGATACCGGCATCCGAGAGTGGACCATCATCGGTCAAGCGGTAGGCCTGGCCATGCGCGGTTGGCGCCCATTAGCTGAAATACAATATGTGGATTACCTGTCTTATGCACTTCCTGAACTTACTGATGATGTGGCCTGCCTGACTTATCGCACGAACGGACTACAAATAGCACCGATCATCGTGCGCACCCGAGGACACCGTCTGGAAGGGATCTGGCACGCTGGCTCACCCATGGGTATGATCTTGAACTCTGTGCGCGGTATGCATATGTTAGTACCCCGAAATGCAACCCAAGCTGCAGGATTTTATAACACTTTATTGCAAAGTAATGATCCTGCAATCGTCATCGAGTGTCTTAACGGGTACCGGCTCAAAGAACGTCTGCCGGAAAATATAGGCAAGTATACAGTGCCCCTTGGTGTGGTAGAACGGCTGCATGAAGGTAGTGATGTGACTCTGGTGACGTACGGTTCTTGCATCCGGATAGCTTTGGAAGGCATAAAATTGCTTGAATCCGTGGGAATAACCGTAGAGTTGATCGACGTGCAGTCATTGCTGCCTTTTGATACGGCCCAGTTTATCGCCGAGTCATTGGCCAAAACTAACCGCCTGGTGGTAATGGACGAAGATGTGCCGGGAGGAGCCACCGGTTTTATGCTCAGAGAGATTTTGGAAATACAGGATGGTTTCAAGTATTTGGATGCCAAGCCTGTAACCATCTGCGCAAAAGCTCATCGCCCGCCCTATGCCAGTGACGGTGATTATTTCAGTAAGCCCAACGCCGAAGATGTATTTACCACCATCTACAGCCTATTGAGAGAGAGCGCTCCTCATCGATTCCCTCCGTGGTCTTAGCTCTGATATTTTTGTCAAAATAAGTTCAATTATATATTATAGATATTCTTTATATATTTACCTTTGAGGTTGATATCTAAACGTTGAGTGGTGTGGCTGATGCTTTAGTAATAATCCCTACATATAAAGAAGCTGAGAATATTGGAGCGATCATAAGTGCTGTGATGGCCTTGACACAACCCTTCGATATTCTGGTCGTTGATGATGGGAGCCCGGATGGAACACCAGATTTAGTCCGGGAAAAGCAACAACAGTACCCGGGACGTGTGTTTATGCTGGAGCGCGCGGGAAAATTAGGCTTAGGTACTGCGTATATTACTGGATTCAGATGGGGTTTAGAACAGGGCTACCAATATCTTTTAGAGATGGATGCCGATTTTTCTCATCCGGTGGATAAACTCACGGCATTGCGTGAGCTGTGCAGTAGCGGAGCAGCGGATCTGTCAGTAGGATCCCGTTACACGCGTGGTGGCGGTGTGGTGAACTGGTCATGGGACAGACATATTCTTTCATATGGAGCATCCTTGTATGTTCGCCTGGTAACCGGAATGCCTGTTAAAGACCCTACAGCAGGGTTTGTGTGTTATAGCAGACGTGTTTTGGAGGCTTTAGATCTGTCCGGGATTAAGTTTATCGGATATGCATTCCAGATTGAGATGAAGTTCAGAGCATTTCAGCAAGGGTTTCGTTTGAAAGAGCTTCCGATTATCTTTAAAGACCGGGAAGCGGGTGTATCCAAGATGAACGTAAGTATTATTTCTGAAGCCATATTAGGTGTTTTAAAAATGCGTTTCGGCCGGTAGATCAACGATCTACAGATTTTTATTTTTTTCCAAGACAGTAATACATTTTTTGATGACGTATTATCATCAAATTGATGATAATTAATATCAATCTATTACACATTAGATTTTTTTTTAATTTTTTTTAAAAAAAAGGTGTTATAATGTGGTAATAAGTGGTAAAAAGGTCTAATTTTACCATATAAACTAATCAGAGAGTGTAAAAACCATGTACCAATTAACCGGCGAATATGAGTGCAGCATAGATCCGAAGGGTCGACTTCGGATTCCGTCTGCTTTGCTCCGCCAGTTCGGTGGAACTCCTGCACTCTCACTAGTGGTCAATCGTGGTTTTGAAAAACATTTGATGCTGTATCCCCGCGAGGTGTGGAATCGCAAAGTAGCTGAGGTGAACCAGTTGAATATATATAATACCAATGAGCGCAATTTCATGAGGTATTTCTACCGGGGCGCTTCAGAACTGGAGATAGATAATGTCGATCGCGTGTTGATTCCTAAAAGTCTGATGGACTACGCGGGCATTGAAAAAGACGTGATCCTTTTTGCTTATCATGAGCAAATCGAATTGTGGTCTAAAGAAGCCTACAATCAGATCACCAATGTCGAACCGGATGATTTTTCTGCCCTGGCAGAATCTGTGTTCGGCAACCGACGAAACGAGCGAATGTAAATGACCGAATATCATAAACCGGTACTGCTTAAAGAGGCAGTAGATGGCCTGGTGGTAAGCCCCTCTGGAATATATGTAGATGTAACTTTTGGTGGAGGAGGGCATACCCGGGAAATTTTGAAACGATTAGCTAAGCATGGTAAGGTGGTAGCCTTGGATCGTGATGCTGATGCTTTAGAGGAAATTGAGGATGATCCACGACTGACGGTGGTGAAAGGCAATTTTCGGTACCTGCGACGTTACTTACGTCTCCTGGGTATTCATAAAGTTGATGGTATTTTGGCGGACCTGGGCGTATCATCCCACCAGTTTGATGAAGCAGCGCGAGGGTTTTCCTATCGTTCACCCGGAGAAGTTGGCGGAGAGCAAGATGATCCCATTTTGGACATGCGCATGTCTCAGGCCGGAATATTCACTGCGGGTGAATTATTGCTAACGTATCCTGAAACGGAGTTAGTGCGCATTTTTAGTGAATACGGGGAAGTGCGCAATAGCAAGACTTTGGCAAAGGCTATCATCGAAAAAAGAAAACATGTCCGCATAGATCGGACGGCAGCGTTTATGCGCATCCTGGAAACTCTGGCTATAGGCTCAAGACTAAGGTATTTTTCTCAGGTTTTTCAGGCATTGCGAATCGAAATTAACCAGGAACTGGATGCGCTAAATGCGTTGCTTGAAGATGCTGTGCGGGTTTTAAAACCAGACGGCCGATTGGTGGTGATATCTTATCACTCTCTGGAAGACCGGCTGGTAAAAAATATGCTTAAATGCGGCAACACGGCCGGTATAGAAGTCAAAGATGACTTCGGCCGGTCAGAAAGCGAATTTTTTGCAATAACCAAAAAACCAGTAGAGCCCAATGAGGAAGAAGTAAAACTCAACCCGAGGGCGCGTAGTGCAAAACTTAGAATAGGGCAAAAACAATGAGTGAAAAAGTGAATGAACCGGTAAAAAAGAATAGGTGGAGTACGGGAAGTATGTTCTCCAACCTGCCCTTCTTTTACTTTCTAAGCTTTCTGGCACTCCTTTACATTGCCAACGCTCATTATTCCGATACAAAGGTGCGGAAGATCCAAAAATTGAAAAAAGAACTGGAGGAATTAAGATGGGAATATCACTCCATGAAGTCAGATTTCCTAATCCAAAGTTCCGAAAGCCAAATCACCAAAGAGGTGACCTCCCTCAAATGGTCGGACAAACACAAAACGCCGAAAACCATTGAAGTAAAGTAACGCTCAGGTGCTAACCATGAATGCGAAAAACGAACTTTTATGGCGGTTATATGGGGTGTTGGTGGCCTTCGTGCTTGTCGGCGGGCTGATCTTGTATAAAGTCATACAGATCAACGTGATTGAGGGTGAAAAATGGCGTAATAAGGGCGAATCTGATTATCGCAAATATCTACCGGTGGAAGCGGACCGAGGGTCTATCATCAGTGCTGATGGACGGCCTTTGGCAGTTTCCCAACCGTTCTTTGACATACGGATCGATTTGGTACAAAGTAAACCTTCTTTGTTTAATCAAGGGGTAGACTCGTTAGCTTGGTATATTGTGCGACACCTCAATACGGAGTACAGCGCAGCTAAATATGCCCAGTTGCTGAGGGAAGGCCGCAAAAAAGGTAACCGTTCTTTTTTGGTCAAGCGTAATGCAACCTTTGAAGATTTGGAAATGGTGAAAACCTTTCCGATTCTCAAAGAGGGCCAATTGAAGGGCGGGCTGGTGGTGGAAAAAAATAGCAATAACCGCCTGAAACCCTTTGGAGATATAGCCAGCCGCACGATCGGGGTTTACCGCGCTGACAAGCCGGTAGGCTTGGAAAGCTTTTTTCACAAAGAATTAGCTGGTGCTGAAGGTTTACAATTAAAACAAAAAATAGGGCATAATGAATGGGTGCCCGTCCATGATGTTGCCAGTATCGCTCCCCAACGGGGGCGGGACATTGTCACCACCTTGGATATGCACCTACAGGATATCACCCATACAGCACTGATACGTGCTTGTGTGGATCACGAAGCTGATTACGGTACGGCCATACTGATGGAAGTAGAAACCGGAGCTGTCCGCGCTTTAGCCAATCTGGGCAAGAGCGAGAGCGGTGGCTACTGGGAATCCTTAAACTATGCGGTTTTGGAAGCTCAAGAACCGGGTTCTACTTTCAAATTGGCTTCTGTCATGGCAATGTTAGAAGACGGAGCCTACGCACCGGAGTCCTTGGTAAACCTGGAAAGGGGTAAAGCAAAATTCTATGGCGTGTGGATGAATGATAGTGAGATGCACAACATCGAGTCTGCAACCCTCGCCAAGTCATTTGAAATCAGCTCCAATGTGGGCATTTCCAAACTGGCCGATAAATACTACAATAACAAGGAAAACGCCGACAAATTCACCAACCGCCTCAAACAATTCGGCATGATGCAGAAAAGTGGCGTAGAACTGTATGGTGAGCCTGACCCGTCCATCAAGGATGCCTTCGACTTTAAGAATGGCTGGAGTAAAACCTCCATACCCTGGATGTCTCATGGTTATGAACTAAAAATGACGCCGTTGCAAATACTCGCTTTTTATAATGGGGTAGCCAACGGGGGTAAAAAAATGAAACCTTACCTGGTGCAGGAAATCCGCTCCGGTGAGGATGTCACCTGGCGGTACGAGCCCGTGGTCATGGTCAATAAAATGGCTTCTCAAAAATCGATAGCTCAAGTTCAACATATGTTGGAAGGGGTTATCCTTCGCGGTACCGGAGCTCACCTAAAATCCAAGTTGGTATCCCTGGCAGCGAAGACCGGCACCACCAAGGTCGACTACTATAAAGCCGATAAACAAGGTCACGGTTACATCGCCTCAATAGCAGGATATTTCCCATCCCAAAAACCGATTTATTCTTGTATAGTGGTGGTGGGGAAACCCCGCAAAGGCGGATTCTACGGTGGTCATGTAGCCGGACCGGTGTTTAAAGAAATTGCCGAAAAAACCTACTGGGCAAAAATTGCCCCGAAAGAAACAGTAAATCGCGGACCGGAGCCTGAACTAGATAGTATCCGTTTGCCACAAAAAAATATCGGGTATCGGGCGGATTATCTAACCATACTCAAAGGGCTGAATATAGACCTCGAGGATGCTCCCCAGAGTGATTGGGTCATCGTCAGTCCGGATAAAAATACGGTAGCCTTCAGTCACAAAAGTGTGAGCAGAGAGTTGGTGCCTAATGTAGTAGGTATGGGCTTGCGTGATGCGATCTACCTGCTGGAGCAGGTAGG
The DNA here is from genome assembly GCA_041917975.1 of Saprospiraceae bacterium. Taxonomy (GTDB): domain Bacteria; phylum Bacteroidota; class Bacteroidia; order Chitinophagales; family Saprospiraceae; genus JAYRWN01. The sequence goes on along the minus strand of JAYRWN010000240.1, from coordinate 13,909 downwards.
TTTGAAAGTACAGGTGAGTGGAGTGGGTAAGGTCCAATCCCAATCGGTAAGCCCAGGGACACCTATTCGACGCCAGACTATCCAATTAAATCTGGGTTGAAAAGATGAAACAACTGGCTGATTTAATCAACGCCACGATGCAGGTCAAAGGACCTGCAGACCAATCGATCCGCAACATCCAACTGGATTCCCGCCTGGTGCAACAGGGTGACTTGTTTGCTGCTTTGGAAGGGACCACCAGTAATGGCCATGAGTATATCAATCAGGCCATTCGGCAAGGTGCTCAGGCCGTTTTATGCATGCACTTGCCGGAAAAATTAGATAATAAGGTCACTTATGTGGTGACTCAAGATAGTACGAAGGCCCTAGCAGAAGTGGCCAAAAAGTTCTTTGACGACCCATCCCGGCAGACCCGTTTAGTCGGGGTGACCGGGACCAATGGAAAAACTACCATTGCCAGTTTGTTGTACCAGGCCTTCCGACTTTTGGGCTATAAGGTTGGGCTGATCTCCACGGTGGACTACCGGATAAATAGCGAGATTAAGCCGTCTACTCACACTACACCGGACGTAGTAGCCTTAAATCGGTTGTTGGATCAAATGGTGAAGGCAGGGTGTGATTATGTGTTCATGGAAGTGAGTTCACATGCCGTAAAACAAGGTCGGATAGATGGGCTGACTTTTACCGGGGGCATATTTACCAACCTCACGCACGACCATCTGGATTATCATGGCACTTTTGCGGACTACCTGGCTTGTAAAAAGGCCTTTTTCGATGAGTTGCCACCGACGGCTTTTGCCCTGGTGAATTACGATGACCGGCATGGTAAAATTATGGTGCAAAACACCGCAGCCTCTATCTATGGTTATGGCCTGAAAGCAAACGCCGATTTTAAAGGAAAAATAAAGTCTATGGACTTACACGGCTTGAGCCTGGAGGTGGAGCGCGTGGAGTTGTACAGTAAGCTGGTTGGCCAATATAATGCACACAATTTATTGGCTATTTATGGCGCCGGGCGCTTATTGGGAATTGCTGCCGATGAATTACTACCAGTGATCAGCCTTTTAAATCCCGCTGAAGGCAGATTTGATGTGGTGTATGATACGGTATCAGCTCGTGTAGCAGTTATCGATTACGCCCACACGCCAGACGCTTTGGAAAAGGTCCTTACAGCCATTCAAGCGGTAAAACCAAAGTCTTCCCGCATAATTTGTGTGGTGGGATGTGGAGGTAATCGGGATGCGGCAAAACGCCCCAAAATGGGTTTCCTCGCCGCTGAAATGGCTGATGAAACCATCTTAACCTCAGATAACCCGCGTTTTGAAGATCCGGATGCTATCATCGCAGCCATGTATGCAGGAGTTCCGGACCTAAAAAAGAACCAGGTGTTAACCATTAGTGACCGTCAGACGGCCATCAAAACAGCCTGGAAGCTGGCAGGACGGGGTGATGTGGTCCTGATAGCAGGCAAAGGGCACGAAAAATATCAAGAAATACAGGGTGTAAAGCACCCTTTTGATGATAAAGAAATTGTTAAGTCACTCATTGCTTCTTAAAGGAGAAGCATAGCTAAAGATAATGAAGAAGTAGGTTCTATTATCATTCTCAGGTTGGTTTTACAGTTGCAGACGGTCAGCTAAAGAGCTGACCGCTGCACTGATTTACTTAGGAAAGGAAAAACGGCATGTTATATCACTTATTCGATTTTTTGGAAAAAAACTATGACCTGGTGGGAGCTGGGTTATTCAGATATATCACGTTCCGTTCAGCGGCAGCAATCATTTTATCCTTGTTGATATCCTTATTGCTGGGCAAACGGATCATCAGTTCTTTGAAACGGTTACAAATAGGAGAGACCATAAGGGAGTTGGGCTTATCCGGTGAGAATCTTAAAGCAGGAACGCCTACCATGGGCGGCATTATTATCATTCTCGCCATCTTAATTCCTACACTGCTTTTAGCCAGATTGAATAACATTTATGTTATCACTTTGCTTATAGCCACCGTGTGGTTAGCGACCATCGGATTTATCGACGACTATATAAAAGTCTTTAAGAAAGATAAAGCCGGGTTAAAAAGTAAATTCAAGCTGGCCGGACAGGTTGTACTGGGGTTGATCGTGGGGTTGATTATGCTTTATCATCAGGACATCGTGGTGCGGTTACCGGAATCTGAAGTGAAGAATAAGGCGGACATCATAAAAGTGTTGCCCCGTGAGGTAGCTAACGCCGAAACGATGGTGCATGTAAAAACTACTCTGACCAATATTCCATTTCTCAAGGATAACCAGCTGGATTATCAGATATTTCTTTGGTTTTTAGGTGATAATGCAGAGAACTGGGTGTGGATTATCTTTATCCCGGTTATTATCATTATCGTCACCGCTGTATCTAATGGGGCAAATCTGACAGATGGTCTGGACGGTTTAGCCACCGGTGTTTCAGCCATTATCGGAGCGGCTCTTGGCATACTCGCGTATGTATCAGGTAATAGTGTTACGGCGGAATACCTAAATATTTTTTATCTGCCTAACTCTGGAGAAACGGTAATTTTTGCTGCAAGTTTCCTTGGTGCTTGTGTCGGTTTTTTATGGTACAATGCTTATCCGGCTAAGGTATTTATGGGCGACACCGGGAGTTTGACTTTGGGCGGCATCATAGCCTCCATGGCTATCTTGCTGCGCAAGGAACTCCTTATACCCATCCTCTGTGGAGTTTTCTTAATCGAAAACCTTAGTGTGGTCCTGCAAGTCTCCTATTTCAAGTACACCAAGAAAAAATATGGTGAAGGCCGAAGATTATTTAGAATGTCGCCGCTTCACCATCATTACCAAAAGCTGGGGTATCACGAAGCACAGATCGTTGTACGGTTCTGGATAGTCGGGATACTTCTGTCGGTAATAACTCTGATTACATTAAAAATTAGATAACTGAAATAAAACGGTATTATGGAAATAACTTTCGGAACAACATTGTATAACAAACTGCGCGGTGATAAATCGTTATGGTTCATTCTGGCCATACTTATCGCATTGTCCCTGCTGTCAGTGTACAGTGCGTCTGGAAGTTGGGCCTACCGTAAAAGTGGTCACACCGAATTCTTTTTTATCAAACAGGTGGTAAACTGGTTTATTGGCCTGGTGGTGCTATATCTGAGTTATCGACTTCATTACAGCCGTTATTCCCAGCTAGCCCCTTATCTATTGCTCATCGCCATCGCCTTATTAATTTTTACTCAACTTTTTGGCATGGAAATAAACCAGGCCCGGCGGTGGATAGCTGTGCCTTTCATCGGTTTAACGTTTCAGACCTCCGACTTTGCCAAAATTGCTCTCATCATCTTTGTCGCCAGGTCCATCACCCTAAGACAGGATAATATCAAAGATTTTCACAGCGCTTTTATACCTATTATGGCGCCGATTATCATTGTTTGCGGACTCATTGCCCCTGCTAATCTTTCTACTGCGGCTTTGTTGTTTGCTACCTGTATGGTCATGATGTTTATCGGCCGCATCCAGTTAAAATATATATTATTCCTGTTACTAATGGGAGTTTTTGTGATGGGCTTACTGGTCTTGATTGGCACATATTTTTTACCAGACCTTATACGGGTGCAGACCTGGACTAGTCGTATAACTGAGTTTATCCAGAGCGGTAGTGGTGGATTTCAGGTCGAACAGGCCAAGATAGCTATCGCTAATGGTCGTTGGTTTGGGTTAGGACCGGGGAATAGCCTCCAACAAAACTTTTTACCCTTTGCTTATGCGGATTATATCTATGCGATCATTTGCGAAGAGTATGGATTAGTGGGCGCTGCGGCGGTTATCGTGCTTTATCTGTGGATGTTTGTGCGTATTACCAGCATTGTGACCCGTTGCCCCAAGACTTTTGGGTCGCTCTTAGCGATGGGCCTGGGCTTACAACTCATTATGCAGGCCTTTGCCAATTTGGCGGTATCGGTGAATCTGGTGCCAGTGACCGGTCTAAATCTACCTCTCATATCCTATGGAGGTACCTCTATGCTGTTTACCTGCATGACCTTTGGTATCATCCTAAGTGTAAGCCGCTATATTGATATCCAAGTTGATAAACCTCAAAATCCGTCGGCCGTATGAAAGTAATCATTAGCGGAGGAGGAACCGGCGGACATATATTTCCGGCTATTGCGATAGCCGATGAAATTAAAAGACGATATCCCTTTGCAGACATACTTTTTGTAGGTGCAGAAGGAAAGATGGAAATGCAGCGAGTCCCCAAAGCAGGTTATCGTATCATTGGGTTACCCGTGCGTGGGTTACAACGCAGGTTGACATTAAAGAACCTCATGGTGCCATTCCTGTTGTTAAAAAGCTTGCGCCGGGCACAAACTATTCTGAGATCATTCCAGCCCCAAGTGGTGGTGGGTGTAGGAGGTTTTGCCAGTGGTCCGGTGTTATGGGTGGCGGCCAAAGAGGGTATACCTACAGTCATTCAGGAACAAAACTCCTATGCCGGGCTGACCAATCGGTGGTTGGCACAACGGGTGAAAAAAATTTGCGTGGCCTATGCAGGCATGGACAAATACTTCCCGGAAAGCAAGTTGGTTTTGACCGGGAATCCGGTGCGTGCAGACATACTGGAGGTCAAAACTAAACGGGCTGAAGCTTTGGTTTATTTCCAGGTGCCGGCTGGCCATCAGGTGGTGGTAGTGACAGGAGGAAGTCTGGGTGCCGGATCTTTAAATGCTGCCTTATACCAGGATCATGCAGCCTTGGCAGGCAAACCCATCTTTGTATTGTGGCAAACCGGCCAGTCCTATTGGGAGCGACATCCTGAACTACCCGGCATAATCCCGGCACAAATAAAAGTGGTACCATTTATAGATCGTATGGATCTGGCTTATGCCATGGCGGATTTAGTGATTTGTCGCGCCGGGGCCCTAAGCATTAGCGAGTTGTGTGTGGCTGCTCAACCGGCCATTTTAATACCTTCACCTAATGTAGCGGAGGACCATCAGACCAAAAATGCTCAAATGATCGCCAGTGCAGGTGGGTGTTATATCGTACCAGATAACCAGACAACCACCCGTTTAATCCCACTACTCCTGGAATTATTGCAAAACCCCGTGGACCTTAAAAAATTATCCATAGCTATTGGCAAACTGGGTAAACCTCAGGCTACCCAGCATATAGTTGATGAAATTGTAAGTTTAACCGCATGAAAAAACCGATAAATAGTCAGATAGATGTTCAGAGCCCCGGGGTCAAGGCCTTCATGTGGGTGATGATGCTGGCGGTTTTAGGATTTTTATTTCTTCAGGGGCATGCTTACAAAACAGGTCTGGTCTGCAAGGGATTAAAAATCTACGTGAAAGGCGAGGTTGACCTTATGGACGAAGAACAAATAAGGGATCAAATCCAAAAAAGTTTTGGGTTTGATTTTGCCGGAGCTTTCATCAGGGATTTGGATCTGAGTGCTGTTGAAGATGTCCTCGAACAATATGACTATGCGCGCCGTGCTGATGTATATATAGATAGTGAAAACTTCGTGAATGTGAAGATTGTACCGCGGGATGCATTAGTGCGTGTCATAGAGAACAGTGGTGAACAATACTTCTTGGATGATGAGGGAATTAAAGTACGCGCCGATGGCGATTTACGAGAGCGGGTAGTCATCCTCACCGGCCACGTCGGGCCTTATAAAAGGAATGAAGATGGTCAATTAGGCAATGGCTTGCAACGCATTTTTGAGTTGTTATGGGTCATAAAAGATGATGAGTTCCTGAAAAGTTTAATTGAACAAATCCATGTGCAAAGCGATGGTGAGATCATCATGATCCCCAAATACGGTCAGGAAAAAATCATCTTTGGTATGGTGGAAGATGTGGAGCAGAAATTTCGCAACCTCAAGGAGTTTTACCGGGAAGGTCTGCGTTACCAAGGCTGGGATTATAAAGAGATTAATTTAAAATATAAGGGAATTGTAACAGCTTCTAAAAGAGCTTAAAAAATTTAGAAACTACAAAACTTAGGTCTATGAGCTTGATGAAAAAATCTGAACCGGTGGTTGCACTGGACATTGGTACCACTAAAGTTTGTGTGTTGGTTGGAAAACGCAACGAATATGGCAAAATCGATATTTTGGGTCTGGGAAAGGTGGACTCGGAGGGTGTGCTGCGCGGAGTAGTATCCAATATCGATAAGACGGTGAAGGCCATCTCCGATGCTGTCGATATGGCAGAAAGATCATCTAATCTGGAGATCACCGATATTCATGTGGGTATTGCGGGCCAACACATTAAAAGCCTGCAGCACCGCGGTATTCTTACCCGGGATAATGGGCAGTTGGAGATAGCTCAGACAGATATCGACAAATTGATCAATGACATGTATAAATTGGTCCTTCCTCCCGGCGATAAAATCCTGCATGTCATCCCCCAGGAATATACCATTGATCATGAAGAAGGTATAACCGACCCGATCGGCATGTCTGGTGTGCGTCTGGAGGCTAATTTCCATATCATTACCGGTCAAATCTCTGCATCCAACAACATCTTGCGCTGCATAGAAAAGGTAGGGTTAAAAACCTCTGATATGACCTTAGAGCCCATAGCTAGTGCTGAATCGGTGTTAAGCAGGCAGGAAAAAGAGGCCGGTGTCGTATTAATAGACATCGGTGGCGGGACCACCGACATCACCATCTTCCAGGAAGGCATTATTCGTCATACGGCGGTCATACCATTTGGCGGTAACGTCATCACCAAAGACATCAAAGAAGGATGTACCGTGATGAATGACCAGGCTGAAAAGCTTAAAATTAAGTTTGGTTGTGCCCTGGCTGATGAAATAGTCGATAATCGCATCATTACCATATCCGGGATCAAAGGCCGTGAGCCAAAAGAGATCTCGGAGAAAAATCTGTCCAAAATCGTACAAGCACGCTTGGAGGAGATCTTTGACTATGTGTTATGGGAAATAAGGAGGTCGGGTTACGAAAGAAAGCTCATAGCAGGTATCGTTCTTACCGGTGGAGGTGCTTTATTAAAACATATTGATCTGTTGGCCGAATACCACACCGGAATGCCGGCGCGAATAGGATTGCCGGTAGAACACTTAGCGCATGGTTACGAAGAACAATTGGCCAGCCCAATTTTTGCCACCGGGATTGGTCTCTTGATCCATGGAATAAAATTAAACGAACTAAAGAAAAAGGAAACAAAACGACCGGAACCGGTACAAGACCAGAAAGTAGAAGTCATAGATCAGCCAGCGCCAAGGCCTGTGCATGCTCATGATATGGCTAATGCTGATGAGAATTGGTACAATCGCTTGTTTACGAAAACCAAACAATTTTTTGAGGCCAGTCCGGATCCCGATTTGCGTTAATATTTATAAAACCATTTAATGAATCTCTAAAACTAAGGTCATGATTTTTGATTTACCTAAAGAAGAAAAATCCATCATCAAGGTTATTGGTGTTGGTGGAGGTGGTTCGAATGCGGTCACGCACATGTACAAACAAGGTATCATCGGCGTTGACTTCATCATCTCCAACACGGATAACCAGAGTATGGATCTTAGCCCGGTTCCCACCAAGGTTCAGCTGGGTCCATATTTAACAGAAGGACGTGGAGCTGGGTCAAAACCGGAAGTAGGCAAACTGGCCTGCGAGGAGTCTATCGAAGAAATAAGAGATTTGCTGTCTGAAGGCACTAAAATGGTTTTTATCACCGCCGGTATGGGAGGTGGGACCGGTACCGGAGCAGCACCGATCATTGCCCGCGTAGCTAAAGAGATGGGCTTGCTTACCGTAGCCATTGTCACAGTACCTTTTACCTTTGAGGGTCGCCGGCGCAATGAACAGGCTAATGGAGGACTGGATGATCTAAAGGATAATGTAGATTCTATCATCGTCATCTCCAACGATAAGCTTCGCGAAATATATGGTAATCTTTCATTATCCCAGGCTTTTGGCCATGCAGACAACATCCTGACTACAGCAGCCAAAGGCATTGCAGAAATCATCACCGTTCCGGGTTATGTCAATGTGGACTTTGAGGATGTGAATACGGTCATGCGCGAATCTGGTGTCGCTATCATGGGAACAGCCACCGCAGAAGGACCGGATCGGGCACGTAAAGCCGTAGATATGGCTTTAAACAGTCCATTACTTGAAGATAATGACATTCGGGGCGCAAAGCATATCCTGCTGAATATTACCTCCGGGAATTCGGAAGTGACCATGGATGAAATTTTTGAAATTACCGAATATGTCCAGGAAGAGGCAGGGCGTGGAACTGATCTGATCTGGGGTCATTGCATACGCGAAGAACTGGGGGATAAAATAACCGTTACGGTTATTGCCACCGGCTTTGAAAATAAACATAAAAACCGCGAGTTAGACACGGCACGCCCCGAAGTACGTCGTCCGGTCGTCCCAGCCACCACCTTTCAGCCCACGGTTTCCATCTCCATGCCTCCGGCTACTTCTAACCCGGTCCAGGCAGAACCGGTAAAAGAGGATAAAGTAGAGATGGAAATGGACGGCCCCAATACATTTACCTTCCATCATGTCGTAGACACTTTCAACGATATTCAGAACAGGCAAGCCCTGGATGAACCGATGGTAAAAGTTGAACCCGATATGTCGGATGAAGAAAAAAAGCTGTTTATTCAGCGCGAACAGCAGCGCCGGGAACAACTTCGCCGCACCAATATAAAACTTAATAATCCTAAGAGTGTCATGGACCTGGAAGCTAAACCAGCGTATTTACGACGAAACGTGACCTTGGATGACGTGCCACATTCCTCAGTTCCGGACCGCTCAAAATGGGTGTTATCCGATGATGATGAGCCGCAGATCAAAGAAGGTAATTCCTACCTGCATGATAATGTGGATTAGAAGCGGATATTTAATTGGATGAAGCCAGGTTTGCAAATGTGCGCCTGACCAGAGTTGAACATGACTACACGTTGATAAATAATAGGCTGGGCCCGGTGTATGATCATTAGTATCCATCAGGTCTGACCGTAAAATTTTTTCTTTTATTTCGTCTTTTTCTGAGATTGGTTTATGGTTGCCTGGACGCATAGGCGTCCAGGCTTTTTTAAAACTTTATGTTTTTTTTTAATGTATAAAAATCTAAATAATAATATATAATATTATTTTTAAGATCTTTCCTTTATTTCGTCTTTTTCTGAGATTGGTTTATGGTTTAGGGCGCAAATGTGCGCCCTTTTTTTTTATCTGCGAGACAGTCCTCATTAAAATGGGTCATAAATAACCAGGATATTAAAATTTTTTTAAATAAATTTAGATCAGGACAGACTAAAGTCATTTAGTCTGCGTTTTTTTACCAAATCCCTCTTTAATCCATCCTGCGCACGAAGTGTTTGTAGTGCAATTGTCGCTTTTTTTTGGGTGCAGGACCCATTGGATTCCTTAAGTCTCTCTCGTATTTACAAATTTTTCGTTTATCCTTAAAAGACCAATTTAAGCATAGATAAACTTTTTATACATGGAGATACGTCAAGCATTTCTCGGGGCTTTTATGGCCTTGGTGCTAGGTTCGGTGAGTCAAGCACAACAAAAATTAATACTGGGCGGAGGCTACAGCCAAGGCATCAAGGTCACCACCAGTCATAATTACCGGGCGCCTAATTGGGACAGCCTTGCAACAGGACAAAAAACTCTGGATGGTAGTGGTCTGCACGGACCTGCGCTCGAAGCGTCCCGTTTCCTGGCTCAGGCTAGCCTGGGGGCTAACCTCACCGACATAAACCGGGTGATGGCGGCGGGCATGGAGAACTGGATCGATGAACAGATGACTCTGGATCCAACCTACATCTTGCCCGAAACCAGAGCAATTTTTGATACTTTGGTGCGTATCTATCTGGAGCGGGGTGGTAATCCGGAGGAAGTTCCAACAGAGCCTTATTGGAACGTGTTTAATTATGCCTGGTGGCAGCAGGCAGTGACCGGTGAAGATAAATTACGCCATCGAATCGCGTTGGCCTTAAGCGAATTGTTAGTGATCAGCACTAACTCAGACCTGGGGAGTTATGGGTTTGGCCTGGCGGCTTATTACGATATATTTCTTAAAAATGCTTTTAAAAATTACCGGGATGTGTTGCGTGAAGTGACTCTTCATCCTTGTATGGGTTTTTATCTGAGCCATTTGGACAACCCAAAAACCAATGAGGAAGAAAATATTCATCCCGATGAGAATTATGCCCGCGAAATCATGCAACTTTTTACCATTGGCTTATACGAACTTAACCGGGATGGCTCGCGGAAAGTGGACGCATCCGGAAATAACATTCCAACCTATGATCAGAACGATATCCGTGAGCTGGCAAAAATATTCACCGGGCTTGGAGCTAGTGCTATTAAACCCAATATGTACCTCGAAGCCCCTGAATTTGGTATAGGTATTTACTTGAATGACCTGACCCAACCCATGAAAATGTATGAGGAGTGGCATGAGCCCGGAGTAAAAACCATCCTTGGGGATAAGGAGATTCCGGCCGGGAACAGTGGGATGAAAGATATCGAAATGGCTTTGGACCATTTATTTAATCATCCAAATGTTGGACCGTTCATCGCTCGGCATTTTATTCAAAGATTAGTCACTAGTAATCCCACGCCAGGTTACATAGACCGCGTAGCCACCGCGTTTAACGACAATGGCGCCGGTGTACGCGGTGATCTTAAAGCAGTGATTAAAGCTGTATTGTTAGACAATGAAGCCCGCTCCTGCGCCAGCATCGAAAATCCGCTGGAGGGTATGCTTCGCGAGCCCCTTGTGCGTTATACACATTTTGCCAAAGCCATGAAATTGGAGCAATATTATGAACGTTACTGGAATATTGGCTATGAATTTTGGGAAAAAACCGGCCAATCCCCACTAGGAGCACCATCAGTTTTTAATTTTTTTCTTCCGGACTTTCAGCCTATTGGTGCTATTGCATCCCAGGGGTTAGTTGCTCCGGAATTTCAGATTCACAATACTAAAACCAGCGTTGGATACATAAACCAGGTTAATAATTGGGCCATCTGGGATAATGTCTTGTGGACATGGGAAGAAGGTAATCCTCCGGCATGGTTGGTGTTGGATGAATTGTTGCCGTTAGCCCGGGATCCGGAAGTACTACTCAATCGGCTGGATATGCTATTTACCCATGGCCAACTTTCGGATCGGACCCGCTCCATCATTAAGTCCGCCATCAGCAATGTGATCTGGGGAGACTACCGTGATGACCGTATACGTCTGGCCTTGTACCTGATTATGATTTCACCCGATTATGCCATTTTAAAATAAAAACCGACCATGGAACAATTAAACAGAAGAAAATTCATGAGCAAATTAGGGTGCGGAGCCATGGGCATGACTACCCTTTATTCATCATTGATTAACTTGAAAGCTATCGGTGCTGCCGCCGGATTATTCAGTGGCCCGGAGGAAGATTATAAAGCCCTGGTGTGTGTGTTGTTATCCGGGGGTAACGACTCGTATAATATGCTTGTACCCATGGCCAGTGACGAATACAAAGATTACTCCGTCACCCGGTCTAATCTCGCGTTAGCTCGTGAAGGCCTTTTAACGCTTAACGTACAAAATGCCGGGGGTCGTTCATATGGCCTTCATCCTTCCATGGGCCGGGTACGCGGGTTATTTAATGATCGCAAGCTGGCTTTCATCGCTAACATCGGCACATTGGTTCAGCCTACCACTAAAGCGGATTGGGAGAAGAATGACTTTGATTTGCCATTAGGACTCTTCTCACATTCTGATCAGATGCAGCAATGGCAGACTGCTTTTCCTCACGAGCGTTCAGCCGTAGGGTGGGGTGGTCGTATCGCCGACATGGTAAAAAGTGTAAATAAGGACAATGGGATATCTATGAACATTTCCTTGGCCGGAACCAATGTCTTTCAATCTGGAAAAACTACCATTGAATACGCCATCGATCCGAATAACGGCAGTGAGGGTATTTACGGTTATGGCGTTACCGATCAGTGGGATGTCATCAATCGCATGCGCACCGCTGCTATTGATAGCCTGGTGGAACATCAGTACCAAAATATTTTTCAGCAAACGTATGTGGATGTGATCCGTGTATCCCGTGATGCCTCCATATTGTTTAATGAGGCTTTATCCCATGTGGGGGAATTTAAAACCACTTTTACCGATAACTATTTATCAAATAGTTTCCAAATGATCGCCAGGGTCATCGCTGCCCGCAAAGAATTGGGTATGAAACGCCAAATCTTCCTGGTGGATTTTGGGGGCTGGGACCATCATGATGAGGTGTTAGCCAATCAGCAGGATATGTTGGGAACGGTAAGCAACGCCTGGGGCGAGTTTGCCGATGTGCTGAAAGAAATAAACATGACCGATAACGTGGTAACCTTCAGCGTGTCTGAATTTGGCCGTACACTCACCTCCAACGGCAACGGTACGGATCATGCCTGGGGTGGTAATGTGATGACCATGGGAGGCCCGGTAGCCGGAGGTAAAATTTATGGTAAATACCCCAGTCTGGCTTTAGAAAACTCCTTGGAGCTGGGTAATGGCGTCTTGATCCCGACCACTTCGGTTGACCAATACTTTAGCGAGCTGGCCATGTGGTTTGGGGTTAACAAATCTTCTTTAAAGGACATCTTCCCCAATTTAAGTAATTTTTATAACCTTAATTCAACCAGCAAGCCAATCGGATTTTTGAATTTTTAAAATTCCCGTTGGGGACAAGTGTTAATTATTCAACAACCAAAAAATTCTGACTTTATGATTCGATTTATATATAGTGCGTTGATGGGACTGATGCTCCCTTCTCTTCTTGCGGGCCAATGTTTCCCTGACCGCCATTCTACAAATTGGTTTGACGGTTGGATATCTTGTGAAACTACCCCTAACCCTAATACGAAATATGGGGAATCCCATTGGATACTGTATGACTTGGGTAATTTCTATGAGGTTGATAAAATTAAGTTATGGAATGCTAACGATCCGGCGCATTTGGACTGGGGAATACGCGAAGCAACTGTCGATTATTCGGAGGATGGCGTGAACTGGATTAGCGGCGGAAAATTTACTCTTGAAAAAGGGGGTGGGCACAACCGCTATGAAGGGCAGAATGGCCCTGATTTAAAAAAAGCCGTTTTTCGTTATTTATTAATAACACCTCTTTCTAACTATGGTGGCACATGTTATGGGTTCAGTGAAGTGCGTCTGGAAGCAGAGTTAAAAAAGGAAACGACCGCTACTGTGGATGTCGGGCAGCTTACCGGACCTAGCACCGCTTCATGTTTGCAAGTGTCCGTCTACCCTAATCCATTTGTAGAAACTGCGGGGGTACATATCACTTCCGAATGTTTGGAAACCGTGGATTACCAAGTAATGGATTTATTAGGACGGACGATGACGTCTGGGCGATTATCATCTGGCCCCGGGCAGTCATTTTTACGCCTGTCCGGACAGTCCTGGCCGGCTGGAACTTATTATTTAAAAGTGCAACAAGGTAAACAACGCCTGCAGTCCCGCATCCTTAAGTTACAATAGCGTATCTTTTGACTTAATCTGTTTGTTTAGCCACATATACCCCGGTATTTACTGCCGGGGTTATTTAATATCACTAGAATTAACCTCCGGCGAGAAGTTCATCCAGTTGACCATGCGTCATTTGTAATATGGGTTCCATATTTGCCTGGATCATGGCATCCCGGTAAGCTGCTGAGGGACATAAAGTGTGAATGGTCACTTTAGTTTGCTTAGCACTAATGGACTCAAAAGTGGTTATTTCCAATACCGGCTCTAACTTTTGGGGTAATCCCTCAAACTCCGAAGTCTTAATAATTTTATGGTGTGGAAGGACTTCATGGTAGACCCCCCTGAAACCATATTGTGCGCCCTGTGGCCCTTGATGGCTCAT
>JAYRWN010000239.1:0-6519 GCA_041917975.1 Saprospiraceae bacterium | reverse complement strand
CCAATGAGCGGCTCTCCATCGGATCCGGAAGTCACCGTTCCGGTCACCGTCTTCTGAGCGTAAGTGACGCCGGCCACTCCCAATACCAAGAGCAAACCGACAAAAAAAGATTTGTAGTTAAGTTCCATAATAACCTAATAATAAATTATTGTTAACAAAAATTGAGCTTGTCTCGTCGAGAAAGTTAAGGCATTTTCCCTGATTTCGCCAAATCAGTCACTAAAATTTATTTTCCCTTGCTCAAATTCTTTTGCCTTAAAACGCTTAGACTGGATTATTTGCAGCCAATTGTCATCTATTTAGATTTTATCTAAATTAACCTGATATATATTACAAATATTTTTCTTGCATTACGCTTACGCCTAACTTCACTGATCATTTCGCCGAAAATCTTATTTTTGAGGCACCAGGGAGGCCACCATTGGTCTTTTAAGTAGAATATCTGGGGATTAACTTTTTGTTATCACTTATGCGGAGACGTGCTTCGTTACTACATAAAACCTTTTACCGCTTGCGTTTTACCTGGTGCATCCTTTGCTTCCTATTTTTGTCCTCGCTGCGGGCCCAGGTGGATTCCCTGCCCGTTCCACCCCGGCTTACGGCCGCCCAACGCGACTCACTCGCCGCCACCCAGGTTCAGACGGACTCCGCACGCTCCTATAAACTCTCTAAAGATTCCATCGACGCTCCGGTAAAATACACCAGCCGCGACTCTCAGGTAGTAGATTACAGGGCTAAACTGGCCCACCTCTACGGGGAGGCCAAAATAGAGTACACCGACATCGTCCTGGAAGCCGACTACATTCGCTACGACATCGACGGCAAAACGGTCTTCGCCAGCGCCTGGAAGGACAGCACCGGCGCCCTGACCAAGACCGGGCAGCCCAAATTTACCCAGGCCAAAGAGACCTTCGACTGCGACTCGCTGAAATACAACTTCGCATCCGGTAAGGCTATCGTCTATAACCTCAGTTCCGTCTATGACGGGATGCATGTGCACGGCGAGAAGACCATGCTCATCCGCGACACCTCCGTGGCTGCCTCCGACACCACCGCAGCGCGCAACATCATCTACAACCAAAACGCTATCATCTCCTCCTGCGACCTTGCGGAACCCCACTTCGGCATCCGCAGCAACCGCCAGAAACTCATCCCCAACAAACAAGTCATCATTGGTCCTTCCACCCTGGAAATCCAGGGCGTACCGGTATTCTGGCTGCCTTTCGGGTTTTTCCCGGTCACCCAGACGCGCCGGGCCGGTCTGATCATTCCCAAAGATTACGACTTCTCCCCCAATTTCGGTTTTGGCATCCGCGATATCGGGTATTTTACCCCCATCGGCGAACATTTTAATGTCAACGCCACGTTTGACATCTACACCCGCGGCAGCTGGGGTATGAACCTCACCAGTGACTACAACAAAAAATACAAATATTCCGGCAACCTGCAGTTCTCTTATGACAAACGGGTCGAAGAACGCATCGTGAAGTTGCCCGGCACGGACGTGGATCAGGTCACCAACATCCCCGCCACCTCCATCGGCATCCGCTGGAGCCATAACCAGGCCACCACCGCCCACCCCTATCAGCGCTTTAGCGGCAGCGTCAACATCAACACCAACGGACAGGTGAACCGGCTGGTAGACAATTCCGCCACCAACCAGTTTAACAGTAATCTCACCTCGCAAATCTCTTTTTCGCGTTCGTTTCCCGGCTTGCCCATCTCCATCAACGGCAGCGTCAACCATAACCAGAATGTCAACACCGGCCAGGTCAATATGTCCCTGCCGCGTTTTGCCCTGAACATGCAGCGCATCTATCCCTTCAAAAATAAACGCCGCAGCGGCCCGGAGCGTTTTTATGAAAAAATAAACCTGAAATACGACCTGGACCTGCAAAACAATATTCGCACCAAGGACTCGCTGCTCTTTACCTCCGCCATGTTTGACGACAGCCAGTATGGCATACAACATCGCATCAACGCCAGCACCGACTTTAAGCTGGCGCGTTATTTTAATTTTTCCCCGTCTTTTGATTTTACCGAGGTGTGGAATTTTCAGACCATTAATTATCGCCAGGATACTGCCAATGTGGTCAAAAGGGATACCATCCAGGAATTTAAGCCGGTACATCTCTACAATTTCAGCATGGGTTTTAACACCACCCTGTACGGCACCATGCGCTTTAAAAAAGGCCTGCTGCGCGGTTTGCGCCACACCATGCGTCCGTCGGTCAGCCTGGCCTATACGCCGAATTACGTCAGCCCGGAACTAAAATATTTTCAGGAAATCGGCGGGGCTTATTATAACCGTTTAGCCAACTCGCTGTACGCCAAACCGTCCGAATCGGGGCAAAACTTCGGGTTAAATTTTTCGTTGAACAATAACCTGGAAGCGAAATATTATTCTAAAAAAGATACCACCGAAAAAATCCTGAAAGTATTCGAAAACTTTAGCCTGTCCACCAATTATAACTTCCTGGCCGATACCCTGAAGTGGCAACCCATCTCCGGGTTTGGCTCTACCCGTTTTTTTAACGGCTTGACCACCCTGGGCATTAACATTGCCCTGGACCCCTATGATAAAGTGAATGGCCGGCGGGTGAACACCTGGTACGTCCGCACCCATAAAGCGCCCCTGCGCCTGGAACGGCTCCAGTTTAATCTGAACAGCCGCCTTTCCTACCGCGAGATCCTGGATTTTTTCCAGGGCAAAAAAAAGGCCGCGGCTGCCGAGGAAGAAGACGAGGAAGATGCGGACAAGGTGTCCAAACCACAAAACCAGGGCCCGGCCGAAGAATATTTTTACGACCTCTTCCGCTCGTTTTCCATCAGTCACGACATGGCCTTTGGCTTGAGCACCTCCAGTTCCGGCCAGTCCTTCGGCATCACCACCAACTCCATTTACATCAATGGCGACATCCCGCTCACCCAGAAGTGGGCCATCCGCTTGGGCAGCATCGGCTACGATTTTAAAAATAAAGATCTCACCTACCCGGACATCGGCATCACCCGCGACCTGCACTGCTGGAGCATGGTGCTCTCCACCCAACCCCAGCGCGGCACCTTCACCTTCACCATCCAGGTCAAAGATCCCAAACTAAACTTCCTGAAAGTACCCTACGCCAAAGGTAATTACGATGTGTTCAGATAAACCTTATTGAATGAGGAATGAGGACTAAGAACGAAGAACTAAGGACTAAGAACGAAGAACTAAGAACTAAGGACTAAGGACTAAGGACACACCATTTTTGGATTAATATATTGGATGGCTGATTTTTATTGGCTGCAGCGGATAAATGTTTTCATCAAATAATCAAGCTTCTTCTTACTATTATTATTTCAATTTCATCACACTCCAACCTGTGTTTACTTAATTCGCTCAGTATTTTGTATATCCGTGTATTTGTTTATTTGTATATGGGCCATGTTTTTGTCTCAATTTTACCACTCTCACACCCACACGCAAACTCAAACTCATTGGGCTAACTTTGTCGAATTGGACAGCGGATATTCGATAACTTTACGATTATTCAACACCACCGGCATCAAATCCAACTGGTGATAAAAATGGAGTCCGATAATCGCCAGTCCTTTTTCAAAGATTAGACTTTCTAAAGGGCCAAACAAGTTTTGACTTACTATTTTGATTTTTTATTTTACGCACTCACACGCCCACTCTCACTCAAACTTATTTGGTTTAGGCATAAGCCTGATTAAATGCATAATGCAGGAGGCCTTTAAGGCTAATGTCTTCATCTAAATCAGGCCAATGGATACCTGCACCTCGGCCGATAAATTCATACTGTGCAAGTTCCTTATCCGTGGCATGGGCTAACTTTGTCGAATTGGACAGCGGGTATTCGATAACTTTACGATTATTCAACACCACCAGCATCAAATCCAACTGGTGATAAAAATGGAGTCCGATAATCGCCAATCCTTTTTCAAAGATTAGGCTTTCTAAAGGGTCGTATTTATTGGAAAAACTCATACCATTGCTTAATTAAATAGGGTTGATAAACATGCACAATATCCAAAATTTTTCGTTCCTCTGTTTTTGTGAAGTAATTCAAATATTGGATACTAATTTGTGGTGACAGCCATATTTTACCAATGCCATCACCTTTATTAACATGGATGTGGCAGGGTTCGTTCTGATCAGACGCATAAAAAAAGAATCTAAAACCATCCACGATTAAAATTGTTGGCATCCATTCAAACCTAAATTATACAAATATAATGAATTACAACCAATTTATGGGGGCAGATGGCGCATTTTAAGGCAGAGTGCGGCAAAATAAAATTTCAGGCTCTTGTGGGCTTAAATCCAGCCTAAACGGAAGAAAAGACCTGACACGCAATCTCAAATCAGTTCATATCACTAAATTTTTGCATTTGAGCCGGGCTGACTCTTAACGCCTTTATACCGCTATGAGGTGATAACAAGATTTTTTCCCAGGCCTTAATGACCTCCGGTTTCCGTCGGAACAAATCCAGAGCTAAGAACTAATAGAACACCCTTCCGTCAGTAATATTTCAACTTTCAAGAAATCACTGCTTCCTCGTTTGGAAGCCAGGTAAAAATAAGAATTATGAATTATGAATAATTATGAATTATGAATTAACCCTCATACCCCGGCTATGGCCTTGTCCACAGGCGTTTCCACCACGGTGATTTGGAAGGCGGGGGTGGTAAATGTCCGTGTTGGTCATAATAAGCAAAAAAATCATAACCCTCATAATGCTCCAACGGTTCGAAAGAGAGCAGGACCTGAGGGATCATGGGATGTTTAAAATCTACCGGAATATCACGGTATAACGCCAGCTTATACATCGTAGTGGCCATTAAACAAAATAGCTCCTCCAAACCGGAATAAGTGTCCCGCACTTTCCGGTAACGCAGAATATTTTTAAGTCCGGCAATGACTAGATTTTTATCGCGCTGATAAATCCCATCATACACTTCCGCTACCCCTTTATAAGATTTAACTCTGGTCACAGCCTTATAAATAATCGGCAGGACGTGTTTCAGCCGTTCATCATCCTTAGTTAAGATGGCCTGAAAGCCCTCTATATATTGATAACCAACACTTTTCACATCTTCTTCCAGATAATAATTCTTGGTTTTCGCATAGTAGCCTATGACATCCTTATGGTTAGAAAGAAAAGCAAAATCGAAGCGATCAAAACAGCAGCGAATGGGTTTTTCATATAATTCGGCGTATATTTTACCTATATATGCGGCCCGGTAAAAATAGTTTAATACTTCAGTTTGGGTGCCGGAATATAAAGCAACAGCGCCTAACTGGCTATTATCTCCAAAAAGGCAAGTTAAATTAAAAAAAGAAAATTCATTTTTTAATCGGAATAAATTTGCTTTTTCCCATTGGAGATATTCGTCTTTATACGATATTAAGGTTTGAATTACTTTATTCATTTCTTGTTTTATTGACCTAAAAAAAGCACTAATAATTCCTCACTTAACTTATCGATCGCTGATACGGCGCGTCCTATTTTTTCTTTATTAGTTCTTAGGAGTATACCAATCTCTTTTAATTCAGGATCAGGTGAATCAATATACCTAAGAATGTTTTCCGCAATCCACATGGTTGACATTTGGGCTCCAAGCAGAGTTGATGCTGATTGCGGATTCAATTGAATTGCACCGTCACTTTGCAGCGGTTTCACCTCAAAGATAATAATTCCGTCGGGATTAGATTTAGAACCTTTGTAAGCGATTATATCAAATCCGTGGCCACTGTTATTAAGTTTCTTATAAAAAGTGGTATAACCAAGGTCTTTAAGATAGGTATCTTCCGGGTTGGTATAGTCTTTACCCTTCTCGATGCCTTTATCGCTAGAACTAAACTACAGGGGTTTGTTTAGCTTGTGGTGTCAATGTCTCGTGCAATAAATTTTAAATCATCTAATATTTTTTCATCTTCACTTCTGCTAACATTAATAACCATAAGTAATAACCATATATACGCTTCGTCTTCAGTGTTTTTTCGTAAACATTGATTTGCATTTTCAAATAGGTTAGAGTTTTAGCTGGGACTAGCACTAATGTCTCAGAGACTCAAGAGCCCATGGCTAATAGCAAGAGACTAAAACCCACGACCTAAATATCCAAAAATGTTCTCAGCCAGCGCTTCCACCAGGGAACAACCTGTTCTTTTACGTCCGTAGGGGCAGTATTTATTTCTTGCCTAGACTCACGTACTGTTTTGCGGTCCCAATAATGTTCCAGGAAGTGTTTTATTTTTTGGATAGTATCTTTTTCGGGGTTCGGAATGACGAATACTTCGCGGTCATCCCAGACCACTTCCACGCCCAGTGCCTCCTGCAAGACCTGGTCAAAACGATCAAAGTCTTCATCTTCCACCCCATCATCCGTGCCGTTGAGGGGCGGCATAAATTCAAAAACGATGACTACCGAGCCGTCATCCTCCATGCGTATTTCGGGCTCCCCGTCGCAGTCGAACCCGGATATCACTATCTTTTTCATTCTTCTAATTT
>JAYRWN010000238.1:0-2739 GCA_041917975.1 Saprospiraceae bacterium | reverse complement strand
GGCTTCTCATTTTCATGACAAATAAACTTATTTCCAAAAACACCAACCTAGCCTGCTATCATTGTGGAGATGATTGCGTACAAACCACGGTGTGGGCCGGCGAAAAACCTTTCTGTTGTGAAGGGTGTAAATTGGTTTATGAAGTATTGAATACTAATGAATTATGTACGTATTACGACCTGAATTCTCATCCGGGCTTGAAACAAAAGTTACAACTGCGTCAGGATCGTTTTGCTTTTTTGGACCTGGCAGACCTGCGTGAGCAAATCATTCGCTTTACCGATGGGGCGCAGAGTCATGTGAATTTTTTTATTCCCCAAATGCATTGCAGCTCCTGTCTGTGGCTGTTGGAAAATATCCAGAAAATAGATCCGGGTATTGTGTATTCACGGGTTAATTTTCCCAACAAAGAAATTTTTATTGTTTTTAATCAGTCTCAAACCTCCTTACGCAGGGTGGTGGAATTATTAGCTACCATCGGTTATGAGCCGCATTTGGAATTTAATAATGAACAGGGCAAAGCTCGGCCGGTGGCGAATAAGTTGCGGGTGGTTAAAATTGGGTTAGCCGGTTTTTGTTTTGCTAATATCATGATGCTCAGCCTGCCGGAATACCTTGCGGGGGGGCAAATTCAGGAGCCATTGATTAAGACAGTGTTTACCGGCCTGATTGTGTTGTTGTCCTTGCCGGTCATGCTCTACACGGCTCAAGAATTTTTTATCAGCGCCTGGAAGAGCCTGCGCGCCAAGGTCATTAACATAGATGTACCGATTGCCCTGGCTTTATTGATTACCTATGGGCGGAGTTTATATGAGATTGGTGCCGGTCTTGGTAACGGTTATATGGATAGTGTATCGGGTATTGTCTTTTTTATGTTAATCGGTCGGTATATCCAGGATAAGTCTTATCAGGCGCTATCTTTTGATCGCAATTACCGGTCGTTTTTTCCGATTGCCGTCAACGTGTTGGCCAAAAACCAGATTATTCCCACACCTATCGAAAAAATAAATAAACACGACGAAATAATCATTCATAACCAGGAAATTCTGCCCGTGGACGGTGAAATTATTCAGGGCAAAGGTGCCTTGGATTATAGCTTCGTGACCGGTGAAAGCGCCATTGTTGAGAAGTCAGTGGGAGATTTTGTTTATGCCGGTGCTAAACAAATGGGTGGTTCAGTGCACGTTAAAGTCCAACGTCCGGTTTCTCAGAGCTATTTAACCAGTTTGTGGAATCGCGATGTTTTCCAAAAAGATAAACAGAACAAAGTAAGAGATATCGATGTATTGAGTCAATATTTCTCCATTTTCGTTCTGTTGCTGGCGGTAGGGGCTGCGGGGTACTGGTGGGCGAAAGATCAACCGGTCCTGATGTGGAATGCTTTAACCACTATTTTGATTGTAGCCTGTCCCTGTGCTTTGCTCTTGGCAGCGAATTTTACCAATGGACATACTTTGAAGATTCTCGCCCGCAATAAATTTTTTATCCGGCATGCCGACGTTTTGGAGAACCTTCCCAAAACCACCCACATCGTGTTTGACAAGACTGGCACACTGACTAAAAATAAAGATCATATCATCGAATATCAGGGGCAGGTTCTGACCCCTCAACAAATGCTGCGCATAGCTTCTCTGGCCAAACAAAGTAATCATCCGCTTAGTCAAGCCCTCACGCAATTTTTAGCTGTGCAGTCTTCTACAACGGAGGTCGCCCATTTTCGTCAAGTGGAAGGGCAGGGGATCGAAGCCTGGATAGATGACCATCATCTTAAAATGGGTTCAGCACAATTTCTTTCCCTCGGGGCCCAGGAGCCTTCCGAAGATGGATCAGCCATCCACCTTCAGGAGGATAAAAATTATCTAGGCGTCTTTCGGGTTAAACATCAATACCGGGAAGGGCTGGAAGAGGTGCTGCAAAAACTGCGCAGTGAATATACATTGTCTGTGTTGTCCGGAGATAATGATCATCAGGCAAATGTTCTGGCACCGCATATTGGTTCTCACGAGGACTTATTTTTTAACTATAGCCCGGAACAAAAGCTGGACTACATCCAACAGATACAGTCCAAGCCATCTACCCGGGTGTTAATGATTGGCGATGGATTAAATGATGCCGGTGCCCTAAAACAAAGCGATGTAGGTGTGGCGGTTACCGAAAATAAAAATAATTTCACTCCAGCTTGCGATGGTATCCTGGACGGCACTATGTTTCATAAACTTCCTGACTTATTGGACTTTATTAAACATAGCAGGACTGTTATCAGACTTATCTTTATTTATTCTGTCATTTATAATATTATTGGGGGGTATTTTGCTTTAAGTGGAACCTTGACTCCGGTCATTGCGGCCATATTAATGCCGGCAAGCTCCCTCAGCATTATTTTACTCACTTTTGCCTTGACTGAATGGTCAGGAGTGAGGTATGGCTTAAATACGGATGATTACAATCATTAATATTTATCCGATAGATGTTTTATATGGCCCCGGTGATCTTTATTTTTGTGCAAATTTTGAAAATATGAATGTCCTCATTTTATTGATTATGGCCAGCATATTTATTGCCGGTATATTTCTGTTGGCGTTCCTGTGGAGCTCCCAGGATGGACAGTTTGAGGATACCTACTCACCGGCCAGACGCATTTTGTATGATGACCAAAATTCAGAAAATAAACCAAACGATTGACCGATGGATTTAGAAAGATTTCAGTACGACAACAAGATTCCCAAAATGTTCGCCATT
>JAYRWN010000237.1:0-2999 GCA_041917975.1 Saprospiraceae bacterium | reverse complement strand
TAAATAGATTTCTCCGCTCGCTGTAATATTTCAATTCCATTCTGCACAGTAAAATTAAATTTCGACTTGTCATAACCATAATCCCTGCTCGGTCGAAAAGACAATAGAGAGTGATCGGTCATGAGGCACTTGTCATTGGCAAAGCGGCAGAGACATCTATAATTCAATAAATAGATTCCTCCATTTTTATAAAAATCCTTGACTTGCCATTTCTTCAAAAATAATTAAGAATAGCAGCTCAAATAAATCACTCTCACACGTTCACTTAGAGCGGATTAATTATTTCCAGAGCAGCATGAACGAAAACATATTTTTTGCTTAAATAGTATTGTGGCGAAGGGATTATTGTTTGCAAATTTTTTGACTAATGGGTTTAGAACCCACCCGGCCGTTGATAAAATAAAACCCTGCAGGTAGTTTAGACAGGTCAATGGATGGTATTTTTGCAGAACTGAAATAGTCGTTCATCAACGGCTGTACCAAGTTACCCAGCTGATTATATAAATTTAATTGTACGAATTCAGTGGACGAATTTTGTATTGCTAAGCTAAGTGAAGAAACTACAGGGTTAGGAAATACAAGTATACTTATGTCTTGCTCCGGAGCCAGGGTCGATGTGACCTTAGATGTTATGGCTTCCAACCCAAACCACATGGTTTTGGTCAGGCTTTGGTCAAGGTCCAACTCAAAAACACTGGTGGAAAGCGGCAAATAAATGGTTGCAGCTCCTGCTTTACCCGTTCCATCCAATGGATAAATTTTTAAAGTGTCCGCCTGGATATTCAGGCGCAATTTGGCTTTCAAGGGTCGCAAAAGGGTAGGCGCCTGGCCCCATGAGCCATGAACGGTTCTGGTGCCGTCCCACACCATGCCGGTATTTTGTAGAGCGGTGGAGATTGTAAGTAAGCTTTTGCCATCTTCTGCTAAAGGTTTGTTGTCCAGGGCTAACCAGGATATCACGCCGTAGCTATTGGCTGAAAGTAACTGCAGCTGGTCGGTACTATTGTTTGCAGCGGCATCCAGAAACCCAGTTATACTTTGGTAGTGCGGACTGGAAGTTACCAGAAGACCTTTATTAAAATCAACCCATGATTGTTGGTGGTCAGTGACAGCCAACGACCCTGGCGCAGGGCGAATGAACGATAAATTTGGCTGACCGCTGCCCTTAAAATCTTTGATGCGTACTGCCTGCGCTAACCCGACGGCACGATCATATGGCACAAATTTACCCCAACGCGGTTCATTATCTATGCGCGGCAGACTCATGATGTATTCTTCACTGTAGGAAATGGCTGTGGGCGATTGCGCCGGATCTAGCAGCCCTTGCCGGAAAGCATAAGCATGGACCGGAGACAAACCCATCAAGGCATGGTGCCGGTGCATGCTGAAGTAACCGTCTATCCGGTCCGCCTCCCAATCCGTATAATCATCGTTATAATCAAAAAACATGATTCCATCCGCCCCATGATAAGACCCATAGGCTAAAAACCAGGGCATCATTTCCACCTCATAGCGGTTGGGTGATGCGTGGCGATATTCGCTGATGGTGTATGGTTTTCCTTCCATGGCCAAGCCGGAGAAGATACCATGTATGGTATTGTAATTCTGAGCTTTGACCATGGGTTCGTTATTAATAAACCAGTCGGTAGCTGACCAGGTCTGGTTAGGAAACCAGGGGTGGTCCCAATAAGCGTGGTCATCGATATAGTCCATATCCTGAGCGGTATAGAGGTCGGACAGCCCACCCCAGGCATTGGAGGTGGTCATGGGGACTTTCACGCCCAAAGAACGCAAGTAGGCGTACATCTCTTGACTGTACTGACGCATAGTCTCCAGATAAAAGCGCGCCTGATCAGCGGTACGCTCAGCAGTATAGGTGAGGCGCTCACTATATTCGATGCGTTTGATGGTACCGGAAGGCAGATTTTCATTTTGGGCTAAGCCGCGTACTTCCGGATCAGCTAACGATACATTATCAAACCAGAAACTACCGGTTTGATTGTTAAAACTGAAGGCTAAGCGCACGAAACCATTGTTGGTTTCCGGCGCCACGAACGTGTATAAAAATTCCTGCCAGTTGGTAGTGAGTTGCACGGTAGTTCCGGTGTACCAGGTGAAAGGATCGTTATCCCGCATGATGTAGGCATTCAGGCTGGCGCTTTTACCGGCTTTGGCGGCAAATTTTACGGCATAGGTTTTACCCGCTTGCACCGAAAGGCCTGTTTGCTTAAACTGGATGTGCCAGTCTGTACCGGTAATATTCGTCACATTTACGCGCAGGGCACGGGTGCCGGCAAAGGCCCCAGAGGATTCACTCTGAATAGTTGCGCCGGCATTGTTGTGCAATTCAATTTGCCAGTTCGTACTGATGTTACTATTTTCAAACGTTCCGTTTTTTACTTGCTCGTTTTGGCCACCGGTGACTACACCTTGGTTCCAAGCCGCAGCCAACATGCTCTGGGATGAGTAGTGCCGTTGTAACCAGACATTCCATTGGCGGTCTAACGTATCAGCATGGCGGGATAAGATGTTCCCTCCGCGGCTAAAAGGTTTCAGCCAACCGTCTTTCCAGGCTCCGTAGAGTGTATTTTCATTGGTGATTTCCACCATGGCCACCACCGGATCATCCACAGGTTTAAGGCCGGTGTAGGGGTTAACCGAAGTCAGTAACTGGCGGGCAAACTCCTTTTGCAGATCGATCAGTTGGCGATCAAAGAAGGTGACCGCTTTACCAAAATCGCGAATGCTGTCGGCGTATAAAACGCCATCCCCTGTTTTGAATGTGCGCGAGACATGCAGATTTAGGTTAGCATATACCTGGTTTTGTTTAAGCTGGGCCAGAAAATAATGTAAGCGATCCAAAGTCGTAGGATTAAGTTGGCGGGTGGTGGTGGCATTTTGTACGAACAAACTACCATTATTATCTGACCAGCCGTTGTCCATATGATGAAAACGCACCAAGTTAATGCCCATTTTACGTATACGACCGGCAATCCACG
>JAYRWN010000236.1:0-1532 GCA_041917975.1 Saprospiraceae bacterium | reverse complement strand
GGGATTTTGGGGTATCGTCTGGCTAACTTCTTATGCGCTTCTATTAGGATTAGTTTTTTTCTTTGGATTAGCCGGAGGTATTATTAACGGTGGTACGAGCGCTTTAGTTGCCGACATCAGCACGGATAATAAAGGCGCTGACCTGGCTTTGATGGGAGTGTTTTTTGGCCTCGGCGCTTTAGGATTACCCTTTTTATTAGGCACGTTGCAGTCTAAGGTCAGCGTGGAATCTATTTTGGTTACTGCGGGAGTAATCGCTTTGGGAGCAGCAATATGTTTTGGAGTAATCAAATTACCCCCTCCTAAAAATGTCAACGGATTTCCTCTGGCCCAAGGGAAAAAAATGTTAGGTGATGTATTCCTGTTACTCACCGGATTTTTCTTGTTTTTCCAGAGCGCTTTTGAAGGGATTATTAATAACTGGACTACGCTTTATCTTCGTGATACCCACCAGGTTGCCGATAAACTAGGCCTATTTGCCCTCTCAGCCTACATGGCCGGCATGACCCTGATGAGATTGCTCATGGGTACTCTTTTGCGACAAACTAAACCGGCGATCATCGTTGCCGTATCCATGATCATGTTGGTATTGGCCAGCCTGTGCATACAGGTTGGTGGCTCTGGGTTTATCCTAATGGTGGGCATGGTCTTGTTTGGCGGTGGCCTAGGCTGTGGTTTTCCGGTCATGCTTGGTTTGATTGGTGCCGTTTATACCCAATTGTCTGGCACAGCTTTTAGCATGGCCTTTGTTCTGGCGTTGACCGGCAACATGATATTAAATTACCTGATGGGATTAATTGCTAATCAATTCGGTATTCAGTATTACGCCTGGATGGTTCTTTTCGCGTCCTTGGCGATGAGTATACTGGCCTTCATCATATTTAATAAATATTCTCAAACCAAAAAAATATAATCTATATGTTGGCTTTACAATGGTTAGATAATGTACGCTTCATAATGCAACACATTCAGGATACCCAATTGGATCGCATTAAAGCTGCCGCCGCTGTCATGGCGGACACCATCGAATGTGGAAGGTGGGTACACACCTTTGGCTGTGGTCACGCCACCATACCGGTTGAAGAAATGTACCCGCGCATCGGTGGATTTGTAGGTTTTCATCCCATGGTCGAACTTCCGCTCACCTTTTTTACCCGTATCACCGGAGAAATGGGAGTACACCAATTTATCTTCCTGGAACGTGTGGAAGGGTATGGCGTGGAAATCATGAAGGGGTATAATTTTGATCCGCGGGACACCATGTGGGTCTTTTCCCATTCGGGAATTAATAATGTGAATATTGATGTGGCCTTGGAGGCTAAAAAGCGGGGCATGAAAGTGATCGCTTTTGGTTCGTACGAATTTGCCAAAGGAAAACAAACGCGCCATAGCAGTGGCAAAACTATTTTTGATGTAGCAGACATCGTGGTCGATACGTGCGCTCCCATAGAGGATGCTTCCGTTCCGTTGCCTAATCATATGGATAAAATAGGCCCGGTCAGTACCATGGCCTTCGTCACCTGTGTGTGGAT
>JAYRWN010000235.1:0-2623 GCA_041917975.1 Saprospiraceae bacterium | reverse complement strand
TCATTTTTATACTCTTCCCATAAACTGAGCTTGTTAACTCCAATCCTTTTTAGCTCGTTTTCGTATTGTGGAAACAACGTGTACAACTCCTCATGGGTCGTTTCATGACCCGCAGGAGGCGCTAACACTGAATACAATTCTTTATCCGATAGTTTAAGCAACTCCTTCAAACCTAATGGGTGGTCATTAAAAATAGACGCGTATTTATCTATCGAGTTTCGGCTTATATGACAACGCCTGGCTATCTCTCGCTTACTTTTACCCTGGCCCAGAAGCCTTAAAATACTTCTTACTTTGCTCATTGATAATATTTGATTTGCCATTTTGGTTTTTACGCCAAAATGAGGTCTAAACCATCAATAAGTAAATGATCAGGGTTCCGGCCTTATTGGGTCATCCAACCCTCCCTATAAAGCCCTAATTCTCTCTCAACTTCCAAATCTAAAGTGGCTCACTTTGCCCCGGAATCTTTTCCGACTTTTTAACCTCAAGTGGCTCACTTTGCCCCGGAATTTGATCCTTCTTTATCCCCACTCAGGTGGCTCACTTTGCTCCGGAATCACTGGCTCACTTTGCTCCGGAATACTCAATGTGGAAGCACTTATTTTATCAGAGGGGATTTAAAGCCAACATATTTGTCCACTGTTTAATAGGTAGAAAAAATAGCCCCATCGGGCTTGAATTGATTATTTTGGAGGATGGATTTTCAGCCGGTCACCATCAAGGACATTGCCAAGAAGTTTAACTGTTCGCCGTCAACGGTATCGCGGGCGTTGAATAACCACCGGTCCATCAATGAAGAAACCCGCAAAAACATCCAGGAATATGCCCAAAAGGTCGAGTACCAGCGCAACACGCTTTCGCTGGGTCTAAAAAACCGCAAGTCGGGTACAGTAGGGGTGATCATCCCCAACATCAGCCATTTCCATGAAACGGCGATCGTGGAGGGGTTGCACGCCACCCTTCAACCTCAGGGCTACATGATTAACACCTGTCTATCCTACGAGAGTTATCTGTTAGAAAAAAGTTACCTGGACCGTCTGCTGGCCAACCGGGTCGAAGGCATATTCCTCTCGGTGGCCCAGGAAACCGCCGACTCTGCGCACTACCGGCACCTGGAAGATGTCCAGCGCAAAGGTGTCCCGCTCATCTTTATCGATCGCGAATATCAGGGAGTAAAAGCCAGCAGCATCACCATCGACGATTACCACGGCGCCTTTATGGCCACGGAGCATCTGGTGCAGATGGGCTGCTGCCGCATTGCCCATTTGAAAGGCCCAAATGGGTTAACCATATCCGAACAGCGGCTGGCTGGATATAAAGAATGCCTGCAAAAGTATAACCTGCCCGTAAACGAGGACTGGATCGTCTCTACGAATTTTCATGCCGACAGCGCCTTGCGGCCGACGCGCAAGCTGATGTCCATGCGGCCGGCACCGGATGGTATCTTCGGGGTGAATGATTATGTGGCCATCGCGGCTATGCAAATCCTGGAGGAACTGCATCTGCAGGTGCCTGGCGAGGTCAAAGTGATCGGATTTGACAATTCTTCCTTCGCCGCCTATGTCAAACCTTCGCTGTCTTCAGTAAACCGCTCCAGCCGGCAAATCGGTGAAGAAGCAGCCCGGTTATTTCTTAATCACACCTCTGCCGAAAGGGCTTTGTATGACAACATCGTTCTGGAACCGCAGATTTTTATTAGAAATTCTTCGTTAAAATAAGTCCATCGTAAAAGAAAATATGGCAATACCAGGGGTCTAAAGGAAAAATATACTTTTGCAAACGTTTGCGCAATATTTTCTGCGGCAAACACTTGGACCATCCTCAGAACTTAATTAATTTAGAAGCACAATACCGCCACAAACAGGTGGTAATTGCATAAAAGCCTAACGCCAGTAGCTGAGAGCTGCGAGCGTTTATACAGTCCTAACACGGGTAAAAGCCGTGATAAATCAGACGTATTTCCTTGTCCTGAAGACTTGGGCCAGTGTGTGTGGTGTGCTGGATGGGGATGGTTTTGTGCAAAAAACCGAATGGAAGTCCAGTCCAGGCGTGGTGTTGAATGAATAAAATACATACAAATTAACTATACGGAATTAAAACAAATTCATATGAAGGTTCGATGTAAACTCATTTCCAAGTGCTTAAGCCTGGCCGCCTTGCTGATGGTCATGGGCAGTACGGCACAACTGGCCGCGCAGGTCACGGGCAAGGTTACTGATGACAGTAATGAAGCCCTGGTCGGCGTTTCGGTAGCCGTAAAAGGCACAACTTCAGGAGCCATCACGGATGTTGACGGGACCTACAGTCTGGAGGTCAGCGATCCAAATGCCATTTTAATATTCTCCTACGTGGGCTATGAAACCCAGGAGGTGGCTTTGAACGGGCGTACGACGGTAGATGTGATCATGGGCATATCCGCACAAGATATCCAACAAGTGGTGGTGATCGGGTATGGTTCGGTAAGCCGTAAAGACGTGACGGGAGCAGTAAAATCCATTCGCAAAGATGAATTTAATAAGGGGATCATCAACTCCCCGGAACAACTCTTGCAAGGGAAAGTAGCCGGGGTGAATGTCACTACCGCCAGCGGTGATCCTAACAGCCCCATCGCCATTACCGT
>JAYRWN010000234.1:0-2788 GCA_041917975.1 Saprospiraceae bacterium | reverse complement strand
CTTGGAGGGCACCACATTAGGCTGATCGCCGCCATTTTTGATCACGGAATGACTGCGTTGCAACGGGTCCATATGTTCACGAGCGTATTGCCATCCGATGTTCATTAATTCCACCGCATCGGCAGCACTGCGTCCCCGCCAAGGCGCTCCGGCTGCATGAGCCGCTTCACCTTCGAAGGTGTATTCTACTGAGACCAGGCCGGTCCCTGGGGCTTGCCCATAAGAAATATTCAGATTATCATTAACATGGGTAAAAATGCATAAATCCACATTATCAAAGTAGCCGTCACGGGTAAAGAACGCTTTGGTTCCGACCAGTTCTTCGGCCACCCCTGGCCACAACATCAAGGTGCCCGATTTACCTTCCCTTGCCATAATCTCCTTTACCGCCAAAGCGGCCACCACATTCAGTGGGTTACCGGAATTATGCCCTTCACCATGTCCAGGTGCACCCGTCACAATAGGATCATGATAAGCTACTCCTGGTTTTTGAGAAGCCTTAGGAATACAATCCAGGTCACTGCCGATTGCAATGACCGGTTTGCCGCTACCCCACCGGGCCACCCAGGCAGTCGGTACATCGGAAATGCCATATTCGATGGTAAACCCATTTTTCTGTAGCATGTCGGTCAGGTATTTTGATGTTTCCACCTCCTGAAAACCCAATTCCGCGAAACTAAAAATCTTGTCCACCATAACCTGGGCTAATTTGGCGTTGTTTTCCACGTGCTGAACCGCTTCATTTTTCAACTTCGTCAACGGATCAATGACCGGTTCGCTTTTTTTGCGTTTTTGCGCCATCAATGATGAGGCCAGGATAATTATCAAAAAGACATAGAATAACCTGCGAGCTGTTTTTTGCATAGATTAAGAGTTTGGCCATGAAAATAGAAAAAAGAAGCAGAATGAGGTAAAATGAATTATCTCAGAGAAGCCAAATACTCACTGTCTATTTCATTAGTCCTGCTTGGAATGGATGTTTTATTCATCAATAATGTCGCGGTTATCCCGGACTATTAAGATGTGGCTTAGCCCGGTGGGTCTAATATCACTGTGTATCCAAGTAGGTGCAAACTGACCATCTTCCAGGGTTGTTAACCCTGAACGCATAAATTCCTGTTCATTGGCTAAAATAATTCTGCGCACTTCATCAGGAGCCATGTTTTTGATATTACAATCAAAGGCTGCCCCCAATTTGTGTTGAGAATACAAGGCTCCTACCGTTGTATTGGGTGTTCTAAACCCGCGATTATGCCGAGGGCCGCTCCAAAACCAATTATTGATATAAACCGGTTTTTGAAAAAATTCACGGTAGAACTGTGCCAATTTTATGATCTCAGGGCGAATAAACCATTTGGCTTTTTCACCATATTTATCGTAAATTATCTTAGGAACGAATTCGTGCAGAAAAAAGTCCTGACTAATTTTTATTTCCGGCATGGTGCTACAAAATTCTGATTAACCTTAAGTGTAGGTTTCAGCTGAAATGTAACCCAACCAAGATGGAAATAGGTTTTGCGGGTAAAATAATTATATTATTATTCTTTCTCTAGGCGGTAGAGTTGACCCTTACCTCCAGCCAATAAAACCAAATTACCATCACGAGCTTTACGCACCACGTGCAGGTCTTTGACCTCAGACAATGCTTGCCAGTCTTTCCCTTTGCTGGCGGACCAGTCTACCCCGGAAGGCCCCACAGCTACAAAAGTTTTGCCACTGATATTTTCTACACATTCGCGATAACCCCGGGTAGGTGTAACGGGCGCCATCCAGGTTTGGCCGCCACTCAGTGAATTAAAGATGTGTTTATCCATAGCCTCAGGCTGATCGAAATCGCCACCTACGGTGATGATGAACTTATCTTCGATATAGATGGAAAAAATACCGGTGGAAGCTTTACCCTGGATGATGGGTGAACTCCGGTGATACCAAGAAAACCCCGTGTTATCTGAAAACCACAACCGTGATATTTGACCTCCGGTGACGATAACCGCTTTACCCGTCTCATAACAGCGGATACCAGTGCCACTGGCGGCAAAGGAAGCTTCGCCCTCCTTCAGGGCCGGGGACAACTCGTTGGACACCCAGGACAGTCCACCGTCCAGAGTGCGCAGAAGCAACATCTTACCGTCAATGGGATCCCCATAAACCAAACCATCCTGGTCATTCCAAAAATCAGCACCATCAATAAAGGCTGCTGCATGTTTATTCTCGTACACGGTAACCCAGGTGTTTCCTCCGTCTGAGGTGCGCAGAATATAGGCCGGAGAGCCGGCATTGGCGATAATGGCTTTTTGTTCATCAAAAGCATAAATGGTCCTGAAATCCAGATGGGCATACCCATCCGGAGACTTTAACGTCCAGGTTTGACCACCATCCACCGTTAAGGCCACGGTACCTTTGTGCCCACTCACCCAGGCCACTTTATTATTCACCACCGAAACGCCGCGCAAGGATGCATCACTGTCCAGATTGAGTTTGGTCAACTTATATTGTGCGGTCAATGGCAGTCCGGACCATATCCATAAAACCAAACTCCAGCTGATTGGTGCAATAAACCGAACAAAAGCTGGTCTGCAGAACACTGTGTCACTATTCATTATAAAAGCGAAAATAATGGCTTGCCGTTTAAACAGAAATAATAACCACAGAATTAACATGATAATTCCTAAGTCCATCAATCAAAGACAACGGTCTTGTTTTTATAGGTGAGCACTTTATGATTTAAATGGGACCAGATGGCGCTGGCCAAAACAATTTTTTCGATGTCCCGGCCCCTCCTTTTAAG
>JAYRWN010000233.1:0-7248 GCA_041917975.1 Saprospiraceae bacterium | reverse complement strand
TATAAAAAATGTCTACATAATCCAACCCCATTCTTTTTAGGCTTTGGTCCAAACTGGCCAGCAGATATTTACGGCTGCCCCATTCACCGTAAGGCCCGGGCCACATCAGATAGCCGGCTTTTGTCGAGATAATTAGTTCGTCTCGGTAGGGTTTAAGATCTTTGTGGAGGATTAGACCAAAATTTTCTTCGGCTGAACCAGGTGGCGGTCCGTAATTATTAGCGAGATCAAAATGGGTAATCCCTTGGTCGAAGGCAGCCAGGACTATCTTCCTTCCGTTTTCAAACAGGTCAATTCCTCCAAAGTTATGCCATAACCCTAAAGCTATAATCGGTAATCGAATCCCGCTTTTACCGGTACGCCGGTAAGCCATATTATCGTATCTTGTACTATTTGCTGCGTAAGGCATGGTGAATTTTTTGACGGAATTAACTATGATCAAATTAACTGTTTATGTCTTGAATTCCCAAACCCGTACTGGATAATCTTCATTTTTTTTTGAAATAAAGCTTATTTACCTTGGCTCTAAAATTAAGATTATGAAAGTGGATATCCTAGCTATCGGCGTACATCCTGATGATGTGGAGTTATGTGCCAGCGGAACGGTCATGCGGCACATTAACCAAGGCCGGTCAGTTGGTTTATTGGATCTTACTGCCGGTGAACTGGGTACCAGGGGGAATGCCGAAATTAGAATTAAGGAAGCAGCCGATGCAGCTAAATATATGGGGGTGGCTTTCCGGGATAATGCCGGTTTGAGAGACGGATTTTTTTCTCAAAATGAAGAAAATTTGCTACCTATTGTACGCTTTATCCGTCATTATCAACCTACGGTCGTTTTGACCAATGCCTTAAAAGATCGCCACCCTGATCATGGCCGGGCCGCTGAATTGGTTTATCAGGCCTGCTTCTTGGCCGGTTTGATTAAAATTCAAACTCAATGGAACGGTGCTATCCAAAGCAGGTGGCGCCCCCAGACCATCTATCATTTTATTCAGGATCAGCAATTGTATCCCCATCTGGTCATAGATATCACAGACTATATTGATCGTAAAATGGAAGCGATTATGTGTTTTAAGTCCCAGTTTTATGATCCGGAATCAGAGGATATGTCTTCGCCGATTTCCGGGCAGGACTTCTTACATTTTATCCAGGCGGCAGCCAGAGTGGCCGGCCGATGGATCGGCGTGGAGTATGCAGAGTCGTTTAATGTAAGAAGACCAATTGGGGTGAACGATTTTCTTGATTTGTTATAAATGGTTACCTGGATTTATAAACCGATTTTTTGGATGGGAGTTTTATCCATCCTTTTAGTTATTTATTCCGTATTCAGAGCAGCCAATTTGTCGATGACTCATGATGAGAGTCATACTTTTTTAGCTTTTCATACTCAGCCCATCTGGCCGTGTTTTTTCTCTACCCATTGTTGGGAAACTGCTAATAATCACTTGCTCAATACCTTACTCATGCAGCAAAGTGTTCGTTGGTTTGGTGTAAGTGAGTTAACTATCCGTTTACCCAATGTTTTAGGTCAGGTAGTTTTTTTAGGGTATAGTATTGCTATTGTCAGATTGTTTACCTGGCCTTTTTTGACGGCGCTAGCCGCATTTGTTTTACTCAATTTTAATCCCTACCTGATTGATTTTTTTGGGTTAGCTCGCGGATATGGATTGTCTGTTGCTTTTTTTCTGGCCGCAATTTATTATTTACTAATCTATATTAAAGTGCCATGGCCCGGATTGCGGCCTCTTCTGGGACTTTATGTTTCAGGATTCCTGTCAATCATGGCCAATTTTACCGCACTTAATTTTATCTTTTGTTTGTTATGCCTGCAAGTAAGTTGTTCTGTTTATTTGGTATGGTCGCAAAAGATCAATTTACGTAAAGTCTTTGGGCCCTTAATAATACCGGTATTCTTTGCATTATTGCTCTTTTTTCTATTAAAATTGCCAATCTCCATTTTGAAAGAAAAAGGGGAATTTTTGTATGGAGCAGCTAGCGCTTGGGATACTCTGAAAATTCTGGCCCAGGATATTCTATATGGGCAGAATTATTTAGGTGGCAAGACCACCTTGTGCTTTTTATTGTTCGTCTTGCTGGGATTGATTGGAAGTATTTTTTTAGCCATTTATTATTTTAAGTTTTCCAATTTACTAACCATATTACCCTTAGTCTTATGTGGTTTAGGTTTAGGCGCTTTTATTCTGATGATCATCCAACATCTTTGGCTGGACTCGTCTTATCTTTTTAATCGTAAAGCGATTCTGTTTATTCCCGCTTTTACACTTATGCTTATCTCCGGGC
The DNA here is from genome assembly GCA_041917975.1 of Saprospiraceae bacterium. Taxonomy (GTDB): domain Bacteria; phylum Bacteroidota; class Bacteroidia; order Chitinophagales; family Saprospiraceae; genus JAYRWN01. The sequence continues at coordinate 4,944 of JAYRWN010000233.1, read as the reverse complement.
TCAATCAACTGCGCCCTGTTTATCAAAGGGTGATGTCCATGGTTATCCTCATCCTGTTATCCTGGCATCTGTTGCGTTGTCTTAATTTGTCTTTTTGCCGGGAATGGTGGTATGACAAAAATACTAAAACGGTCATGCGGGAATTAAACAGTCAGGTCAAAGGCCGCGAGCAACCCATAACTTTAGGTACGAACTGGTTATTTATGCCGACGGCTGAGTTTTACCGGGTCACCCTAAAAATGGATCAAATTGCCCCTCTAGTCTATGATAAATCTATTCAAGGCGATGGCCGCTTTGATTTTTATTTTATTGATTATAACGATTGGCCGATTTTACAATCGAACTATGAGAAGATTATGGAATTTGATTCGGGGTCACGGTTCTTACTACAAAAAAAGAAAGAATAACGTTTTGTAGGATCTGAGTTAGAGCTTTCCTTGCTTTTGACTAAAATTTCTACGGGAAATTACCAACCCTGACCTTGTTTTGTCCGTACAATGAGTAGTTATAGATAATGTTAATCTCTATTTAGTTTTAACCGACAACCTTTAGAAAAATGAAGCGCTAACATTCCGTTGGTGCTTACTTTTTTCAGCCTTCAAACAAGGCTGAACTGAGGTATCGGTCGCCCCGGTCACACACAATAAAAACGATCAGGCCTTCTTTTATTTCACTAGCCACTTGTAAGGCAGCCGCACAGGCTCCTCCACTGCTCATTCCACCCATAATTGCTTCTTTTTGCGCCAGCTTCCTGGTCATGGCGGTGGCAGTTTCCTGACTGATGTCGATGATGAAGTCTACGCGGGAAGGATCGTATATTTTAGGTAAAAATTCCGCAGACCAACGTCTTATCCCGGGAATGTTGGATCCTTCAGTCGGCTGAGTACCGATGATTTGAATAGCTGGATTTTGTTCTTTTAGGAATCTCGAAACTCCCATAATGGTCCCCGTAGTGCCCATGGCGGACACAAAATGGGTCACTTTACCAAGAGTGTCCTTCCATATTTCGGGCCCGGTGCTACGGTAGTGTTGGCCGGGATTATCCGTATTTGCAAATTGATTAAGCATAAAGTATCCATGCTCTGCAGCCATATTTTCCGCGAGCTCGCGAGAATACTCAATGGTCTTAACTGCTGGAGTTAGAATGACCTTTGCGCCATAAGCCTCCATACTACGCACCCGTTCAGCTGTTGAATTGTCCGGCATGATTAAAGTTAATTCCAAGCCTTTTAGCTGGGCAATCATGGCTAAGGCTATCCCTGTGTTTCCACTTGTCGCTTCGACCAAACGATCGCCAGGTTTTATCTCACCGCGTCTGAGAGCCCCTTCTATCATCCCGAGAGCAGCCCGATCCTTAACACTGCCTCCTGGATTTTGTCCCTCCAGCTTGGCCAGGATCTTAACATTTGTGTTTGTATTCAGGACTTGTAACTCCACCAGGGGAGTTTTGCCAATCAGTTCGGTGATGAACATACTAACCTTGCACGTTGTAAATCACCAAATCCATTTCACCGGTGTCCCCATTATACATTTTGGATTGATAATATATCTTCGTGAAAGGTTCTACGCTTTTAGTTAGCCAGACACTACCTCCGATGACGCTGTCATGTCCTATTACGGTTTCTCCTCCTAATATGGTCGCTCCGGCATATACCACCACGCGGTCTTCCAGGGTGGGGTGCCTTTTCACTTCTGCATCTTCTTTACGCACACTGAGTGCACCTAAGGTTACGCCTTGGTATATTTTCACATGATTACCGATAATGGACGTTTCTCCGATCACCACTCCGGTTCCATGATCAATACAAAAGTGTGATCCGATTTTGGCTCCCGGATGGATATCAATTCCTGTTTTACTATGTGCGTGTTCGGTGATCATACGAGGCAAAGCTTTGACTTCAAGATTATGCAGGCCATGTGCTATACGGTAGGCCGCGATGGCGTAAAAACCAGGATACGTGCGGATGACTTCACTGCGGCTTTTTGCGGCAGGATCACCGGTAAACATACCATCTACATCTTCATTTAATTGTTGGTATATCCGCGGGATCTGGTCAAAAAAAGCACTAGCTACGGCTTCGGCATTAAGATGACCTTTTTCCGGATTTCTATGCAACAATTGGTCTAGCTGCAATTTCATGCTCTCCATATGCAGGGCCAATTCCTTTGCCGAACTGAAGTTCATTTTGGCAAAGTCCGGGAATAAAGTACTTATAAGGTCAACAAACAGAGCTGCTACAGCATCCGGGGAGGGATACCCTTTCGAGTTGTGGTGAAGTTGGAACAATTGTTTTACAAATGAAGCATCCATGATAATTAGTAATAGTTTGAGGCTGACTTTTGTTCATATGGCCTGTTCAGGACGTAATTAAAGCAAATCTTGTGCCTTATATTAAAATTATCTGTTATATAAATCCAAATAATCATGGGATAGTGGTAACATAAATATACACATGAACACTTACCCTAAAGCTTTCGCTATGAAAAGAAATATTAATTCCCCATTATTCCTTTTGATCTTATTTGGTATGAACGTCCTCATGGTGGGTTGTAATAGTGATGTCCTATTATTAGCCAATTTTAAACGGGATACTGTGGGACAGCCCCCTTCACAATTACAACCTACCGGAGAAGTGTTCACAGATGGTTTAGCTGGGTGGGTGCGTGTGGATACTATCCCTCCCTCCAGTATTAAATGGGCTCATATAACACGGCCTGTGAATAATGATAATTTAGTGGCTTTACAGGGGGTATTTAATCCAGTTCGCGGTGATGGAGATTATGGAATAATTGCCGCAATAACCATACCCAGTGGTTCGCAGACAGTTAGTTTTAGCCTTGAGTCACCGGCAGCACCACCTAATGTTTATGGCGGATTTTTACATCTGGATTTTTTAGAAAACAATCGGGTGAGAATTGATGATAATGAACAAACAGTTTTTGGATCTTTTCCCCGTGATAAATCTTTTGTCCTTAGTTTAGTATTGCATCTCAACCCCGGAGGACCATCGGCAGACATCATGTTGACCGGAAATGGGGCGGAAGGTTCTTTAACTTATCCTATTCCAATACCCTATGCTTTAATCAGACAGTTCCAGGCAGCTAGATTTTGGATAGGTTTTCCATGGGTGGGTCAGTTGTATGTAACTGATTTTGTGATTACCAAGCACAAAAAATAGTTAGCAACATCCCTTTATTGTTTTATTTTATTTGTAGTAGATCAAACAATGGTTTCAAATATGTTTTGCTGATGCGGAAACTTTTTTGGTTTTTTAATTTTACCTGATAATCATTCTGATTAACTTTTTCCACTTCTTGAATAAAATGAATATTCACGGTTACACCGCGGTGGATACGTATAAAATGACGGGGGTCAAGGTGTTCTCCAAAAGTGGTTAATGATTCTCGCAGTAAATGTTTTTTACCTTGAAGGTATATCTCTATATAGTACCCCGATGCCTCGATGTATTCTATTTGTTTTAAGGGTAGCATATAAATTTTTCCACTGGACTTAATAGGCAATAACTCATAAGCAGGATCCTGTTGCAGGTGGCGAATCGCGGACGTTAATTCTTCCAATTGTATTTGGATAGGTTTAGTCATCATTACTGAGTTTACCAGGGTTTTGAGCCTGGTTAAGGTTTGGGTCAATCTATCCTGAGAGTAAGGCTTAATCAAATAATCTATAGCAGTCACCTCAAACGCTTTTATCGCATATTCCTGGTGTACTGTGGTAATAATTATTTTAGGCTTTAATGCTTTAGACAATCTGGAAAGGATTTCAAATCCATTCATGTCCGGAAGTTCAATATCCAGAAACACGGCATCTGGCCTGGTATCATTAAGCCCTTCTACCGCTTCTAACCCCATTGACCATACCCCGACAACCTCAAAAGATTCGTCTTGTCTTAACCGCTCATCTAATTGCTCAGCTAACAGAGGATCATCTTCTATAATTCCGATAGTTATTTTTTTCATGTCTTTTAGTTAATAATCAAGACCTGAAAAAACATTTTAGACAAATGTCATTGTTAAAAAATGACACTCAAAATCAAGCAGACAGCATCTGTTAACCGTAAGTTGCCAATGTTGTTTTTTAGTCAGGTCTGTGAGAAAACTTGGCCCATTATAGTAACGAGCGAGCCATGTTAAATGTATTTATATTTTACTAATCATTTTTTGTAATTAATAGTCGCCACTTATTCTGGTTTATAATGTAATTATTTAATGTTGTGCGCCAAGAAGGCGTCTGTAACTGAACACATTAATTTAGATTAATTTCGCTTATTTCATTGACAGCATATTCACACTAGTTCAGATCATTTAACAATGCGGTGGCTTCATTTGGTGTTGCTAGATTCACATTTGGTCCATCCTGAACGTCTATTCAGAGTACATCTAAACCTAATGCCATGAAGCTAAATTTATTATTTACACTGTTTCTCTTTTTAACTGGGGGGGCCATGATTGAAGCTCAGCGTTCCTTAAAAGGTGAAGTAAAAGGTGGGGATGGGGAGCCATTGGTTGGAGTTAATGTCTATGTGAAAGATAACCCTACTATTGGCACGGTTACTGATTTTGATGGTAGCTATCAAATTGAAGTGCCCAGTTCAGCCAGATTTTTGATTTTTAGTTATACCGGTTATAACGAGGAGACCATAGAGATTGGTGCTGAAAATATAATAAATGCAACCTTAAAGGCAGGGATTACTTTGGAAGCAGCCATTGTTACGGCGTTGGGTATACCTAAACAAGAAAAGTCCATAGGGTATGGTGTAACTACGGTAAAAGGCGAAGAAATATCCCGTACCCGCAATAACAGTGCTATTGATGCCTTGTCCGGGAAAGTTGCAGGGCTGACGGTAGCTTCGAATCCCCAGCCTGGCGGAGGCACGTCGGTTATAGTCCGAGGATTTGGCTCCGTGACTGGAAAAAATCAAGCCT
>JAYRWN010000232.1:0-24311 GCA_041917975.1 Saprospiraceae bacterium | reverse complement strand
CTTTGAGCAGGGCCGACGGCATTGAAGATGCCGGTGGTTTTCGTTTCAATCAGGCGGATCATCCATTCCGCCACATCGCGAACATCCGCATATTGCACTGCATCCTCTGCTTTGCCAGGAACTAAAATCTCCCCGCCACGGGACAGACGCACCGGCCAATGGATAAACCGGCCGGACAGATCAGCCGGCCCAATCATGTAGGTGGGGCGGATAATCAGCGTCCGGTCTACGCCAAAATACTGTTGGGCAGCACGTTCCGAATTGGTCTTCATCACCCCGTACCAATACTCCAGTTGGATGGCTTCGTCAGTGATGCCTTCCGGCTCCCTGGTGAGCAGGGTAGCCTGTTCATCAATACCTGCCTGTAAATAAGGGTAATAAACCCCGGTAGAAGAGGTGTACACATACAGGTTGACCCGGTCTTTAAGCAGCTCGGCAGTATTTGCAGTCCAGGATACTTTGTGGCCGGAATTATCGATCACCACATCCCACTGACCTTTCTCTAATGCTTGGAGGTCGTTTTCCCGGTCGCCCGTTAATACGATCACCTGCTGAAAAATATCCTGATATATGGGCGGGGTAGTCTTGCCTCGGTTAAACATGGTGACTTTATGGCCACGTTCCAGCGCATATTTGATTTGGTGAGGGCCTAAAAAGCTAGTCCCGCCCAGGATTAAAATAGACAGAGGCTGAGTTTGGTTTTCTGCGATGGAGGTCGGATTAGTACAAGCGGAGAGTCCGGCATGCAGAGCGGCATAAATCATACTGAACCGGATATTTTGGCGGATAAATGTTCTTCTGGAGAGGGATACCGGTGGCATAATTAATTACTGCTGTTTTTATCAAGCAGCACCAATAAAGTTACGAATTTTATACCAGGTGGATAAAATTCCGCTGTACGCATAAAACAAGCCACTTTTTTGGAGATCATCTCTGCTTTGGATATGTTATACTTTAAGAAGTAAAAGCCAGAAGATGAAGATAAAACTTATTCTGATGGGGTGGTTTATTTTGGCTGTGGTAACTATCACTTCCGGACAGTCTACTGTGGATACGCAGTCCTATCGTTTGGAAATGCGCGATGGTAATGTTTTTACCGGCAAAATCGCGGCGCAAGATTCGGTTCATCTCATTTTTCTTTCGGATCAACTAGTGTTAAGTTAAATATAATATGTCGTATTAAAAATATTTATATATTCGTGAAAACAATCACGATATGATAAGGTATTCAATTAAACTAACCAAAAATGAAGTTGAAGAGTTGATGGAGATCATTAATAAGGGCTCTCATACTTCGCAAACATTCAGAACTGCATACATATTGTTAAACTGCGACCAAGGCAAGTACTCGGAAAAAGTGACCAACGAGCAAATCAGTAAGGTACTAAAGGTTGGGATGCGGACCATAGACAGGGTTAAGAAGAAATTTATTGAAGAAGGAATTGAAGCTTGTTTGGAACGACGTCCTACCACGAGAGAATATGAAAGGAAAATAGATGGAGAGTTAGAAGCAAAATTGTTATCCCTATGTTGCAGCGAACCTCCATCAGGATTTGCCAATTGGTCACTACGGTTACTGGCTGATAAAATGGTCGAATTACAATACGTTGAAAGTATCTCGCATGTAACCGTAAGAAGCATACTAAAAAAAACGAACTTAAGCCTTGGAAAGTAAAAGGATGGGTGATTCCTCCGGATAAGAACAGCGAATTTGTAGCTAATATGGAACGTGTATTGGATATATATAAACGTCCATATGACAAAGATTATCCTGTGATCTGCATGGACGAATCTCCGAAGCAGTTAATTGAAGTAACCCGTGCTCGGATTCCGATGAGGCGAGGTCAAGAAGCCAGGGTAGATTATGAATATGTAAGACATGGGGTGGTAAATATCTTTTTGGCCAACGAGCCATTAAAAGGTAAAAGGGTGGTTAGTATTACAAAATTTAAAACAAAGAAAGATTGGGCCGTTTTTATGAAAGATATTGCTGACAACCAATATTCCAAAGCTAAAAAGATAACCATGGTAATGGATAATTTTAAAACTCATTCCCCTTCATCATTTTACGAAACTTTCGAACCCAAAGAGGCCAAGCGACTTTGTGATCGATTTGACTTTATATTTACTCCTAAACACGGGAGCTGGCTTAATATGGCAGAAATTGAATTACATGTATTATCCAGGCAATGTTTGAATCGGCATTTTACATCCATGGAAGAAATCACAACAGCAGTAAACGCTTGGCAAAATCAAAGAAATAATAAAATGTGTAAAATAAATTGGCAATTCACAAATAAAGATGCCAGAGTAAAATTAAAGAGACTTTATCCGTCAATTCATGATTAACATAACACTAGGCCAGATTACCATTCCTCGGGCGCAAATAGCCCTCTTCGAACCACAGAGCCGCGGAGCGGGTGCATTACCGTATTATTATCCCCAGACCGCCCGTTATTTTTTTAGCCCCAATGGGTACGGTCTCCGCGCGGGGGAAGCTTATTATCAAAATGTGTGGGTGTTATATAACCAGGTTAGCCTCGGGTTAACCAATCAGTTAAGTTTGGGGATAGGCACCATTCCTTTGGTATTGTTGGGCGGCGACCTTAATCCGGTATGGTTGGTTCCGAAAGTGTCCCTGCCGGTGGTCAAGGACAAGTTCCAGCTGGGGGCCGGCGCTTTTATTGGTACTTTATTGCAAGGTGAGCAGAGCGGTTTTGGTATTGTTTATGGAACGGGAACGGTGGGCAGCCGCTCCCGGAATGTGACTTTGGGGGTGGGCTATGGTTACGCAGACGGCGCGTGGGCCAGGTATCCTGCCATAGCCTTAAGCGCCATGGTACAAACCGGTGCCAAAGGTTATTTTATCACTGAGAATTATTTTTTATCCTCCGGCAATGCGTCGGTGGGTCTGATTTCGCTGGGGGGGCGGCGCATCATCCGGCGCATCGGTTTGGATTTTGGAGGCATTGTCCCGCTGTCAAATGATCTTGAACAATTTATTGTAATTCCCTGGCTGGGTTTGACCATTCCCTTTTATGTGGGAAAGAAATAATAGACTAGTCAGCTTGGAGATGAATAGTTCATAATCAAATAATTTTTGCCTCGCCCCATTGCAATACCGAATGTGGTGCGCAGGCCCTGCCTATCAAGTCATTCATTATAATTTAATCCAACGAAGTCTTATTTTTTGCCCGGCGATAATTTCATGTGCTGTCAAAACCAATGTGTCCTGTTTAAATTCAAAATTCCGTATTAATGACTTTCCCCAGTTCTGAGGTTCTGTTGCTGAAAGCCTTTTGTGTTCAACCGTACTGCTGGTAAGGGTGTAGTCTGAAAAATATACAAAATTTGATTTATAGAACTTTGTCAACGCTACTAATTCGTCATGATTTAAGCTGTCAATGTTTTTATTTGTGTCATAATCTTTATACCCTTTGGGTGTTAAATGAACGCCCATATGTCCTTGTCCGTCATAAAGTATATAGCCATTCCACCCGATCCTGGTTGTGTCGTCCGACCAAGTATTCGTTGTACTGTCAAATGCTTCAAATCTGTCCAGTCGCCACATGCCACTAAACCTGTCGTTTGACTTATAATCCCTACTGCCGCAACTATAAATTGACCAGCAGATTACTAGACCGAAAACTGATTTTAAAAAATTCATCTTTATTAAATGTTTTAATTGTAGAGTTGTTTTTTTGTAATTGTCTCGTCCTGATTTTGGGCGATTTATCCACTTTTTAGGAGTCACCCTATTTCTGGACTATACAATATTTGACTAAAGTTAAGACCCCTCTGAATTTTTAACAATTGTAATAATAAGGTTAAGGGGGTTAATTCTTCGTATTTAGATAACGTTCAGTAAAATAGACGGTAGGAAAACCGAAACTACGTTCCTAATTAGTGGCACCAGATGATTAAAACCATTAACTTGGATTACCATATTTTCTTCACCACTATTAATTTTTCATTATGGCTTGGTGCAATGATCTGCGTCCCAACAAACAAACTTTCAGCCTGACCTTTCCTGCATTGGACAATGCAGTTCGCATGCGCATTATCGAGTCTTTATTTCCTGGAAAGCAACTTAAATCGGAAATCCTGCGCGCCAGGCAGACAATAATCAGGTCATCGCCAAAGGAAAAATTCCAACTCGAATTTAGAAAATTATCAACCTCAATTCAGATATCATTTCCTGGAAATAAGTTAAAATAATTCTGAAATTTATTAATAATTATTGACAATTCATATCTGCTTTTGATAGGGGATCATTATTCGGAAAACACATTCCAGATAATACTCGTTCCGGTTTAAATCTCAGCAAATTGGGATCGCGCAAGCCGGTGGTTAAAAACTCCGTCAGGTCCATTATTTCCTGTTCGGATAGCTTAAGGGGTTGTAAATAGAAACTTAATTGTTCCTTGGGTACATGTGGATTTTCTGCAACACCTTCGTTAAAATACCGCACCACTTCTTCAAGGGTCTTTTTACTCCCTCCATGAAAGTACGGTCCGCTATCCCCTAAATTATACAATTGTGGAACCCTGAATTTATACATATCTTGCGTTTGTCCGGTAAAACCTCCCCGGCCTAAATTCCTTCGATCATTAATGGATGTTTTAAGCCCGCCATTTTCCCACAAATCTTTAACACCTAAGGCTTCAAATTTAATGGAACCTAAATTAGGTTCGAAGTGGCAAGATTTACAGTTAGCTTTACCAAAAAATACGATAGCGCCCCTTTTTTGGCTTTCAGTCATAGCGTCAACTTCGCCGCGCAACCACAATTGGAATGGGGCTTGATCAGTTAAAATCGTCCTTAAAAAAGCGCTAATAGCTAAGCTTCCTGTATATCGCGAATAGCGTTCCTTTTCAGGGATCTCCGGAAACGCGGCGTCAAACAATCCGGTATAACCGTATTCGGCCACACTTTCTTTTGAATATGAAATTCGGTGTGTTTTCAGTCCTTCGATGTTCTGCATTTCCAGGCTGCCAATATTCAGGTGGTTTATCGCTGTGGCCGGATCATGCAAGCCCCACAAATGCTCCGTTCCGGCATTAACACCACCTGCTCCAAATGAACCGTTCCACATTGAATTAGTTACATATGCCGTGTTCAAAACGGCGAGCGGTCTGGCCCCCTGGGCATCAATTTCTTCTTCGAGATAATTTGGGTTTTTTAACCTTTTCTCACCCTTTTCACCAAAACCGAACCCACCATCTGCTATGCCTTGCATACGAGCCGGACGAAAGCCCACTTCAGGTACGTGACAGCTGGCACAACTAAACCCAAATTTTGCTTCACTTTTTTTCGCTTCACTGGAGAATGCAGGTTCAAAAAATAAAAGATTACCCAGTTGAACTTTTTCTTTAGTCAGCGGGTTAGCACTATTTTGTGGAATCTTGTAAAGCTCGCGACGATTCGGAAGAATATACTTTGCCGGGTCTTCTACCACCTTCTTTAATTCTAGATCCAACCATGCTGGGCCCTCATGGTTGCAGGCGAGGAAAATGCCAATTAAAGATACACTAATTAAGGAGAGTTTATTCATGGTAAAAGTACAACTTAAGAAAAAATGATCTTCGAAATTATGACCATTTTAGCTAAATTATTTGTATATACATAAAATTAATAAAAATCTAATAATTCAAAGGGCGAGATGTGGTTAGTCCATTTTTTATATCCAGGCCCCGAAAATGTCTCCTTTGTTGCCTTAAAGTCCCCATAACGGCACAATTAAGCAGCTAAAAACACGTACTTTTATATATACAATATATGCAATATTTATTTTAAGTAAACAATAAAATACTATACCATGCCTTGGTACAATGATCTGCGTCCTCAAACCGATTCCAATAAACAAAATTTCGGCCTGACCTTTCCGGACCTGGACAATGCCGGTCGTATCCGCATCATCAATCAATTATTGCGGCTGCGGCGGCAACTTAAATCCGAAATTTCGCCGCGGCAGGCGGATAATAATCTGCTCATCGCCACCTGGAATCTCAAGGAGTTTGGACACTATGAAAACCGCACGCCGGATGCCTACTTTTGTATCGCCGAAATTCTAAGTCGCTTTGATTTAATTGCCGTGCAGGAGGTCAAACGCAGCTTGAAAGATTTACAACTGGTGGTAAAATTATTAGGTACCGACTGGGATTACCTGGTCACCGACATCACCGGAGGTAAAAGCGGGAATAACGAAAGTTTCGCTTACATCTACAACAGCAGGCGCGTTAAACCCACCGGCCTGGCCGGAGAAATAGTGCTATGGGAGGAAATTACCGCACCCCTGACCAAAATCAAACAATTGATGCGCACCCCTTATATCACCGGTTTTAAAGCCGGCTGGAAAGAATTTGCCATTATCAATGTACATCTTAAGCCTGACAATGATGCAGCAAATCAAGCCATCCGTAAGGAAGAAGTGCAGGCCTTGGTCACGGTCATTGAACAACGCATCAAATCGAAAACCATTTGGAATGAGAACCTCCTCATCATGGGCGATTTTAACATTTATTATGACAACCAGGATATCCTGGACATTCTGAGTAGTAAAGGATTCGAGCAACTGGAATTTTTAATAGATAAACCCACCAACGTCACCGGTTCACAAGCTTATGATAAAATCTTTTACCGCAAAAATCCCTATTTTGACTTATCCAAACCGTTCGGGGACCTCCCCGGCGGGGTGTTTAATATTTTTCAGGAAGTCTTCCGGCTGGAAGAGGACTGGAAGTTGTATAAAAAGGATATGCGTGCCCATAAAGAAAACCCGGAAACCCTGACTACCGATAAAACTTTCCAGGACTACTACCGCAATCATTGGCGTGTCCGTCAGCTTTCCGATCATTTGCCGGTATGGGTTGCGATGAAGATCGATTCGTCAGATGACTTTTTGCAGGAAAAGTTGGCCGAAAATCAAGGGTAGGTGAGGTCAGGGGTCTTGGCTACTGGCTATTAGCCATTAGCCGGTTGTTATTTTTATAATGACTATGGTGGTCATAATGTTACGGAGATCAGAATCAAAATAATTCGTTTGGGAATTGGTAATTGATCTCAAATTAAACTTTCAATTATTAGCCCAAATCCACAGAAAACAATTATTAATCAAAGCCTCCAAAAAGGCCATGCCAATGATAAAACTTGGCATCGGCCACACTTATTTAATAGGGTCCATGCGAAAAGGCATATTTAAAAATGTATGCAAACCAGATATTATATGAAGAATAATGTTATTTTTGAGTAATGACAGGAGGATAGTTTATTATTTAACCAAAAGACCATATTTCATCTGGAATTATCTAACTAAACGATTATTGGTAAAATAATTGTTTAGTCTATCATATGGAAAAAGGAGCTATTTTGCCAATCACCTAAAACCATAGCTAAACCGTATCAAGTATGTCCCAACAACGCCAATTAGCTGCCATTATGTTTACTGACATTGTAGGCTATACCGCCTTAATGGGTAACGATGAGCACAAGGCTTTTGCACTTTTGCAGAAAAACCGGGATATTCATCATCCGGTGATCGAAGAGTATCATGGCCGGTTGATTAAGGAACTGGGCGATGGTAACCTGGTGACTTTCAACACAGTAACCGATGCCATTTCAGCCGCCCTCAAAATTCAGGCTTTAATTCAGCTAAATAATGAATTCCAACTGCGCATCGGTATTCACCACGGGGAGGTTATTTTCGATGGCGATGATGTATTTGGTGATGTTGTCAACATTGCAGCCAGGATTCAAACCATTACACCGGCAGATTGTATTTATGTTTCGGAATCTGTCCATCATAATGTGCTTAATAAAAAAGGTATTATCTCCAGGTATATCAAGCAAGAGTATCTCAAAAATGTACGCGAGCCTATCAATATTTATCAAGTCAGTCTAAACGAAGGACCGGAAGCTCAGCTGGAAAAGAAAACAGAAGATACGGAAGGCAGTATTTTGCCAGGATACAAACATGATGTCTACGTCAGTTTTAACCTCAATGACAATAAATACGACGGTTGGGTCAATGAATTTGTCTCCAAGCTCAAACAAGAACTAAACGCTACCCTCAAAGATAAACTGACGGTGCATTTTGACCGGGGTCCACAGCCTGGTCATGAGCATAATACCGCTACCGGTCAGAAGGATATCCGGTCTTTGATACTGATTCCGGTTATATCTCAGACGTATTGTGATCCGCAGTCTTACGCCTGGCAAGAGGAGTTTTTAACATTCAAATCGGAGATCATTGAAGATAAAATTGGACCACAGGTCATGGCACCGAATGGTCAAGCGACTTCCAGAATTTTACCGGTAAAAATCCATGACATTGATATTGACGATGTTCGCTTGCTGGAAAAGGAGTTGCTCGGCGATTTGCGCTCGGTAGATTTTATTTACCGTGAAGCGGGAGTTAACCGCCCGCTAAGACCGGCTGATGACGAACTTGCTATGGGCAAAACCGGGGTTCTCTATCGCAATCAAATCAATAAATTAGCTAACCTGATCAAAGAAGTCATTCAGGGCATCAAACATGCCGCAAAATATTCCGGGGCTCCCGACAGGGAATTCACGGTTACTCCACCACCGGCAGCTGTGAATAACTTTATTACTTCCCTGCCACCATCAGTGCAGGTCCATGTCATTAATCGCCAGGCGCCTAATGTATATTTAGCCTGGACTTCCGCAGACCTAAAAGAACAAAGGGAAGAAATGGCCATCATCCTGCAGAAAGCCGGCTTCAATGTATTACCCACCGCAGATTGTCCTGCTGATGATGCATCCTTTAAATCCAAAGTAAAGGAAAATCTGGACAGGTGTGTCTGCTCTCTCCACATGTTAAGCGGAGAATTTGGCCGGAGTTTGAATTAGAAGAAGATATCTCCTTTCCCCAATACCAATTCAACGAAGCCAGGCAAAAACTACTGGAGGATCATAACTTTCACACGTTTGTGTGGATGTATCCTCAAGCTAATCCAGTCATTAAACCGGCCCAGCAGGAGTTTATCAAATACATCCGCAACAACATCACGCGCAACATGATGTTTTCCAACAGCGCTGGCGCCATGCAATTGGTGGATGACATGCGCATTGTGATGATGAAAAATGAATCCGAAGTGTTTGATGCTAAAGATACTGATATCTTCTTTATCTTCAATCAACAGGATGAACAAGATGCGAAAATCGTTACGGATAAATTAAGTCTGGAGTACCCGGTAGAAATCATGAACATCATGCCGGATAGTGCGGATCAATACCGTGAAATATCCTCCCAACAAATTCCAAAAAGCAAACTGGCTGTAGTTTACTTTAAATATGCAGCCGACTGGGCTTTGCCGTTCATAAAACAAATCTGGAAGGAAGTTGGCGGGGCTTCTTCACCAACACCATTATTTCTAGTTGGTGAAAATGATCCTCCGACCAATCTGGCTCGTATGTTTAAAGCGCCCAAGGTGGTATCGAACATCGTCCCAAAGGAAGAGGTTCCTAAAGAAGTAAAAAAAGTTTACTCCACCGTAGTCGAATTAAAATAACGATGTTCGCTTCTTACCACATTTGTCCCTATACCGGTTTGCGCTCCTTTACGGAGGAAGAATCCCTGTATTTTAAAGGGCGGGAAGAAGACATCGAGCAAGCCAGTCAGCAGCTGCAAAAAAATAAATTCCTGATGCTTACAGGAGCATCCGGGGATGGCAAGTCCTCCCTGATCTATGCCGGCATTATCCCCAATGCCAGATCGGGGTTTATCAAAGCCAAATATACCTCCTGGCGGGTGGCTGATTTCCGGCCAGAAAGAACACCATTCTCTAATTTATGTAAAATTCTGGCCCAACAGCTGAATATAACCAACCAGGATACAGTAGAATCTGAATTAAGGCATGGTTTTTCAGCGCTGGTGGATCTGTATAAAAACTCAGATTGTTTTTTGGATCCTGAAGTCAAAGCTTACCAGGGTGGTGATGAAAAGCAACGGGCATTTCTAAAAAGGCAAACGGCTAACCTGATCATAATCGTCGATCAGTTTGAAGAATTTTTTACCAATCCGGAAAATTATAAGCAAGGTGTACCCAGCCCGGATGCAAATCTCGTGTTGAACCTGCTTTTGGAGACCGCCCGCATTGCCCTGGATGAAGATTTACCTATTTATGTCGTTTTTACGATGCGATCCGATTTTATTGGACAGTGTGCGGCCTTTCGTTCTCTTCCGGAATACATCGGTTTCTCTCAATTTTTTGTACCCCGCCTTAACCGGTCACAACTCCAGCAAGTCATCGAAGAACCGGCCTGGTTAAGTGGCAACCGCATCACCCGGAGACTTACTGAAAGATTAATTCATGACATAGCGGAAGGTGTTGACCAATTGCCTATTCTCCAGCATGCCTTAAACCAAATATGGCATGCGGCTGATGAAGGACGGGAAGAAATGGATTTACTCCATTATGCTATGGTGGGCGGTATGCCCGTCAGTGAATTACCGGATGAACAGAGTGCACATTTCAGCCGATGGTTTGCCCAACTGGAACCTAAAATCCAGGCCTATTATGCAAACCCCAACCTGCAGAATGTTTTAGACACCCATGCCAATAAGCTGTACGAATCGGCAACGACTTATTTCCAGTCCAAAACCGGCCAGTCCATCAGTGAGGAGCAAGCTAAAATTATTGTTAAAACAGTATTTACCTGCCTGACCAAAATAGATCAGGGCCGGGCCGTACGCAACCGCATGACCTTAGATGAAATTCATCATATTATTGATTTGCCCAACGTAACCCTGGAGGATACTGGAACAGTCTTAAGTATCTACCGGGAGCCAGGAAATACCTTTATCCGGCCTTTTATCAGTGAAGAAACAGGCACCACGAAACTGGCTTCCCATGATGTTTTGGATATCACCCATGAAAGTCTGATCCGGAACTGGGATTTATTAAAATCCTGGGCCAAACAAGAATTTGATAGTTTTAGTGTATCACAGGATTTCGAACAACAACTGGGCCGATGGGTGGACAGTAGCAAATCAGCCGGTTTCCTGTTGCCCATCGGGGCACTGACTTATTTTGAAGAGTGGTTTAATAACGTTAAACCCAACGCCTGGTGGATAGCCCGGTACTTGTCAGGAGACACCGGACTGGAAAAAAAATTGGCGGATGCCCAGACCATTCTGCAAAACAGCAAAGAATTGCTGCATCAAAGCGCCGGCAAACACCGCATAACACGATTTATCATGCGCGTAGGGGGTAAACGCATTGCCGCTTTTACCGGCCTGCTGGCCCTTCTATTAGCAGGAATAATATTAATCATTAATCTACTTGGTCAGCGCAATGCCGCCATCCTTTCTGGTTTGTCCAAAGTCAGCATAGAATTAGCCAATAATGATAAACTTAGTGTGGAATATAATATCCCAGTCATCGCTGAACTGCTCCAATTAGGCCACACGACCATTGCACAAACTACCAACGCTATTACCGATGTAAAACAAAAAATAAATATTAATACCAGTTTAGCTCTTTTTTTAGGGTTTCAAGGCCGCTATGAGCCAAAAAAAGAAATCCTGGAAAGTCTGACTACTGCGGATAGTTTATTGCATCAGCTGGAATTACCTCTGAATAATCCAGTTGAACTCTCCGCGGCTCTAAGATTGATGAGTGGCTACCGGACTGCAATTTTGTTAGCTTATGGGAATAATCACGATGATCAACTTAAAAATCTATTGTTGCGCAATGCCCGCCTCTCCGCGTTATGGGCTATCGAAATTATTACCAAACAACCCCGCGATTTTCAAGACATCCAGGGCTTAAATCTGGCGCTGGAACATGGGCTTAATTATCAGGCTGTTAGTGCCGAAGAAATCCAAACGCTGCTTAATCTCTTGTCCCCCTGGGATGGCCAGCCCACCGCCTGGGTTAAGGGTAATTACCAGCAGAATAAACTGTTAATCCGCGGGCCCATTGGCTATAGCCTGCAGCACAACGGATTATATCAGGAACTGGCTTACCTATATGCAGCCCAAGGCCAAAATGAACGGGTCATGCAGTGTCTGGATACTTTATTGGCTTTTAATAATACTTATTTTGAAAATAACTATAACGACTTTTACGACAACGCCACCAACATCCTGGCCGTGTATGTGACCTATCGGCAAACCTCCAAGATCGATGATTTTATTTTGGGCTATTGTCAGAAAAGTGGTATTTCACCGGTTGAATTTATCCAGCGTGCTATCGGACGGATGTATATCGATTACGCCGCCATGGATAATTTTATGTTTTATTCCATCACCGGAGAAACCTATGCTAATCTGAATATTAAATTTCCTACCGAAGATCTGGTCGATGCGCTTTTTCAACTACAGCATAAAATCATCTTGAATAATACCGCCGGTGACGATCAGTACTTTAATTTGGCCCTGGCCTATAAAAATGAAGGCATTCTGCGCAATTTCCGTTTAGAGATCCGAGGAAAATCGGACCAGGCCCTGGACACTCTGTTTCAGGCCGCTTTTGACCACTACCAAAAAATATCCTCCGGACCATATTTAGACCATCCTATCTCGGTGACTGGCACCTCTTCGGCTGATAAACTAACTTTCCCCCGGAAATATTTATTTCTTTACCCAGACTATAAAGTAACCTTCCACCCTAATGAGCCAAGATCCTGGAATTACACGTACGTGCATCCGGCTTGGATCCAGTTTCTCCTGAAAAATGGATTTTTTCCCACATTATATGCTGGTCAACCGGACCTGAAATTTTTCGAAGATTGGTTTGTTAATTATAACGGTATGATGTGCACGCGGGAATATTTTTACCGCAACTCCATCCCCTTCAACACGCTAACACAACTCGCCCTAGCCCTCGAAGAACATAATTTCCATAAAACCTCCGACCTGAATTTAGTATACCTCCATCTGGCCTTAGCAGCTTTTGAGCAGAAGGACACCGCATTGGCCCTCCAAACCATCCGTAAAGTTGACCCCCAGAATATCTTAAATGCCTTCCGTTACAAAGGGCTTAATTTTCTCAACACCTACAGTCTGGAAATCATCGCTTTGAACATGGCCCATTTGACCACTTGCGGCGAATTTGAACAAATCAACCGGTTGGTCAATGCCTTTAAAAAACAGGTGAACCGGTCCTCCCTTTATGCCCACGCCAGCTTGACGCTCAGCCAGTCAGACCAGAACGATCCGTCATTGGCCTCCACATTACTGGATTCTGCTCAGGCGGAAATGAAACGGATTGAAAATCCATCAAGCTTTCAGCCCAACCGCTTGGGTGTGGCTATCGCTTTAATGTATCAGGACCCGGTAAATAACAAAAATAAAGCCTATCAAATCATCAAAAATTCAAATGTAAAATTTGATGCCATGTTCCGATTTGCGCAGGCGGAAGCTCACATCGGACGGTTGTACGCAGCTTCTCAACATATCCCCCAGACCGTCAGCAGTTCCGACCGTGGTTATTTTCTCTATAAAATCCTGCAGGGTTATAATCAACACCAGAGTACATTAGAAAACAAGCCGGAATGGAAAATATTCAATGAAAATCAATTATTTACTTCCCGGCGTTACTTGCAATACATCAATGAATAAGTAGATGATGACCTCTTCCAACATATGTCCTTACAGCGGACTCCGGTCCTTCACGGAGGAAGAGAGCCTCTATTTTAAAGGCCGCGATGCCCAAATAGACCAGATCACCGCCTTGCTGGAACAAAACAAGTTCCTGATGGTGACCGGAGCTTCCGGTGAAGGCAAATCATCATTAATCTATGCCGGATTAATTCCCAACGCCCGGGCTGGCTTTTTTAAAGCCAAATATTCTAATTGGATCATTGCGGATTTCAGACCTGAACGCAGTCCGGTTCATAATTTGGCCAAGGCCTTAGCTGAAAAATTTGATATTAATACCTCTACGGCGGAGGTGGAACTTCGCCGGGGCTATACGGCCTTACTGGATTTATATCTTAATTCAGATTATTATACGGATGAGCAGGAACCACAATGGCAGCAGTTAACTATTGAGGAACAAAGAAAAAAACAAAGAAAAGGTGCTAATCTCATCATACTGGTCGATCAATTTGAAGAGTTTTTTACCAACCCGGAAAATTTTCAGCAGGATGTTCCTTCTCAGGATTCACAGATTGTAGTTAATCTGATTCTGGAAACCGCGCGTATCGCCTTAAAAAAACAATTGCCGGTGTATGTATTATGCACCATGCGCTCCGACTACATCGGTCAATGTTCGGCATTTCGCGGGTTACCGGAGTACATCGGTTTCTCTCAGTTCTTTGTGCCCCGACTAAAACGGAAAGATTTAAAACAAGTCATCGAAGAACCGGCTATCCTAAGCGGAAACCGCATCTCACAGCGCCTCATTGAACGCCTGGTTTATGACCTGGCGGATGGCATTGATCAGCTGCCTATTTTACAACACGCCCTAAGCCAAATCTGGTTAGCTGCGAGTTATGGTGATGAAGAAATGGATCTTCTGCATTACGCCATGGTAGGAGGCATGCCGGCGGAAGAATTGCCTGAACAAGACCTGGAACGGTTTAAACCGTGGTTTGACGCCTTACCTGCTAATAAACGCAAATATTTCGACCAACCTGCTCTGCATAAAGTTATTGAGATTCATGCCAATATACTCTATGAAACAGCCTGGGAAAAATACAACCACCGGCATCCCCACCAATCTATTTCCCAACAAACCGCTAAAAAAATAATCGCTATCACGTTCAGTGGCCTGACCAAAATAGATCAGGGACGCGCTGTGCGCAATCGCATGACCCTGGATGAAATAACCGCTATCATTAATACTCCGGGATGTACCCGTGAGGTGGTTGATGAAATTATTTCGGTATATCGGGAAGAGGGAAACTCATTCATTCGCCCTTTTATCGCCCCGGACCAGACATACCTTCCACTACCAGGCGAAACCGTTTTGGACATCACCCATGAAAGTCTTATCCGCAATTGGAATAAACTCAACCATTGGGCGTCAAAAGAATTTGAATTTTATACGACCTACCAGGATCTAAAAAAACAATTGGATCGCTGGAAAGCCCATACATATCATGACGGGTACCTATTACCTATTGGGACGTTGACCTATTTCGAAAAATGGTATGCCGACTGTAAACCCAACAACGCCTGGATTAAACGTTACAATGAGATTAAAAAAGATCCTCAGGAAGCAGAAAAAATAGCCGCGGATGATTTAGACCACATCCAGAAGTTTTTAAAACAAAGTGCCCATAAACTCTGGATCACCAAGACTTTTATGAAATATGGGCCGGCACGAATAGCCCTGGTAGCCGGTATAGTTATTATGTCCATTCTCAGTGCATATTTCTGGAATGACGCCCGCCTGAAACAAAATCATCAGGTCATCAGTAAAGTCAGGACAGAAGCCAAAAATTTATTGGGTAGCCAGGAGGTGGATAATAATGCTAAAAGCACCTTTCTATTGGTCAACGAACGGTATACACCCGGCACGTTATTTAATTACCTGGACGAATTGGCTCCAAAGCCTGCTCTGCCCTTGTCCATCGAAGTTTATAAACGCATGTTGGCCTATAATAAAAACGATACCAGCCTGCTAAAATACCAATTGGTACGTAGAATCCGGGAGCGGATAGACGAAATGTCACGTCTAACTACCGACCGTGATTTTCTACTTATTGAAATCAATAAATTCACTACGTTATTAACCTACGATGTATATTATAACCCCTCGGACTCGATAAAACAACTCCTGAGCCATACATGCAACATTACCTATGATTTAGCCAAACATTTTTTTCAAGATCATAAATTACACAAAACAAACATTGCCTTTGAATTAAATTATGGCATCCAACAATGGTTGACTTTCAGTCAGGTCTCCAGCAGACAAGTAAGAGAATTATTAATAAGTTTTTCTCCTTTCGAACAGCTGACTGGCGAGCGCACTTTTAATGTATATTACCCTTTAGGCAACTATGAAATCAACGGTAGGGTATCAAATAATTACAATGGCGGCTACCATACTTTAGCCTCTCTTTATGCTGCTACCGGAGAGGTGGACCGGGTGATTCAAGCGTTCGAAAAAATTAAAGCATCCGGACAAAACGAATATTTTATTGGCAGTTTATTTAACAATTATACGCTCATCCTGGGCATATTATACCAGTATGGTTACCAGCAAAACGTACCGAAACTATTGACCTGGCTATCCACAAATTACCCAACGGACGTACCAGCCACCGTTTACCGGAATGCCGTCATTCGCTCTGGTTACATCAGCCAATTTTTTAAGGTCAATTTATATCCAGCGATTTTACGGGCCAACCGGGGTTATTTTTTTCCCAATCTTACCTTTTCCAGTCGAAAGGTCTTTCGACAACTGGCGGATGATTATGAAAAAATAATTGCAGCCCAAAATAACCTGTCCGAACGCCATTACCTCCTGGCTATGAATAAAAAACGACGGGCCATGTTTGAATATAAATACCATTATGACCGCAACGTAATGGTTGGCCTGCCACTGGAAACACTGCTCGCTGAAGCATTACACCATTTCCAGCAAGTTTCTCCGGCGTATTTGGACAGTACTGTTTCAATCACCTTACCCTATTATGGTGACGGTACACGTACCCGTAGTTTTAAACGCCGGCATATTTTTTTATATCCCGACTATATGGAGGGATGGTTCAGCCGCACTTATCACTCCGACTTATTTTTTAATTATCTGTATCAACGCAAGTTGTTTAATCAATTCTATCAAACACCAGAAGATTTTGATTTTTTACATATATGGGTGGCCAAAGCCAACGAACAACCTCCGTTTTTTCTGGATAATACGTTTGCCCGCAACTATCCTTTAGCCGATTCTACTTTGCACCATATCTTAGAGGTAACTAATGAACACCCCAGCGGTCATTCCTTTGACGATAATTTGGTGTCGCTCATATTAGCTAACCGCTTATTAGCACAAAATAATGTTGAAAGTGGAATTAAACTAGCCAGGAAATTTATAGAAAATGATTTTGCTTCATCGCGGGATAAATACGAATATCTGGAAAAAACGTTTTTTCTCAATGAATTAAGGAAATTGACCAGTCAATTGGCGCAACACGGTGAAAATTCCGCTGCCATAACATTGGCTGAAAAATTTGAGCTGAATCATGAAAAGGCATTCGCCTATTTAGACATGTCCGAAAAATTATTCGGTAGTCAGATTAATCCGGGAGCCTTTGAATACCTCGATTCGGCACTGTCTAAAGCAGAGCATATTAATTTCAGTATTTACAATGAAGGCTTAAATACTAATCTGGACATACGATTCAAACTCATTTTGGTCTTAAGTCGTATAGGGGGTCGTCATTTAAATGCCCTGGCTGAGGATTACGCCAGTGAATTCATTGAGCCCGCCATTTATGACGGTACCATCAGCCGTATGATGGGAGTAGCCGGTGAGGGTAACTTTTTCCGCGCTTACAAAGCCATGCCTACTACCCTTACTGAAACTCAGGAATTAATCGGCCGCACCATCTTACTGTGGCAAGCCTGCCTCAAGGAGGAATTAAAAAATAACCGGCCGCATGATCAGGCCATGGATAATTTTTTTAACCATGAATTTAATTACATCTTTTATGTGCCGATTTAAATGAAAAGAATAAATATCCTATATTATTTACTGATCGTATGGCTTGTTCTGGGCACATTTGCAGCCATGGCTCAAAATAATTACGGTCAGCTTATTTTGGGTTTGGTTGCTTTTGGCTTTAGCCTGGTTTTTATCTATCATACACTGCAGCAATTATTGCTAAAAAACAGACCCTTCTGGGGTATTGCAGAAACAGTTTCCCTGGCCATTTTAGCCCTGGTGCTGGGTATGCGCGTTTTTTATTTTTATTTCCCTTTTGTTGAAATTTTGTTCATCCTCGCCGGATTAGGTTTGACAGTAATTTATGGACGTGAATTATTTTCGGATGGATTAAAAATCAGCTGGCCAGCACCTATTATTACTAAATTAAAATTAGGCTATTACGGCAGTGTGGTCGCTTATTTATTATCACTGATATTTATGCCCTTTTTTAGTACACTGTCCTTTGGGGCCGGAGTCATAGGTACGTTATTCGTGGCCTGTTCAGCCTGGTTCGTTTATAATCAAAGAACCATTGTGGTGGAAGGTGAAGAAGTTAATTCATTGCGTTGGGTTAGCAGGCGCAAAGACCACTCATCCATTTTATTAATTATTTTTCTGTTGTTTACTTTTTACCAGGCCATGATCACGACGACTATTTTTCCGGCTATGTATAATGACGAAATGCCGCAAGTTTATTATCAACTCATTGAGAAGGAAGGTCCTGTAATTAATAAAAGAGAACAAACTTTCACCCACGAGGAGTTTAAAAGGTATTATGATCAGATAGTCGAGCGACACCCGGTGGACAAAAAATAATTAACTATCCGGTGAGCCGAATCCAAAGTTACCCTGGCCATGCACAGGTCCATTCATTTAGTTTTAACGTCTAAATAGCGGAAGATCCTGGACCAAATATGCTATTGTTTGGAAAAACCCAATAAACAAGCCTGTTGGGTACGTTTTACAGCGTATTATACTTGTGATTATGTTAATGTCCGAATTAATTTTACCTGTAAGCACAACTTTTGCCCTATATATTTTTTATATTGACGTATAAATGCACAATTAAAGTTTAGGAAAACCTGATTTGTACCTTCACGTTTCCAAGTGTTACCTGTATGACAAAATGTTATACATTAAATAATGTTTGATGTGAGATGTTGTGCCTTTCCTTGGTGGTCTGTTTTGCTGTTTGGCATCACCCTTAGCGGCGTGTTGAAAGGGCAGAGTTTGCCATTTATTTGCCAAGGTGAGGTGTATCTAACCTTACGCCCTGATCCAAATTTCAGCAATCTGAATAATGTGGTCATCGATCCAGTGACTAACGAAGTAATATTTAAGCCCATCCCAGGATTCCCTCGCCGGTATTACATTAATGGCATGGGTTATCGCAGTGTGGATAACTACATTTATGTCCTGGAGCAAAATACTCATCAATTGTTGCGTATTGGCGCTAACGGCACTGTCACCGAGCTGCGGGTGCTAACCGAATTGCCCCGGTTGGTGCAATATCCGGCCGGTGAAGTGACGCCGGATGGAAAATACCTGGTGATGATGGATGGTTCGTTCAATACCAACACTACTATGGTTTATATTGATCTGACCGATCCGGCCTACCCGGTCGACATCCAGGGAGTAAATTTCCGTGCCCAGATTTTTGACATCTCTTTCGACCCGCTTACCAGTGAGGCGTACGGTTACGACAGCGGAGCGCGACAAGCGGTGAAAATCGATATTCGCTCACGGACCATTTCCCCTATAGGGCGGTCAGGCCAGATAGCCAGCACCATGGGATCGGTGTTTTTTGATTCCTTTGGAAATTTATACGGTTACGGCGCTGTGGCCGGTGCATTGAGCAATCAAAATACCTTGTTTAAGATCGACAAATTTACCGGTATCGTAAGCATACTTACCCGCGGTCAGGATGCTCAGCGCAGCGATGCCTGTTCCTGTCCATTTACCATTAAAATGCAAAAAACCGTTTTTCCTCGAGAAGCTATTCCCTGCGTAGATGTCTTTTATACCTTTACCATTGCCAATGCCACCGGTCAGGTACAACGGGGTATAGACCTGGTGGACGAATTACCGGAAGGATTTTTTGTTACCGGCATTATTTACAACCCTTTCGGTGGCACCCTGATAGACGGTGATGGAGACCCGCGTTTACTTCTGGAGAATATGGTTATCCCCATTGGGGTAGATAGTATCGTTTTAGCCGTCAATACCGGCCCCACCCCACCAGGTATAAAAGCCAACCAGGCCCGTCTGACAAATTTACCCACCAATCTGGGGAGTATAACGGTGTCAGACGATCCTACCACGCTTACCCCGGATGATTCGACCAAAATGGTCATCCTGCCTCTGGCGGTTGATTTGTCCCGCCAAAATAAACCCTTGTGCCCCGGCACTACCTTTATCCTCAATGTGGAACAATATGGTGCTAAATACACCTGGCATGATGGCAGCACCAAACCTTATTTTGAGGTCACCCGACCTGGTATCTATAGCGTACTGGTCGAGACGGGATGTGAAAAAATTCTGGACAGTATAGAAGTAGTGGCAGTGCCCGGCTTGTCCGTAGACATCGGACCGGAAGGTCCGGTTACTTTAGACCTGGGCGATTCCATTCAGCTTATTCCTCTGGTTAGCTCGCCTTTACCTTATTCCTTTCGCTGGTCAGCCGATCCCGGACTAAGAATGAGTTTCTGCCCGGATTGTCCAACTAACTGGTTTAGACCTTTGTTTACGGAAATCGTGGCAGTGACTGCTTCCAATGAATACGGTTGTACCAGTACGGATGAATTGGAATTACGGGTAAATAAAATCAAAGACGTTTATGCACCAAATGTGTTCAGCCCGAATGGTGATGGTATCAACGACTATTTCTTTTTATACGCAAAAGGGGTGGAAAATCTGCGTCGGCTCATCATTTTTGACCGGTGGGGTAATCAAGTCGGCCTTTATACCAATCTTCCGGTGAATCAGGATGGAGTCGGCTGGACCGGACTTAATCAACAAGGTCGACTCATGCCGGTAGGGGTTTATGCCTGGATGGCCGAAATAGAATTTCTGGACGAGGATAAAAAAATATTCAGCGGCGACATCACGTTAATGCGTTAATCGGGTTCGATTAACTTTTAAGGCATGAAATTTCTTCAGTATACACTGACTCTAATACTACTCGTCAGCTCAAATATCCATTGCTCGCCTGAAATAATAACAAATGAAGCGGGGACTAAAATGCAGGAATTAGTGGTCACCCTAGCCAACTATGCCCGTAGCCAAAAAGAAGGCTTTATGATTATTCCTCAGAATGGTGTGGAACTATTGTTTAATCATCAGAATCCTGAAATGGGTTTCAAAGAAAACTATGTACAGGCGATTGACGGCCTGGGTGTGGAAGAATTGTTCTATAATGGAAATATAAAAGCCGTTGACGAACGCTTAGATATGCTTAAAACAATAAATCATAAACCTATTCTTGTTTCGGATTTCTTAAACAAAAATGGGACTGAAAACCTGGCCAGCAATAAAATCAAACAACACCATTTTATTCCATTTATCCGTACAGGTCAAAATTATAACTACACCTTTATCCCGGCCGGTTTACCCTGTGATGAACACAGCAGTGAAGTAACCAACTTAAGTCAGGTTCGTAATTATTTATACCTTATCAATAGTGAACGATTTGACAGTAAACAAACATTTATTTCGGCTATTCAGGCTACAAATTATGATTTGATCCTGGTGGATTTATTTTTTAACGATCAAGCATTTACTGCCCAGGAAATTAATGCACTAAAAACAAAAAATAATGGAGGGAAGCGGCTGGTTATTGCTTACTTAAACATCGGCTCGGCAGAAAATTTCCGCTATTATTGGAAAAGGCATTGGAAATTGCACCAACCGGAATGGATTAAGAAAAAATATGCCGGCTACCCTGATGAGTATTGGGTGGAATTTTGGCACCCGCAATGGCAAAGAATTTTATTTGGCCATGCAGATGCTTATTTAGACCGCATCCTTCAGTCGGGATTCGACGGTGCCTATTTGGATAATGTGGAAGCCTATTACTTTTTATATCATTAAGTTTATATAAAGCAAATAAAGCAACTAAAACTAAATAAACTTCTGAAAATTGCACCAATAAAAGTGGTCAACCTAATTCAGAATTTGTTCCGTCCAAGATAATTTTATTTTACATCCAGGCTGATCCGGGTTCTGGACTTTTATTTGTATGTTTAGTTTAGCACATAATTCTTTAATAATCGTCAGGCCTAAACTTTGAATCAAGGTTTCTTCAGTGGTCGTTGATAAATAATTCCGCAAGTGAGCCGGTAAACCCGGACCATTATCTTCCACCATACATTCCATGATTAGCCCGGTTTTGCGCAAGAAAATCTTCAGATTCCGCTGTTTCTGATTTGTTGTGGCTTTGACCGAATTGGTTACCAGATTATTTAAAATGGTCTGAAAATAATTTTTATCGGTACATACTTTGAGTGACTCCGGCTCAATAATCAGGTCAACCTGTATTCCTGGGTCTAATTGGCTATTTTCCAGCACCTCAGCGATCAAACCTTTGGCCGAAAAGGTTTGAATAACAGGGTTGAATTTTTTCATTTGTTCTTTGGACCACAATAATAAACTTTCTAATCGATGCAGGAGAAGTCTGGTTGAATTACTTAAATGTTGAACATGTTTAGTATATTCTTTTTCAGACAATGCCGGATCATTAAATTTTATAAGCTGTAAAAAATTTAGGACAGAGGCGATAGGCTGCCGTAAGTCATGACTGAGAATGCCAAATAACTTGGATTTTAGTTGATTGGCCTCATCAAGTTTTTGATTGGCTTTTTGCAATGCTTTAATAGCTACTTTGCGATGTGTAGATTGGCGGTAAATAAAGAATCCCATTAAAATTAATAATAGCGAGAATAATGCTAACTGGATCAGTTGTTTTTTCTGCTGAACCAATTGGAAATTTGATAGTTGTAAAGCCTGTTCGCGTTGGTCAATTTCTTTTTGACTTTCCAACCGGGCCAGGGCATTTTTAGTCTCTTGCGAATAAATTGAATCGTTTAGTATTTTAAATTCCGCTAAAAAATCATATGCAGCTCTGAAATTGCCACGTTCTCTTTCAAGGTCAGCTAATAGTTGCAAGATCTGGTGACCAATAGTAAGCGTCTGGGCGGCTTTACTGTTCTGAAACGCACGGGTAGCATGAGCATAAGCTTTCTTGAGATTAGCACGTTCAGACCTATTTGCCAGATAAATTTCCCAATAATATTGACTTATTTTCATTTCATTTCGGGTCGCATCGGCTTGTAATGGGTTGGTGGCATCCCACAATTGTTTACTCTTTAATAAATAGTGTAATTTCAGGGTATCATCGGCGCCATAGGTTGTACTGATAAAACCGAATGAGCGAGCTAATCCTTCATTGTTAAGGACCCTTGTATTAAAGTTAACGGCGTCTTGAAAGTATTTCCGGCTTTTCAGAGTATCTTCTAATTTCAGATAAATTGAACCAAGCGTATTGTAGGATTCCCCGACCTGCAATGTGCTTTGACGAGAAGAAGTATCCTTTAATCGAAATTCTAAAGATTTTTGGGCCCACTGTAAAGCCGCGGTGTAATCAGCTTGTTCTTCTTTTATTTTAGCGATGTTCTCATGCAAAATTCCGCTGAGGTAATAAAAACCCCCTTTTTCTGCCAAAGGAATAGCTTTTAAAAAATACGCATATGCTCGTGGAAAGTCAGCCCGAAGATCCTGTTCTATTCCTCCCAGATTATTATAGACTGAGCAAAGATTAAAGGTATCCCTGAGGTTTATAAAGTGGTCCCGGGCTTTCAACAGGTAAAACAGGGCTGAGTCTATTTGGCCCAAATCGCTAAAGGCGGTACCTAATCTAAGCAAAAAAACCCCATATCCCCGTGGCCAGGGCATTCTTAACGTTAAGGCAAGTCCTCGTTGAGCCCAGGGAATTACCGAATCAGTCACCGTGACATAATATTCATCACAAAGCTGGTTAATCAGGCGGGCTTTAAGGGTGTCATTCCTTTCCCGGCTCATTTCTTGAATCAGAGAATCGATGATAGCATTAGTTTGCGTTCTTGCAGGCCTTATTATTCCAAAAAGCAGCCATCCAATTATTATAACTCTGCTGATCATACAATCAATGCTTGTATATCATCTTTATACATCCGGCCAATGGGAAGAATCGTCGAACCCACCTTTATTTCTTTATGATCAAAATGGGAAATAAAATGTTTCTGAACTGCAAAGCTGCGATGTATGCGAATAAAAGAATTGAATTCTTTGGTTTTCAATAAAGCCCCGATTGTAGAAAGTACCGTGTATTTACGAACTGGGGTAATCAGCCGTGTATAATCTTTCAGAGCTTCCAAGTAAATGATGTCAGCCAGATTTATTTTAATCTGAGTGTGACCCTCTTTGATAAAAAAAACATCACCACCCAGCTGATGATCCAGCAGCTCTGCTTTCCGCCGGACAATAAAATATTCATTGATACGGTTAATAGTGTGCACAAATCGGTCCGGCGACAAAGGTTTAGCCAAAAAATCAAACACCTCTAATTCAAAACTTTCCAATGCATATTCGGGGTGAGAGGTAATGAATACACAAACCTGAATGTCCTTCATGCGTTTCCTTGCTTCCAGT
>JAYRWN010000231.1:0-14403 GCA_041917975.1 Saprospiraceae bacterium | reverse complement strand
CAGGTGCATCTGCAGGTGTCTCCGGACGATTTTGTGCACATGTACAATATAGCCCAAACCTTGGCCGGGCCGGTCATGGCCATTGCGGCCAATTCGCCCCTGGTGTTTGGCAAACGGCTGTGGCACGAGTCGAGGATAGCCATGTTCCAACAGGCGCTGGATACCCGGTCGAGCCAGCAGCACATGCGCGAACGCAGCCCCAGGGTACACTTTGGTAAAAACTGGATGAACGATTCCATTCTGGACATTTATCGGGAGGATATTGCCCGCTACCGCGTCTTACTGGCCAGTGAGATAGAGGAGGAGAGCCTGGAGTTAGTCAAAAGAGGACAGGTACCTAAACTTAAGGCACTGCAAGTGCATAATTCCACAGTTTACCGGTGGAATAGGCCTTGTTATGGCATCAGTGAAAATGGCAAACCCCACTTGAGAATAGAAAACAGGGTCTTTGCTTCAGGGCCTACAGTCATGGACGAGGTCGCGAATGCGGCTTTTTGGCTTGGCTGCATGTTGGCCATGGGTAAAAATATAGACGACGTGCGTAAACATCTCTCTTTTGAAGATATCCGCGATAATTTTGAAAAGGCAGCCAAATTCGGCATTGATACCAAATTCAATTGGTTGGACGACCGTAAAATTCCGGCTACTGATTTGATTCTAAAAGAATTGTTGCCGCTGGCTCATGAGGGGTTGCGGGCCTATGATGTGGATGCACAGGATGTTGACCGTTATTTAGGGATCATTGAAAAACGGGCGGCCACACACTTGAACGGGGCACGTTGGTCCCTTCGCGCGTACACCAAACTACTCAAAGAAACTTCAAAAGATGAGGCATTAAGTACCTTAACCTCTGCCATGATCGAAAACACACGTATCGGTATTCCGGGTCACGAATGGCCTCTGCCCGAGCTCAGAGACCTGAAACATTACCAACCGGCTAAACTGGTGGTTTCTGAGTTTATGACTACGGATTTATTTACGGTGCGTAAAGATGACATCATACAATTTGTGGCCCAGATGATGGATTGGCGTAAGATCAGGTATATGCCGGTGGAAGATGAAAATGGGCATCTCGTAGGTCTCATTACCTCCCGTTTGTTACTGCGCTATTATTCTGAGCATTGTAATCGGATGAACCGCCATGTGCGTACCGTCGAAGATATCATGATCGAAAACCCCATCACCATAAATCCCGATGCTACGCTTTTGGAGGCCATGGAAATTATGAAAGATAAAAGGATCGGTTGCCTACCAGTGGTCATCAATGAGTATGAACTTATCGGAATCATCACAGAGATGGATTTTCTGCGCATTTCCACCCGGCTTATCGAAAGATTGTCACAACGATAAGTGCGTTTTTTCCTGGGTAGGAAGCCTGCTTTTGTTTACTTTTGCATTTCGTTTTTTAAATCACTCAAAAAGATAAGATATGGTATTCGATCTGGAGATGATCCGCGCGGTATATGCGGCCATGCCGGCTAAAATAAATCAGGCCCGTCAAGTGGTAGGCAGGCCATTGACCTTGGCAGAAAAGATCTTGTTTTCACATCTGCACGAAGACTCACCACTAAAAGACTATAAAAGAGGCGGTGACTATGTGTTTTTTGCTCCAGACCGGGTAGCCATGCAAGATGCGACCGCTCAAATGGCGTTATTACAATTTATGATGTGTGGTCGTAAACAAACCGCTGTACCGACCACCGTCCATTGTGACCACCTTATCCTGGCTCGGCTGGGCGCCGAAAAAGATCTTAAAGAGGCCAAAGAAGGCAGCGCGGAAGTATTTGAGTTTTTGGCGTCGATATCCAATAAATATGGTATTGGCTTTTGGAAGCCGGGAGCAGGCATTATCCATCAGATCGTGCTGGAAAACTATGCTTTTCCAGGTGGTATGATGATTGGGACAGACTCTCATACGCCCAATGCTGGTGGCCTCGGTATGGTGGCTATCGGCGTAGGTGGCGCCGATGCCGTGGATGTGATGGCTGGGATGGCCTGGGAGCTGCGTATGCCTAAACTGATCGGCGTACATTTGAAAGGCAAACTGAACGGGTGGGCATCACCTAAAGACGTGATATTAAAAGTAGCCGGTATCCTTACCGTAAAAGGCGGTACCGGTGCGATTGTGGAATATTTCGGAGAAGGCGCACGTTCCATGTCCTGCACAGGAAAAGGAACGATCTGTAACATGGGAGCTGAAATAGGAGCTACCACCTCTACTTTTGGGTACGACTCGTCCATGAGCCGTTACTTGCAGGCGACCGGCCGGGCCGAAGTAGCCAAACTAGCGGATGGCATAGCCGGGCACCTGACCGGTGACCCGGGGTGTTATGCCCATCCGGAAAAATATTTCGATCAGGTTATAGAAATCGACCTTAGTCAATTGGAACCGCACGTCAATGGTCCTTACACCCCAGATCTGGCTTGGCCTATTTCGCAATTCGCTAAAGCCGTGAAAGATAATAATTATCCAGCTGCGCTGGAGGTCGGACTGATTGGATCCTGCACCAACTCTTCTTATGAGGATTTGGACCGGGCAGCGTCCATAGCCCGTCAGGCTGCAAAAAAACATTTGAAAGTAAAGGCGGAATTTACCGTTACGCCCGGTTCAGAACTTATTCGCTATACGGTAGAACGGGATGGTTTGCTTAACGCTTTTGAAGAAATAGGAGCAGTAGTTCTGGCTAACGCCTGTGGCCCTTGTATAGGCCAATGGGAAAGACATACCACTGATCCAAATAGAAAAAATTCCATCATCACCTCCTTTAATCGCAATTTCTCTAAACGGAATGATGGCAATCCCAATACCCACGCCTTCGTGGCTTCTCCGGAATTGGTTACTGCTTTCACCATCGCAGGCGACCTGACCTTTAACCCATTAAAGGACAGCCTGATTAATGAGAAAGGAGAGCAAGTCATGCTGGACCCACCTCAGGGTGATGAGTTGCCCAAACGCGGCTTTGAGGTGGAAGATGCCGGATATCAGACTCCTGAAGCCGATGGTAGCCAGGTAGACGTGCTGATCGCACCGGGTTCAGACCGGTTACAACTTCTCGAACCATTTGAACCCATTACGGCGGACAAACTGAAGGACATGCGTGTGTTACTAAAAGCTCAAGGGAAGTGTACAACAGATCATATCTCTATGGCCGGACCGTGGCTGAAATATCGCGGACATCTGGAAAATATTTCCAACAACCTGTTTATTGGTGCGATCAACGCTTTCAATGGCGAAACCAATAAAGTCCTGAATGTAGAAAGTGGAACCTATCTGGGTGTTCCGGATTCTGCCCGTCATTATAAAAAATTAGGGATAGGCACGGTGGTTTTTGGTGAAGAAAACTATGGCGAAGGCTCCTCCCGGGAACATGCTGCCATGGAACCCCGCTATTTAGGTGTAAATGCCGTGATCGTTAAATCTTTTGCGCGCATTCATCAAACCAATCTGAAAAAGCAGGGCATGCTGGCCTTTACGTTCATAAATCCGGCGGATTATAATCTGGTGCGCCAAGATGATCTGGTAGACATCCAGGGTTTTGATACTTTCCAGCCAGGTAAAAACCTACTGGTAGTTTTAAATCATGCCGACGGCACACAGGACCGGTTCGAAGTCAATCATACTTATAATGAGGCGCAGATTGAGTGGTTAAAAGCCGGATCGGCGTTAAATAAAATTCGTAAAGACTTAGGTATTAAATAAACAACTTTTTCTAACTTTAAGCATATTAAATGACCTAAACATTTCAACTATGCTTAAAGAATTTAAGGATTTTGCAGTCAAAGGTAACCTTGTCGACATCGCGGTCGGTTTGGTTATGGGAGCTGCTTTCGGTACAGTCGTAACCGCCTTCGTGGACGGATTAGCGATGCCGTTAGTAGGAAAAATATTTCAAATTGGAGATTTATCCGCAGCCAAAATAGTGTTATCGCCCGGCGAAATAGCCGCGGATGGAACTGTTATCAAAGCCGAATCAGCTTTAATGTACGGTAAGTTCATTGGTACCGTGATTAACTTCCTAATAATTGCCTGGGTGATGTTTTTAGTCGTCAAAGGCATGAATAAGCTCAAAAAAGCCGAAGCACCGCCACCTCCGGCCGGACCTACCACCGAAGAATTGTTAGGCCAAATCCGTGACCTGTTAAAAAAATAAGCTTATCTTTTGCAAAATGAAAAGCCGTCTGTTCCGACAGGCGGCTTTTTATTTTGGCTTTATGTATGACTGAGTCGCGATTAATAGGCTCGAACCTCTTTTTTCTCCATAAAGTTTATGAAGGCGCGATTAACAACAGCATTACCTCCGGGTGTAGGATATCTGCCACTGAAATACCAGTCTCCGCGATTGTTCGGGCAGGCATGGTGCAACCCTTCGAGGCTTTGGTAAATAACTTTGACTTCTATGTTGATACCCGGAGGAGTAACAATTTGGGCAATCTTGTCCGCTATTTGTTCAGAAGTAAACATGCCGTATAACTCTTTGACTTCATTGCGTACCTCTTCTTTGGGTAGTTCCTCCTGGGCTTTACAGCGATAATATACTTCATCCAGCAGATGTGCTTTTCCATGCTCATTAAGCAGCCTCACCAACGCTTGAAAAGCTACGAACTTAGAGATTTGGGACATATCAATGCCATAACAATCCGGATACCTGATTTGGGGCGCTGAAGAAACAATGATGATCTTTTTGGGTTTCAGTGTCGAGACGATCTGAATGATGCTGTCCCGTAGCGTGGTCCCCCGCACTATGGAGTCATCGACCAATACGACCGTGTCTTCATAATTATTTACCAATCCATACGTAACATCGTACACATGAGAGACCATGCCACCCCTTACCACCTCATCGGCGATAAACGTGCGCATTTTGTCGTCCTTCACCGCTAATTTCTCGGCGCGCAGCCGAAGACTAAGTATTTTTTCCAGGTCCTCGTTAGTTGGGCTAGCCCCCAAATTCAGGATGCGTTGTTTTTTTATCCGGTTAAGATGATCCTGCAGGCCTTCCATTAAGCCAAAAAATGCTGTTTCAGCAGTATTGGGCACGTAAGAGAAAATAGTATTTTCAAAATCAAAATCCACCGCTTCCAATACTTTGTCGGCCAGGTTGCGCCCCAGTTGTTTACGCTCATTATAGATATCCCGGTCTGTGCCCCGGGAGAAATAAATCCGCTCAAAGGAACAACTAAGTTTTTCTCCGGCCGGAGTGAAGGGCACTTCGGATAGGCGACCCGATTTTTTGATAATCAGGGCATTGCCCGGGTCTAGTTCTTTTATTTTAGTGTAATGGATACCAAAAGCCGTTTGAATAGCCGGCCTTTCTGACGCCATCACCACCACCTCCTCATCAGCATAATAATAGGCCGGACGAATGCCATTAGGATCACGAATCACAAAGGCATCTCCATACCCCAGAAAACCGGCCAAAGCATAGCCTCCATCAAATTTGCGGCAAGCCCGGCGCAATAAGCGCTGCACATCCAGGTTCTCAAAAATCAGGGTATTTATTTCTTCATTCGTATAACCATCCGGCTTATACCAATCAAATAAACGCTGCACTTCATCATCCAGGAAATGGCCAATTTTTTCCATAACCGTCACGGTGTCCGATTTTTCTTTCGGATGCTGACCCAATTGAATGAGGTGTCCGAACAACTCATCTACATTGGTCATGTTAAAATTACCGGCGAGTACCAGGTTACGGCTGATCCAATTATTCGTGCGCAGAAAGGGATGTACCGCTTCGATGCTGTTATCGCCGTGCGTGCCGTAACGCAGGTGACCCATGATTAGCTCCCCGGTGTAGGGAATATTTGCTTTGAGCCAATCCGGGTCATTTAGTTGGTCCGGGCTTAATTTATTAAAATGATCAAATATACCTTCAAACAAGTCTTTCAGGTAAGTAGATGAATTGGCCCTTTTGCGGCTGATGTAACGTGTGCCGGGTTGAGGGTCCAGTTTAATGGTGACTAGTCCGGCACCATCCTGGCCCCGGTTGCGCATTTTTTGCATCAACAGCTGCATTTTCTGCAGTCCGTAGAGGGCAGTGCCGTATTTTTCGTAATAATAACTCAGTGGACGGAGTAACCGGACGACGGCCAACCCGCATTCATGTTTTATTAGCTCACTCATAAATTAGACTGGAAAACTTAAGGCAAAATTAACCTTAAATTAATTAGGAAACAAAAAAGTAATCTTTTGTCCGCCTTATTTAATCCATTCCCGTTGGATTATGCTGAAAAAAATATTCCACGATCAAACTTTTTTGGTCGTGGAATGAAAAAACTCTCACTATGAAAAAACGGATTAGCCCTATTACTTTGACGAACCTCCAGTTCGCCAATTAACAACTAATCCTGACTGATTCCTGACAGGGAATGAAGCAAGCAAAGAACCCCCTAGTGCATTCCTTATTACCGGATTAGTCAGGTTTAGTAAAAAAGAATGCTTTTAAAATGATTTTTAAATAAACGAGATTCTTTGCCTGCTGCCAAAAAATTCCGATTAATGCCCTAAATTTCCTGATCAAAAAAACTAAATGGCATCTTTTGCTAGGACGAGTGTATTCAGGCAAAGGTTGCACCGTTAACAATTGCTTAACACAAGTTTAACTGCAATTCATGCAACGTCGCAATTTTAACCAAATCCTGCTCCGGTCGGCGGTTTTTACGACCATGTCACCCATGTCCTTTCCTCACAAAAATTCAGCTATACCAGTGCTGAAGCCTGGTATGAAAGTAGCGTTAATCGCTCCGGCCGGGCCGGTCTTTCCTGAGCGCCTGGATAAGGCCTTAGCCAACATGGAATCCTTAGGGTTGATTCCGGTAGTGAACCGGGGGGTCGTCCTGAACCAATACGGGTATTTGGCAGGCCCTGATGCAGATCGTTTGGCAGATTTACATGCGGCTTTCAGCCGGTCAGATGTGGATGTGGTATGGTGCATACGCGGTGGTTATGGTTGTACCCGACTTTTGCCGGCCGTGAATTACCGGCTGATTAAAAAGAGCAAAAAACCATTGATCGGATTTAGTGATGTTACAGCTCTCCATCTGGCTTTTGCTCACCATGGTATCCGGCACACCATCCATGGTCCGGTGGCCAGCGCTACGTTTACGGCATTCACATTGTCCCAGGTTCAGGAGGCGTTATTTCTCCCTCCACATCCTTTTACCATTCCTAGTGCGGATAGCCACCAGGGACTGTCCTATGTCATCCATTCCGGTCAGGCAGAAGGTCAGTTAACCGGAGGTAACCTGTCATTATTAGCGGCGCTCTGCGGCACCGGATACCGTTTTTCATTTAAACATAAAATTGTATTCCTTGAAGACGTAGGGGAAAAGCCTTATCGATTGGATCGGTTCATCACTCAACTGTTGCAAAGTACCGATCTGGCTGATGCTGCTGGTATTGTTTTGGGTATATTTGCTGACTGTGAACCGGACGAAGGCGATCCGTCATTATCTTTGAGAGCTATGCTGGAAGATAAGCTCAAGCCCTTGGGCATTCCGACATTTTATGGGTTAAGTTTCGGTCATGTGGATGATAATTGTTGCCTGCCTTATCATCAGTTGGCTCGGTTGGATGCTACTCAGCAATCACTGACTCTACTTGCCTAACATCATCATCACCTGCCGGTAAACATTTTCTGCTGTAAAGCCAAATTTCTGATCCAACACTTTATATGGCGCTGAATAGCCAAAATGATCCAAACCATGTATTTTTCCGGACGTCCCGACTAACCCTTGCAGGGTCACCGGTAATCCGGCCGTCAGTCCAAAGCGCGGTACCCCTGGAGGCAAAATCTGGTCTTGATAGGGCTGATCCTGGTTGCGAAATATTCCCTCGGAAGGTATAGAGGCCACATTTACACGTATGCCATCTGCTTTTAGCATTCCAGCGCCGGCTAACAACGTAGACACTTCTGAACCATTAGCCACCAGCACCACTTCAGGGCGAGTCCCCGTCTCCATGACCAGATATCCTCCACGTTCTATGGATTCGGTATTGTGCAAAGCATTGCCCGGAATATCCGGAATGTCCTGACGGGACAGGATTAAGCCCGTAGGTGTATCTCGGTTTTCCAGTGCTAATTTCCAGCTGGTAATGGTCTCCACGGTATCTGCCGGGCGTAGAACCAAAAAGCTACTCTGCCCATGGTGGTTTTTGAGTTGCTCCAATAATCTCAATTGGGCTTCCTGTTCGACAGGTTGATGAGTTGGGCCGTCTTCGCCCACGCGGAAAGCATCGTGAGTCCAGATAAAAATGACCGGCGTACGCATGAGTGCTGCCAAACGTAAAGCGGGTTTCATGAAGTCAGAAAAAGCGAAGAAAGTGCCACAGGCAGGGATGACCCCGCCATGCAAAGCCATCCCAATGCACAAGCCGGCCATCGTGAGCTCACTTACCCCGGCCTGCAGGAAACCACCGCTGAAATCTCCTTTTTTAAAAGCTTTGCGTTTTTTTAGAAACTCCTCGGTTTTGTCGCTGTTAGCCAGGTCGGCAGACGCTACGATCATATTATCCAGGTGATCAGCCAGGTGACTTAATACCAAACCGGATGAATTACGGGTAGCCATATTCGGTTTATAGCTCAGGTGGGAAAGGTCTACGTCGGGCAATTCATGATGCAAGAAGGCCTGCAAGCGTCCAGCAAATTCGGGGTTTTCTTTCTCCCATTCGATGAACATTTTCTTTATCTGCTGAGCTTCATGTTTTTTCTTTTCTACCAACAAATGATAATGGTGTAAGACATCCGCACGTACTTCGAACGGATGATCAGGGTTCGCGCCTAATTGACGCATGGTTTGCGGATAAGAAGCCTTGGACTTACCAAGAGGCTTGCCATGCGTTTCAACTTGCCCTTCATAAGTGGTGCCATCCGCGGTGACGGCGCCTTTGCCCATGATGGTTTTTCCGATAATGAGGCTTGGGCGCGAGGTTTCAGCAATGGCGGCGTCCAGGGCATGCCGGATCTGGCTGTGGTCATTACCGGCTATGGTCTGCACATGCCATCCCCAAGCGGCGTATTTTTGAGCCGTATCCTCCTGAGTTACTTCATGCACTTCGGTAGATAATTGGATGTCGTTAGCGTCATAAAACATGATGACCTGACCTAAACCAAGGAAGCCGGCAATGCGCCCTACACCCTGGGATACTTCCTCCTGGATGCCTCCATCAGAAATATAAATGTACGTCTTATGACCTATCACTTCACCGAAGCGTTCGACCAAAAATCGTTCTGCGATAGCCGCACCTACACCAAATGCGTGCCCCTGTCCTAACGGACCCGAGGTGTTTTCTATACCCCGTTGCACATCCAGTTCGGGATGGCCGGGAGTAGGGCTACCCCATTGCCTGAAATTCTCAAGGTCCTGGGTTGAGTATTTACCCAATAAATGCAGTTGGGCATACATCATGGCAGACATGTGTCCGGGATCCAGAAAAAAACGGTCCCGCTGAAGCCAGGCCATGTCATCCGGATCAAAATTTAAATATTCCGAATATAAAATATGGATAAAATCGGCACCTCCCATAGGCCCACCAGGGTGACCGGAATCTGCTTTTTCAACCATGGAAATAGCCAGGGCTCTAATAGTGTCCGCACATTTTAAATCTATATTTGGCATGATCTGTCAATGATTTGGAAAGGAGCCGTAAAAGTACACATTGCTCTCTGAATCTGTTAAGTACCGGGCAAATTAGTTGGGGCTCCCCGCCACATTATCCCAGCTATTTTTCCGCTTATCTCTGCTTTCACGGACTTAAAATAACCGTTAACCTCATTTTCTTGCTTAATTTTAGGGCATGAAATTTTACTTTTACGCTGTATTTTGGACCAGTTTATTATGCCCACACCTGATTTTTGCACAAAACCGTTTTTCTGTAAAAAAGAATATCCTGGTAAAAACCATCCAGGGAAAAATAACCCCGGATGGACGCATGGATGAACCCGCTTGGCAAGAAGCTGGACATTCCGGAGACTTCTGGCAATGGTTCCCTACCGATAGTTTGCTGGCCACCCGCCAAACCGAATTATGGATGTGCCGTGATGATAAAAACCTCTACATCGCCGCCAAATGTTATACACAGCACAGTGATTTTGTCGTCACCACCCTTAAAC
Source organism: Saprospiraceae bacterium (assembly GCA_041917975.1). Classification (GTDB taxonomy): domain Bacteria; phylum Bacteroidota; class Bacteroidia; order Chitinophagales; family Saprospiraceae; genus JAYRWN01. The sequence goes on along the minus strand of JAYRWN010000231.1, from coordinate 4,291 downwards.
GGGATTTTCGCGCCGGCGGTAATGATAACATCAGTCTCATCTTTGATACTTTCGGTGATAACACGAATGGTTTTCTCTTTGGGACTAACCCCTTTGGGGTCATCCGGGAAGCGCTGATATCTAATGGAGGCAATGAACTCTCACACTTTAATACGGCCTGGGATAATAAGTGGGTGGGCGACGCTAAAATTTATGATGGGTACTACCTTTGCGAATTTGCTATTCCTTTTTCCACCTTGCGTTACGATGATGCGGTTGATAAATGGAATTTTAACAGCTACCGCTTTGATACCCAAACTAACGAAAACAGTACCTGGACCAACATCCCACAAAATCAGTGGATCTTCGGGTTATCCTTTCTGGGCGAGATGGTCTTTGAAGACTTACCTCCTAAAAACGGAACCAATTTGGTGCTCATTCCTTATGCTACTGGAAGTATCCAACACGACTTCGTCAACAAAAAACCCACTACTGTCCTGGGGGATCTGGGTGGTGATGCCAAAATAGGTATTACCTCTGGTCTTAACCTGGACCTGACCGTCAATCCTGATTTTTCACAGGTAGAAGTAGATGAACTGATCACTAACCTTACCCGTTTTGAAATATCCTTGCCGGAACGCCGCCAATTTTTTACTGAAAATTCGGATTTGTTTGGAAGTTTTGGCAATGAGAACATCATCCCGTTTTTTTCACGCCGCATCGGCGTTGGGTATGATTCAGTGCAACAATTTACGGTGCAAAACCCCATTCTGGGTGGAGCCAGACTCAGTGGAAAACTTAGTCCCGATCTCCGTCTGGGGGTGTTAAATATGCAAAGTGCAAAAGTGCCTGAGTCCGGGTTGCCGAGTCTCAACTATACTGTAGGCGTATTGCAACAAAAGTTATTTAGCCGGTCCAATGTGGGGGTTATTTTTGCCAATCAGCAGGATTTTAAGCTGGAGAAAGATTATAACCGCGTGGTGGGCTTGGACTACAACCTCATCTCTAAGGATAATGTATGGAATGGTAAGGCCTTTTTCCACCATTCTTTTTCACCGGTTCAAAAATCCAATCCCTATGCCTGGGGAACGAATATGACCTATACCCGGCGTAAAGTAAAAGCCACCTTCGCCTTGGAACAGGTAGGAACAGGGTTCGATGCCAGTTTAGGTTTTGTACCCCGCACAGGTTATCTTAGTGTGAAACCGGGCTTGCAGCGGTTATATTATCCTTCCAAAGGTATGCTGAATATTCACGGCCCGGGTGTTGAATTTACTAATTTGTGGACGAGTGATTTTGGGGTCAGTGACCAGGCTATAACCTTGTTTTGGGAAGCGGATTTTACTAACTCCGCCCGTTTGCGCGTCGCACTGACTCAGGATTATACCTATCTTTTTAATGCGTTTGATCCCAGTGGTACCGGGGCGATTCCGTTACCGGCCGCCAGTGACTACCGCTACCTGAGTTTGGAAGGTTTTTTTGTCTCAGACATGCGCAAACCTCTACAAATTTTCTTACTACCCAGAGTTGGACAGTTTTTTAACGGATACATCTATAGCATGAGTGGGATGACAACGTTGCGCCTTCAGCCCTATGCATTGGTCGCCATTAATTTTAGTCTGAATAAATTGGATTTACCCTCACCGCATGCCCAGACCAATCTGGTGCAGTTAGGCCCGCGCCTCGATCTCACGTTTAACAAAAAATTATTCCTGACGACTTTATTTCAGTATAACAATCAGACTGACAACGTTAACCTGAATACGCGTATTCAGTGGCGGTTTAAACCCGTTTCGGATTTTTACCTGGTCTATACGGATGATTACACCTCAGATTTTCGGGCAAAAAACCGCGCGTTGATCGCTAAACTGACCTATTGGTTAAATATCTGATCCGGAAGGATTATCTCCGGTAATAAATACGGTAAATCACATCTGCCTCATCGTCGGACAGTAGCATCGAGCCATCCGGCAGCCACTCGATGTCCACCGGGCGTCCCCAGTCCCGTTCGCCCTGAAGCCAGCCGGTGGCGAAGGGTTCATAACTGGTGACTTGTTGTTTATCATTTACTTTTAGCACACTGACGCGATAACCAATTTTTTTTGAGCGGTTCCATGACCCGTGTTCCGCTACAAAGAGTTGCCCGTGGTAAACTTGAGGAAACTGAGTGCCGGTGTAAAATTCTATGCCCAGAGGTGCAACATGTGCCCCGAGTTTGCGGGCCGGTGGTATAAAGGAAGAGCACGGTTTTTTTTTGCCCAAGCCAGGATCAGGGTAATCACCCTGATGGCAGTAAGGATAACCGAAATGCAATCCTGCTTGCGGAGCCCGATTTACCTCACAGGCGGGAAGGTCATCACCAAGGTTGTCCCCGCCATTGTCGGTAAACCATAAAGCCTGGTCCGTCGGACTCCAGGTAAATCCCACCGTGTTGCGCACACCCCGAGCCACGATCTGCCGGCCGCTGCCATCTGGATTGATGCGGGTGATGGTCCCAAATATTTCATCCGAACTCTCACAGATGTTACAAGGAGCACCTACCGGTACGTAGAGCTTGCCGTCAGGTCCAAAAGATATGAATTTCCAGCCATGGTGCGACTTATCAGGGTATTGGTCAGTAATCAGCACTGGTTTGTTCGGGGAAGTGAGTAGTTTTTCTATGTTATCGTACCGCCATATTTTATCTACCTCAGCGACATAAAGACTACCCTGCCGAAAGGCCACCCCATTAGGCATGTCCAGGCCTCGCGCCAGAACAATAACCTGATCAGCTTTATAATCCTGGTTGGCGTCCGTGATCGCATACACGTTACCAGTCTCTCTGGTACCGACGAATACGGTTCTGGAAGGGGCTAAAGCCAGAGAACGGGCATTTTTAACGTTACTGGCGAAGATTTCGATGTGAAATCCGGCAGGTAGTTTAATTTTTGCAAGATCAAGAGAGGATTGTTCTAAAGTAGCTCCGGTTTTAACGGCTGACCCAAAGATCCAAAGACCTGCTAAGAGCAACAATGTGCCTAATAGAAAGCCGCTAATTTTCCAGTTCATAACTAGGATTTATAAATAAAGCACACCACGAATTCTACTTCACTTTGACGACCCCGCTCATGGCATACATCAACCGGTTAATGTCGTCAGCGTTGATCTCCAACTTGCCTTTGATGGTAATCGCTTCTGCTGAATAGGGTATGGCTTCTTTGGCTACGACCTCCATCACCGTTTCCGGTCCGGCACCGCCACAGAAAAAACACATATTATAGGGGTAGGCAGATAAGATAAATTCTTTGTGGTTTTTGTAACCTTCTACCGGTATGATGTACCCGGTGATGGTCACTTCTTTGCCATTGAGAGCAGCAATCTCTTCACTAAACACCGGCTTATCCACTTTAAACCCTAATAATTCGTCAAACTCCTTTTTAAAGGTGATCTTGGCCAGGGTTTTCCACATATTGCCTCCCGCTCCCTGGCTTTGTGCTTGGATTTGATTCACACTCACCAAACAAATAAAAACTATCAAAAATTTTCCAAAAGTACTCATGACCTTAACATTGATTGAACTAGAAGTTTTTTAATGCCCTGCGTGTTTGCTAAAATTTCTAGCATAAACAAACATAATTCTTTAAAAGTTTATCTAATTGATGTTTGTCCAAAAGTCTTATAGATTTTTGTACTAGCTGCTTTTGTTGAGTCTAAAAGACAAGCTGACCGTGCTTTATGACAAAGCTCTCTTAAGATTTCTTATTTATCTTTGTTCATTCTGACGCTAATTTTAGTTATGTATGACGCCATTTTAAGTTTGCTGACCGGTTTTGCGCTGACATTTCTGGCGATTCCATCCATCATTAATATTGCCGTGAAAAAACATTTGGTGGACGAACCAGGAGAACGACGAAGTCACCAGCACCTTATCCCTACTTTAGGGGGTATTGGCATTTTTGCCGGCGTGATTTTTTCGATCGTCCTCTGGACTCCTTTTAACGTTTTTCAGGAATTGCAGTACATTCTTTGCGCGCTAATCATTATTTTCCTTATTGGCGCTAAAGATGACATCTTGCCCATGTCGGCCGGAAAAAAGTTGATCGGGCAATTCATAGCTGCAGGAATTCTAGTGGTGAAAGCAAAAATTGTTATCACCAGCCTGTACGGTATTTTTAATATTTATGAATTACCTGTTTGGGTCAGCTCGGCCTTGACGCTGTTTACTATCATTGTCATCATCAATGCCTTTAATCTTATCGATGGTATAAATGGTTTGGCCGGATCAGTGTGCGTGCTGATTGCCGGTACTCTGGGTACTTGGTTTTTATTAGTG
>JAYRWN010000230.1:0-5181 GCA_041917975.1 Saprospiraceae bacterium | reverse complement strand
TTTCGTGGGATATGCTCTTCGCGGGCTATATCACCGGTCAATACAGGTCCTTGATCATAGTGCCTGCCCAGGTGAACCAGCGCCTTAAGTGCATATTTACATTTTTTGGACATCATACCCGGTAAAGGTATAAAATAAACCAATTAGATCCAGGTCACAGTTTTGCCGGGAGGAATATGCAGAGGCGGTAAGCCGTTTATTTACGGCTTCACCTGCCAAATCAAACGATTGAGAACCATCTTGCCGTTATTGATAATCAGTAATGGGTCATTGACCGCTCCGGCATCTTTGTAAGGGTTACGGTCCACCACCAGGAGATCGGCTTCGAATCCTTCCTTGACCATTCCGGTACGCTGATGTACTCCGAGAAGCTCTGCGCTGAGACTGGTAGCCGCGCGGATGGCCTCAAACGGCGAGAGTCCGCAGCCCACCAACTCTGTGATCTCCTGTCCCATGCGCAACGTGCCTTCAGCTCCATAATGCGTATCGGTTGCCGCGACTATTTTTACCCCCAGAGTATGGGCTAACCGGGTCATTTCACGTACCCGTGGCAGCATCTGACGGCCCCGGATTTCCAGTACCGGGTTTTGATAATCGCCCCCGGGTTGGACCAGATCGGATACGACGGCTATGGTGGGAACCAGATAGGTCCCCCGCTCGGCCATCATCTTCAATGTTGTTTCAGTCAGGTATGTACCGTGTTCTATACTGGCCACTCCAGCTGCCACCGCTGCCCGCCCTCCTTCGTCACCATGGGCATGGGCGGCCACTTTTATCCCACGCAAAGCTCCGGTCTCCACCAAAGCTTGCATTTCGGAGGTGGAATAATAAGGTTCACGGGGGTCTGTCTGTGGCAAACCGGCCCGGGCTGTGGCATTGACTTTTATCCAGTCGATGTCCTTTTGCATCAGTGCCTGAGCCATGCGGCGCATAGCTGCTTCCCCGCGAATACCGGTGTTCATCAAGTCAGCCAACTCGGGAAAATTCATGTAGAAAGCCTCATCAGGCTCCGGGCGTACATGATAACCGGCAGCCAGGATTTCCGGGGCATCTATTTTACCAGCCCGGGCCAATTCACGCAACCCCAGGTCCGCAAAATGCGCCACACCCATGGTGCGGGCAGTTGTCACCCCTGACCATAAAGCCCGTTTAGCATCCGCAAAATTGGCGATGTGCACGTGCGCATCCACCAACCCTGGCATCAGGAAACGCCCTCCCAGGTCCATAATTTTAGTGCCTGGCAATACGTCCAGATTATTTTTCGTGATACGCATTATGCGACCATCCATGATCAACACCTGGACAGGGTCGCTGACCACCGGCTGTACACCATCTGCAATGCGGGCATTCATCAATACCAATGTATCCCCGGCAAATAAATTCATACCCAACAGGCAGCCTGCCAGAACCCAAATTTTACCCCAAAACATAATATAACAGATCTTTTAAATATAACCTTGCATCAAAAGTACCTTCTAAACCGAAAAGTTAACCTTTAATTTACTTGAATTTTACATTAAGTTAACATTCAGGTAGCAATTTACAGGTCCAGACAAAAGGAAAGTTATGGACATTTATGTGGTGCTGGTAGGTTTATTGATGGTACTGGCTTTTTTTGACCTGCTGGTGGGTGTAGCCAATGACGCGGTGAATTTTTTGAATTCAGCTATTGGTTCGCAGGTGGCAACCATTAGGACTATCCTCATTATTGCCAGCATCGGCGTATTGTTCGGTGCCCTGTTTTCAGGCGGTATGATGGAAGTAGCCCGCAAGGGTATTTTTGATCCTCAGTATTTCACTTTTTTGGACATTATGATCATCTTTTTAGCGGTCATGTTTACCGACATTATTCTCTTAGATATATTTAACACCTACGGCTTACCCACCTCTACCACGGTTTCCATTGTTTTTGAAATCCTGGGTGCCGCTATTATGGTAGCTGCCTTTAAAAGTTTGGAACGCTCCGGGGGCTTGGACCTTTTGGGACAATACATTCAGTCCGAAAGAGCTATGACCATCATTATCAGCATATTTATGTCCGTGGCCATAGCTTTTACCTTTGGTATAATCATCCAATCCATCGTTCGCCTGGGTCTAACCCGCAAAATGAGTAAACACAATGCTTTGATTACCGTTTTTTGGTCAGCCCTCTCCCTGACCGGCATGGTCTATTTTCTATTTTTTAAAGGGTTCAAAGCGGTCAGTTGGATTGGTCCTGACTTTGTGCAGTGGCTGCAAAATAATTTATGGCTCTGCCTTGGCGGGCTCTTCACATTTTTCCTGGTGACCTTAATCAGCCTGAAACAATGGCTGAAGATAAATCCCTTAAAGCTGGTCGTACTTACTGGCACATTTGGTTTGGCCATGGCTTTTGCCAGCAATGACCTGGTCAATTTTATCGGTCCGGCCGTGACCGCTCTTTCGGCCTATGTGTATTGGTCAGTAAGTGGTGTGGCTGCGGATAGTTTTATGATGACTGATCTGGCCGGGAAGGCTTTCGTAAGCCCTTTGATCTTACTTGGCGCTGGTATAATTATGGTTCTCGCACTTTGGTTTTCCAAAAAAGCACGTACGGTCACCGAAACAGAAGTGGGCCTGGGTCGCCAACATGGTGGAAAAGAAAAATTTAAAATCAACACTACCGGCCGATTCTTAGTCACTGCCGTATTAAAACTGGGGACCTTCTCCAGATATCTGCCATCATCCTGGGCTCCTCAGCACATCAGCACACAGTATACTAGAACAAAAAAAGAAGATACTCCTGCTTTCGACCTGGTGCGCGCTTCAGTCAATCTCACCGTAGCTAGTGTACTGATAGCCAGCGCAACCGCTTTAAAATTGCCACTATCCACCACCTACGTCACCTTCATGGTCGCTATGGGATCCTCTCTGGCCGACCAGGCTTGGGGTCGGGACATTGCCGTCTATCGCGTATCCGGGGTGGTCAGCGTTATCGGGGGTTGGTTTTTGACCGCCCTTTCAGCCTTAACCGGAGCGGCTTTACTGGCGCTAGTGCTGGTAAAATTAGGTCTTGTTGCTGGACTCGGTTTAATTATCCTCATGGCTTTACTGGTATATGTCTGGACGTATCGAACCTATCAACGGCGTACGGCCCGCGAAGCTCACAAACATGCCCAGTCAGCCCTGATCAAAGATGCACTGAACGGTTCGGCTTTTAGCGTGCTCACCCATCTGCAAAAAGGTAAAACAGTCTTAAACACGCTGATGCAGGGGTTAGCTCAGGAAGATACCACCACAATTAAAAATGCCGCCAACCATATCCGCCATCTAAAAAATTCCAATTTGGAATTTAAACATGACTTCTACCACTATTTATTGAACTATGAAGACAACCAGACCAACTCCAAACACTTTTATTTATTGATTTACGATTTGCAGCAAGATTATTTGCAGAGCCTGAATTTAATCTATGATCAAGTCTACAATCATGTGCATAATCGATTTTCTCCCCTGAGCGAGGAACAAAATATGGCGCTGTTAAATTTGGCTAAAGACATCAACCGTTATTTTCAGCTATGCCGCCAGGTCCTGGAAGGTAATCTGGAAGACAATCAGTCCAGATTAAAAAGCCGTAAAAATAAAATCTTACTTACGCTTGAACAATTAATCGACAAGCAGGACAACGGCATTACTCAAGGCATCTACAGTCAGGCCAACAGTCATTTAATGTTTACTTTATTGTTGGAAATAAAAGATTTAATTTCGGTGGCCAACCGGTTCATCAAACTCTATCGTCGTCGCCAAAATACCTTTTTATTGTTTGGCACAAATAATCTTCTGCAGTCGAATAAAGAAAAGGACCAATTGGTCAATTAAACGGTCTATTGCTTTCTGGTTAGTTTCTGCTGGATTTCTATCTGCTTCCGGATTATTCGACGTAGGATTCATCCGGTAACAAATGCTATTGTTCAGAATAATAATATCATGTCATTTATTTTGGGTTATTTTTAAAAGCTGGACAATTTGTGCTTCATCAATCTCTTGCTCAGATTTTATTTCAATCACTCGCGTTGTTTTTCCGTGCCCCTGAAATAATGAAATTTCATCCTTTGAAAGCCCTTTAATTGAAAATCCTAAATTGACATGGTTTTTTAGTGCAACAAAATAATATCTGCCCTTAGCATAAGCAGGAACGCCCCATTTCATTTCTTCCTTAATATCTGGAAATGTTTTGAAAATAATCTTACGCAATCGAATACAAATCTCTTTTTGCGGGGATGTTTGATGATCTAAATACTTATCAACATTTATATCTTTCATAATAGTACACTTTAAATATCAATTAAACCGTTTTAGTCCCCTATCATTGAAATTTTTAGAATTTACAGTAAAAATAATTTGACTAACTCAATTTAATGAATTCTAACGACTGTGAAACTAAATGTTTTCGCCCACAAAAACAAGATTGGTTAACCATTATTTAACCTTTGGCACTGGTTAGTTCGGCTAAGGTTCAAAGCAGATAAATACCTCATTCCCACCTTTAAAAAATCAACTTCACTGGCCATTCAAGCCGGAGCAAGCATATATTAATCATACGTAATTTATATATATATAATTTACAGGCATTTGTATAACCTGTCATTGGTACAAAGCGTAGATATCTCTAACATACATAAAAATTTAATAAAATTATAGCTTACTCCCCACAATATTAATTATGTTAAAGAGCCCTGAAGGGGTTCAATCTTTATAGTGTCAACCGGCCAGGCATTTTTATACGACCCCCTCGGGGTCGCCTAGGTACCCATAGCAATTATTTTTCTACAAATATTTGACCCTTTCAGGGTCATGAAATGAAATACATCTGTGTAATTTCGGCCGTAGTGAAGTAACTTATTACGTGCATAAAATAGATTTCTCCGCTCGTTGTAATATACCAATTCCATTCTACCCAAGTAAGATTAAATTTCGACTTGTCATAACCATAATCCCGGCTCGGTCGAAAAAAGAGAGTGATCAGTCATGAGACACTTGTCATTGGCGCTGAGTCTACCGATAATTTTATTAGAATCGTATCCTTAATCAAATACTCAACTAAAATAAATAAACTATTTATGACGAGTGGAGAAATATATTACTAATATTAAATGTCTGTAAGATAGATTAGTTATCCAAACATGTACAATTACTTGGTATTAATTGTTAATTTGTACACAC
>JAYRWN010000229.1:0-4171 GCA_041917975.1 Saprospiraceae bacterium | reverse complement strand
GGGTTTATCTTCCACGTTTTAGCCTGTTCGCGGGTCAGTTGGATGGCCCGCTGGGCATCTTGCCAGGGAACTATTGATTTGTTTATTACATGATCCGCATTAGGCAAACGATATTTCAGCACCAGGCCGGCTATGCCTTCCGCTTGCAGTCGTTTGGCTATATCGTGACCTTCGTGTTTAGTCGCTAACCCGGTATAACCACCACCTGGGCAAATAATTACGGCCATACCTGTGTTTTTCTTTTGCTCCGGCAAATACACCGTTAAGTCCGGGCTGGCTACGCGTAACATAAAAACAAACGCATCTTCACCGCTTCCATAGATGGCGGTCGTATCGGTCAATCCAGGTAGGTTTTTAGAATTTGGCGCCTGACCCGCATACAAAGGAATGACCTTTTGAGCCTCTACATGGCATATACCAGTCAGTACTAAGAGCAGGATGAAAGTTCTGGACATTTTAATTAATTTGATTTCTCTAACGAGGTTAAATTTATTTAATCTTAGTTGGATCGTGAACTCAGGAATTATTTATTTAAATACCCTTGTGATTTTAACCAATCCCCATAACGTTCGTGCCAGGTATCGGAAGGTGAATTTTGTTGACGCATGCCAAACCCATGCCCCCCGCGTTCATAAATATGCAATTCAGCAGGTTGTTTGGCTTCATACCATTTTTGATAAATATTAATACTCATTGGCATCATGCCGAGCTGATCATCACCTGCTACCGCTATAAAAATAGGTGTTTTCTCAACTGGTACTTTAGTGCCTATGATGGCGTTTTCATAGGCGTAAATCGGGGCCACAAAATTTGGGCGGGTCTCTGTCGTAGCATTGTAGGCCACACACAGTGTCAAGGTACCCCCGGCAGAAAAACCCATAAACCCTATTTTTTGAGGATGGACACCAAATGCTGTGGCATGGTCTCTGACGTATTTCACTGCCGCCAATCCATCCGCCATCGCCAGGGGGATGACGGAGGCGTTGACCTCATCCAAAGTCTTAAAATTACTCATCCTGGACATGAGTTCCTGAATAGGGTTATCCGTATAAATTCTGGATAACCGGTATTTCAGCACAAAAGCAGTAACACCCAGACTGTTTAAATATTTGGCTACCTCTATGCCTTCACTCTGGATACTTAAAATGTGAAAAGCACCCCCCGGAGCAATGATTACTGCGGTGCCATTCGCCATGCCCTCTGGGGGTAAATAGGCTGTAAGCGTAGGCTGAGTAACGTTGTAAACTATCTCCGCATTAAACTGGTTTTGACTATTGGTTTGTTCTGTCCAGGTCCACGCTTCAGAGCCGGGCGCTTTACCCGCGTACAGAGGGATGACCGTTTGATTGAAAGTCCGGCTGGATACGGTTACTAAAAAGAACACAGCTAACCATTTCATAGGTATCGGATATTCCGCAAGATACCCAACATTTTTAAATTGCCGTATCAATGGAAAATATCGCACAATTTCCAATAATTGAACCACCAGATCAGAGGGAAATATACCAAATGATTCGTGTACAGCAGCCAGTTTAATAACGGGGTCCAACTAGCGTGCCACAAAATATTTAGTGGGTATAATACTAGAGGAATATTGAAAGTATTAAATCCAAGCGCGATAAAGAAGATACTCAATACACCGTACAATAATGCTACACCGGATTTTAATTAGTTGTATTTTGTAATTTTGGTTTTAATAAAACCAGTGTTTAATCGATCCAGGAGTGTTTGGATTCATCCGCTGTGAAATGGCTGTTAGAGTCATGATGAGAATGAAGTAGTTAACAGAAGGTCCTGGTTTAAAAAATCTTATTATCTTCAAGGGGGATTCAATAATATCAACTGTGAAAAAAACTAGCCTTATTCTGAGCGTTTTGTATACCGGATTGCTTTTTAGCCAGAGTACCTTGACAGATAGTTTGCGACAGGCTTATGAAGCCGCGACGGATCACATTATTAAAGCCGATTTGTATTATCAGTGGGCGGAAGAAGTCACCGAAAATGATCTGGATGAGGCATTTATGCTGGCGGATACACTGGAAGAATTGGCACAAAAAAATAAAAATAACCTCGGTCTGGCCAGAGCTGAATTTTTAAGAGCTGATGCTTACCGTCAGAAGGGCAATTATCAAGAAGCTCTCCATCATTTTCAGACAGACCTGAATTACCGTATGCTCAGCAAAGATTCCCTGGGCCTGGCCAAAACCTATAGCAACATCGCCGCCGTCTATAAAGACCGGGCCATGGCCGATTCCTCCATTCATTTTCACCTCTTGTCCTTGCAGATTAACAAGGCCAGAAACGAATGGAAAAATATGGCTGCCAGTTATGCTAATATTGGCAATTTATACGGTGATCTGGCCCTGCACGATCGTGCTTTGGAGTATCTGCAAAAAGCATTAAAAATTCGTTTAGATCACGGCGATGAAAAGGGCGCTATTTATACCTATAACAACATTTCGATAGCTTATGAAGCGAAAGCCGATTATGCTACGGCTTTGGACCACGCTGAAAAAGGAGCCGCCTTAGCTTTAAAATATGGTAATAAATTTGCGGCCGGGGTGATCCAAGGCAGCATGTGCCATCTATTGAATAAACTGGGGCGAAATAATGAGGCCCTGATCTCGTGCGAAAAGTCCTTTGCATTATTAGATGAATTAAACCGGCCGGCGAATGCCGTTTATCCCTTAGTAAACCTGGCTATGGTTTATAACGATCTCGACCAACCCCACCAGGCCTTGCAATATGCCCAAAAAGGGTATGCCATTATGCAGCGTTTAAATCTCATTGATCCTATGCAGGTTTATTATGATGAATTCGCGGAAGCCTATGAAAAATTAGGAAATTATAAAGAATCTATACAATGGTTAAAAAAATATACCGACCTCACCGATTCCTTATTTAATGCAGAGAATATTAAAAATGTGGCCGAACTGGAGACCAGATATCAAACTCAGAAAAAGGAAACCGAGCTGGCCCAGCAAAAATTACAACTACAGACTCAGGATCATCGGATTTATCGGCAGCGGATGTTTATTGTGATCTTGCTCGTAGGTTTGATCTTGTTCACTGCCTTGGGTTTGCTGTATACGCAGCGTCTTCGTTTGCGTAAAAAAATGGAGTTGGATGCGGCCATTATCCGCGAACAAAAAATGGGACTCAAAGCAGTCATCGAAGCCCAGGAGGCGGAACGCTCACGTATGGCCAAAGAACTGCATGATGGCGTGGCTCAGGAATTGGTCGCCGCTAAAATGGGCTTACAGCGATTACAATTATTGCAAACCAATCGGACAGAAAAAGAAACCCAAACCTTAGAGTCACTCATCAACCTGGTGGACGAATCCTGTCAGGAAGTGCGGGCCATCTCTCACGAAATGCTCCCTCCGGTTTTGGTCAAAGAAGGCTTACTGCCCAGTTTGAAATCTTTATTACAAAAATCTCTGCATAACTCTGGCGTGGAATTTATTTTCGAAAGCCCGGAATTACCTCCTGTTAATCAAAAAGTGAGCTTATCTATCTATCGTATTGCCCAGGAATTGATCAATAATATTCTCAAACATTCCGGAGCCAGCCAAGTCTCCATGGCCATCACTGTCAGCGGGCCCATGTTGGAGATGAAGGTGGCCGATAATGGCCGGGGTTTTTCGTTGGATGAACATAATCAGCATGAGGGTCTGGGATTATGGAGCATTTTTTCACGCGTAGGTGACCTGGGGGGGACCTTTAAAAATGAGCCCAATCAACCGTCCGGTACCATTTCGACCCTAAGCATTCCTCTACCCTAAATGAGGTACCTTACACATAATTCCTGACCATTTTTGCAAAATGACCTGTTTGGCAATTTTAATTGGTCTGAATAATTTAAAGAATATGCTACAATCAAACAAATTAAGCTGACGAATATGTATTAGAAATAAATTAATTGCCCAAATCAGACACACTCCCAGGCCTCAGGCCTTTCTCATTCATTCGGCCCTCGCTGGTCCGGTTTATAGGTCTATAGACATTAATTTAGGCTTCTATTTAAATACTAGGAGACTGTTGAAAAACCCTCTAAATATATTTTTTAAATATATAATAAATAAATAATATATTTAAGAAAAAAAGGGAAGATGTTTAATAAGAAGAAGGGGGAAGAACAGGGGAGTATATGGGTGGTAAAAGAAAATAT
>JAYRWN010000228.1:0-4216 GCA_041917975.1 Saprospiraceae bacterium | reverse complement strand
CTGTGGGATAGCCTGCCTGTCCGGCATCACCACCGTGCGCGAAGCGCTGGAGCACCATGACCTGTCTTCGTTTATCTCCCGGCTGATGTTGCAGGATATCGTCCGGGCTATCCCGGTAACTATTCCACCGGAAGAAATTACGCATTTTGCTCACCGGGTACTGGACCGTTTTCGCAATCCTTTTGTACACCACTTATGGATAAACATTACCCTGCAATACGCTTCAAAAATGCGCCTGCGCAATCTGCCACTGATCCGCACGCATTTTGACCGGCATGGAACTATTCCAGACACCTTTGCTTTAGGGTTGGCAGCATTCCTGCGATTTATGCGGATCGATAAAATCGAAGAAGACCGCTATTTTGGACAATTCAATGGTAATTTTTACCCCATTCGGGATGATCAGGCCGCCCATTTTTATGAGTTATACCAACAATCCACCAGCCCCCAAGAATTGATTCACCGGTTTCTGGACAGCAGGGTATTATGGGGTGAACCTTTGCGTTTGCCTGGTTTAGCGGAAAAAATCAGGTCATATTTTACACAAATTAATGGCCAGGGTATGCTGAAAACCTTGCAAGATGATATCATTGCACCCGGAATAACCCATCATCACCATGAAACAAAAGGTTCTTAAAATACATCCGCAGGATAATCTGGTCGTCGCGTTACAACCTTTGTATCCCGGTGAACAGGTCCAGGTAGGTGAACAGACCATCACCATCCTGGATACGGTAGCGGCCAAACATAAATTTGCCTTGCATGACTTGAACCAGGGGGACGAAGTATATATGTATGGCGTTGTGGTTGGTACGGCCCAAAAACCGGTCTTCCGCGGGGGTGTAATAACCATTGATAACATCAGCCACGCCACGGAAGCCTACCAGCTTAAAGAGGATTACCACGTACAATGGCAGCCTCCGGACACCAGCCGATGGCAAGGAAGGAGTTTTATGGGCTTCCACCGGTCTAATGGCCAGGTAGGCACTGCGAACTATTGGATCGTAATCCCCATGGTGTTTTGTGAGAATCGCAATCTGGAAATATTGCGGGATGCCTTGATTGATGAATTGGGCTACAGCCGCCGCACCCATCATAAAGCTAAAACGCGTCAGTTGTTATCCCTCTATCAAGGCGGACACAGCCTAGACGAAATAGCCGAGATTGATCTTAGCACAACCCCTGAGGATCACCAGCAGAACCGTATCTTTCCTTATGTAGATGGCATTAAATTCCTGAATCATCAAATGGGGTGCGGCGGTACGCGGCAAGATGCTCGTGCTTTATGCGCGCTTCTCGCCGGCTACATAACCCATCCCAATGTCGCCGGGGCAACCGTGTTGAGCCTGGGTTGTCAAAATGCTCAGAGTTCCATCCTGCAGGAAGAAGTGCTGAAAAGAGATCCGCAGTGTAACAAACCCATCCATTACCTGGAACAACAAGCGTCCGGAACGGAAGAAGCCTTAATCGCGGAAGCCTTAAAAAAAACCTTTTTAGGGCTAATAGAAGCTAATCATTTCCGCCGCAGTCCGGCACCGTTAGCTAAGTTGTGTATTGGTTTGGAGTGCGGCGGATCAGATGGATTCTCCGGCATTTCGGCCAATCCGGCCATCGGTCATACATCTGATCTCGTGGTGGCTTTGGGCGGGTCAGTGGTGCTATCAGAATTTCCGGAGTTATGTGGTGCGGAGCAGGATTTATTGGACCGTGCTGTTAGCCGACCGGTGGCAGAACGATTTGCCCAGCTCATGGAAGCCTATGACAGCCGCGCCAAAGCCGTCGGTTCCGGATTTGATATGAATCCTTCACCAGGTAACATCCGTGACGGCCTGATTACAGACGCCATCAAAAGTTGTGGAGCAGCTAAAAAAGGAGGCACTTCTCCGGTTACCGCTGTCCTCGATTATACTGAACCAGTCCGTAAACCAGGCCTGACCTTATTGTGCACACCAGGAAACGATGTGGAAAGTACAACGGCTGAAGTAGGATCCTGGTGCAATATCGTCCTGTTCACCACCGGCCTGGGTACACCTACCGGCAATCCTATCGTCCCCGTGATCAAGATTGCTTCCAATACCGCGTTAGCCCGCCGGATGCCCGATATCATTGATGTAAATGCCGGCACCATCATCGACGGGGAGGAAAGCATTGAAGAGGTAGGAGAAAAGATCCTGGAGTTGATCATTCAAGTAGCCAGTGGAGAACAGGAGGTGTGTGCCCAAAAATTAGGGCAAGATGATTTTATACCCTGGAAACGCGGCGTTTCCCTTTGAACCATAATGACGAAGGAGTAAAATATATTAGATCTATCCCTGCTAACGGCGAAAAATTTCATCAGTAATTTAATTTTAAACCTATGTCACAACCGCAAACTTTGGTCACCTTTGGCGAAATAATGATGCGCCTGTCCCCGCCGGGATTCCAGCGCCTGGTTCAAACCGAAAGTTTGGATGTTAAATTCGGGGGAGGCGAGGCCAACGTAGCCGTTGCGCTCGGCAGGTGGGGTTACCCGGCAAAACATGTAACCTGTTTTCCGGACTCTGAACTGGGTCAGGCGGCTGCGGCCGCCTATCGCAAATATGGGGTTGACACCTCCGCCATGGTGTTCCGCGGTGAGCGACTAGGGTTGTATTTCCTGGAAAATGGTGCTGCCATGCGCTCCAGCCGGATTATCTACGACCGCAAAGACTCAGCTTTTGCCCATCTGGATCCGTCCTGGTTCGACTGGAACGCCATTCTGCAGGGTGCCGGATGGCTGCATTGGACCGGCATCAGCCCGGCCATCTCGGCTAATGCTACTGCTACTCTGGAACAAGGGTTACTGACGGCCAGGAAATACGGTATAACCATCAGTGGAGACCTCAATTACCGCCGCAACCTGTGGAAATGGGGCAAAACAGTGGATCAGGTCATGCCCGGTCTTTCCGAATATTGTGACATCGCCATTTGCGATCTGCAGGAAGCTAAAGACATTTTTGGCATTCAGATTAATCCACGCTCCGAAAATGCCTTTGTGGATATGGCCCAGCAGGTCATGGAACGTCTCCCTAACCTAAAAAAAATCCTGGCCACCTATCGTGATCAGGTATCCGCGACCCATAATCGTTTACAAGGCCGCCTCTACGACGGGCATGAGTATCTGGAAACCCCCTATTTTGACATCAATCCTATCGTAGATCGCATCGGCGGCGGTGACGCTTATATGGCCGGTTTTATTTACGGCCTGCATAAATTTCAAGATGATTTTCAAGCGCTTTTATTTGCTACGGCGGCTTCTGCTTTAAAACACACCCATGAGGGAGACTTTAACTTGTGTACGGTGGACGAAGTTCTCCAATTAATGGGTGGTGACACCAGCGGAAGAATTGTAAGGTAAATTCAGTCTTTGGTGCAATTTGAAAGCATCCTGAAGGGATGCCATATTTAATGGAAAATTCCATTAAAAGAAATACGACCACTACGGGGTCGAAATGATAGCGAGGCATTTGGTAAATATTATAAATTATTGAACCCTTAGGATTCAATATTGATGTATCAATTAGATTTGAAAGCATCCTGAAGGGATGCCATATTTAATAGAAAATTCCATTAAAAGAAATACGACCCTTCGGGGTCGAATGATACCGGTGCATTTGGTCAATGCTATAAAGATTTGAACCCTTCGGGTTCATTAATTTATGTACCTAATTGATTTTAAAGCATCCTGAAGGGCTGCCATATTTATAGAATAATTACGGCAAAAGATGTACGACCCCGTCGGGGTCGAATGATACCAAGGCATTTGGTCAATCCCGTTAAGTTTTGAACCTTTCGGTTTCATAATTATGTACCAATTAGATTTGAAAGCATCCTGAAGGGATGCCATATTTATAGCATAATTAACCCGTAAAAATATACGACCCCGACGGGGTAGAAATGATAGCGAGGCATTTGGTAAATATTATAAATTATTGAACCCTTAGGATTCAATAATGATGTATCAATTAGATTTGAAAGCATCCTGAAGGGATGCCATATTTATAGAATAATTAACCCGTAAAAAATATACGACCCCGTCGGGGTCGAAATGATAGCGAAGCATTTGGTAAATATAATAAATTATTGAACCCTTAGGATTCAATATTGATGTATCAATTAGATTTGAAAGCATCCTGAAGGGATGCCATATTTAATAGAAAATTCCATTAAAAGAAATACGACCCTTCGGGGTCGAATG
>JAYRWN010000227.1:0-29090 GCA_041917975.1 Saprospiraceae bacterium | reverse complement strand
TAAATTAAAACAATGACCATGAAAGAGTATAAATTTTGCCAAAGCTGTGGTTTTCCTCTAAAGAAAGATAAAAGAGGAGGAGGAACGGAAGAAGATGGTACCATCAGTAAAAAGTATTGTTCGATGTGTTACGAAAATGGAGTTTTTTTAACACCTCCGGAAATCGACACCGCTGAAAAGATGCAAAAATTCTGTATCGTGGAAATGAAAAAAGGTGGAATGAATGCAATTTTTGCCTGGTTGGCTACCAGAACAATTCCGAGGTTGGAAAGATGGAAAAAGTAAGGCGTAAATCCAGTTTGTGTTGTGCCACTTAACTCGTGGTTATCAGACGAAATCTTACTGAAAGTAGCTAAAGAGAATGCCATTGCAGAAACAGCTGATTTTATGGACAATAGCGTGAAAGGCCAGGCGTACCAATTAAAAAAGAACTAAGGCACAATACATATCTTAACGAATGGGAAAACTATACTGTGAAGAGAGAGAAGGCCAGGTTAATTCGTGGACAAGCAAGAACATATTCTATTTTATTCTTTTGGACAGGATAGTACTACTGTTTACAGCATAATTTCCACCAAAGTCCAGGACTTCCATTATTTTACCGGATTATTCGTTTATGCATAAATTTTTTTTCACCGTACCTTATTAACCTTAAATTGATGGTACCCTTTGTCTGGACCGTTCTGATTTTGCTGACCATCTGGTATAGCGTGGTGTTATTTAGGGATTTTATTAAACATAAAAACAACCTGGAACCGGTGAGTTGGATCAAAACCGGCGTTATCGGGTTTGTGGTTAATTTTTTTGATGTCCTGGGTATCGGTGCTTTTGCCCCGCAAACCGCGTTATTAAAATTCACCAAACAAACGGAAGACCGGTTGTTGCCGGGCACCCTCAATGTGGCCAACACCTTTGCTGTCCTCATTCAGGCGCTGATTTTTATTACCATCATCGAGGTTGAGCCCCTGACGCTGATCATGATGTTATTGGCGGCATCGGCCGGAGCCATTTTGGGTGCGGGTGTCGTGGCCCGGATGTCGGAAAAAAAAATACGTTTGACCATGGGTGTAGCATTATTGGTTACCGCAGGGTTTATGTTCGCCGGGAAAATGCAGTGGATTACCGGTGGGGGGACTGCTATCGGGCTGTATAACGAAAAATTACTGCTCGCCGTAGGGGTGAACTTCATCCTAGGCGCCTTGATGACGGCCGGGATCGGCCTCTATGCGCCGTGTATGGCCTTAGTGTATGCGTTGGGTTTATCTCCCCAGGTCGCTTTTCCCATTATGATGGGCTCGTGTGCTTTTCTGATGCCTCCCGCTTCCGTTAAATTCATCACATCCGGCGCATATAACCGTAAAGCGGCGGTGGGCATGGCCTTGCCGAGCATTCTGGCCGTCCTCATAGCAGCTTTGGTGGTCAAGTCATTGCCCTTGGATACCCTGGGTTGGATCGTGCTGGCGGTGGTCGTGTATACTGCAGTGGTCATGTTAAGCGCCGGGCTGCGTAGCAATCAGTTTTCCTCCCACACGGCCTGATCCAGCTACTATGTCGTGGCTTAGTCGTGGCTTACATTCTACCCGCTTTCTTACGGTCGTGTTCTTTGAGTAATATTTTACGCAAACGAATGGACTTGGGCGTGACTTCCACGTATTCATCTCTTTGGATGTACTCCAAGGCCTCTTCCAAAGTGAATTTCGTGGCCGGAGCGATGCGCATTTTTTCATCAGAGCCGGAAGCACGCATATTGGTCAGTTTTTTAGTCTTGGTAACATTTACGCAGAGATCGGATGGGCGAGTATGCTCACCGATGACCTGACCTTCATAGACCTCGTCGTTAGGGTCGATAAAGAATGTGCCTCTGTCTTGTAGATTATTTAAAGAGTAGGGAATAGCTTTCCCGTTTTCCAAACTGATCAACGACCCAGCCAGACGTCCGGGTAATTCCCCTTTATGCGGACGATATTCGGTGAAGCGGTGAGCCATGATGGCTTCGCCGGCGGTGGCGTTCATCAAGTAGCTACGCAAGCCGATTATACCACGAGAGGGAATAATAAATTTTAAGGTGACCCGCTCACCTTTGGGTATCATGTTAAGCATTTCTCCTTTTCGTTGAGTGACCGCTTCAATGGCTTTTCCGGCCATATTTTCGGGCAAGTCAATGGTCAGATCTTCAAAAGGCTCGTTTTGTTTACCCTCCAGTTCTTTTAAGATAACCTGCGGTTGGCCCACCTGCAATTCAAACCCTTCGCGGCGCATGGTTTCGATCAATACTGACAGGTGCATGACCCCACGACCGTATACTTCAAAGGCATCTGCAGAGTCGGTTTCAGCCAAACGCATAGCCAGGTTTTTTTCCAGTTCTTTCTCTAAGCGGTCTTTAATATGCCGGGAGGTTACGAATTTGCCTTCTTTACCAAAAAACGGTGAGTCGTTGATGGTAAAACGCATGCTCATGGTAGGTTCGTCTATTTTGATGGTTGGCAGGGCCTCGGGAAATTCGGCATCTGCCACTGTATCGCCAATATCAAAGCCCTCGATGCCGACCAGAGCACAAATGTCACCGGCATCCACGCGATCGACCTTTTTTTTGCCCAGCCCTTCAAAGGTATACAGTTCCTTGATTTTACTTTTTACCTGATTGCCGTCCCGCTTGATCAAAGTTACATTTTGGCCTGCACTCAGACTTCCCCGCTGGATTTTCCCGATGGCGATCCGTCCGATATAATTACTGTAATCCAGGGAGGTGATTAACAATTGTACCGTCCCTTCGGTAATTTTTGGCTCGGGAATGTATTTGATGATGCCGTCCAGTAACGGGGCAATATCCTCGCTGCGTTTGCGCCAGTCTTCGCTCATCCAGTTTTGTTTGGCCGACCCGTAATAGGTAGGGAAATCCAACTGATCTTCCGTAGCATCTAACGAAAACATTAAATCAAAAACTTCTTCATGCACCTCATCGGGCCGACAGTTCTCTTTGTCAACTTTGTTGATGATGACGATGGGTTTTAGGCCCAGATCCAAAGCTTTTAGCAAGACGAAACGGGTTTGGGGCATTGGCCCTTCAAAGGCGTCCACCAATAGCAGAACACCATCCGCCATGTTTAGTACTCGTTCCACTTCGCCGCCAAAATCGCTGTGACCCGGTGTGTCAATGATGTTGATTTTTATCCCGTTATAGGTCAAAGAAGCGTTCTTAGCCAGGATAGTGATGCCGCGTTCCTTCTCCAGTTCATTGCTGTCCATGATCAGTTCTCCCGGACGTTCGTGTTCGCCAAAGAGCTTACCCGCCAGCAATAGTTTGTCTACCAGGGTGGTTTTACCATGGTCTACGTGAGCGATGATGGCGATGTTGCGAATGTTTAACATATAAATATTTATAAAAATGGGTGCAAAGGTAATACATTTCGTCACTATTCCCGCATTTCTTCTTGCTGACCAAATCGTTATTTCTGCAGACAATTCATGCAGAGGATTATCTTTGTGTTCTTTTTTTAACATTTTGTCCAAGTTTATTTATGGCTAAAGTTTCCCCATTTTTACCCCATCCCTGGCACGGTATTCCCTCCGGCGAGCATCTCCCGGAGCAGGTCAATGCGATTATTGAGATTCCCCAGGGGTCCCGGACTAAATATGAAATCGATAAAATCACCGGGTTATTAAAAATGGACCGAATCATTTATTCTTCCTTCCATTATCCAATCAACTATGGTATAATTCCCCAGACTTTGGGCCAGGATGGTGATCCTTTGGACATCCTGGTTTGGTGTTCGCAGCCCTTGCATCCATTGTGCCTGGTAGAAGCTAAAGTCATCGGCAACATGCAAATGATAGATGGTGGCATGCAGGACGATAAGATCATAGCCGTAGCGGTTCATGATCCTTCCGTCAATCATGTTAACCGGGTTGAAGAACTGCCGGTATATTTTCTAAAAGTTTTAAAGAACTATTTTGAGCAATATAAAGTATTGGAAAACAAAGAAGTGGTCATCGATGATTTTCAGACCCGCGAGGAGGCGTATCAGATCATCGAAGAAGCGGTAAAGTTATATAGCGAAAAATATTTGTTATAAATGACATTATAATTTAATGACAATGATGGCTGTGGCAAAAGCACCAAAAGCGGTGTAAGCAGCCCACTGGTGCAAGCGATCATCGCCGTCTTGTCCGATCTGAGTGCCCGCCACCAGGGCTATGAGCATTGCTCCCCGGTGAACAGTGGCCAGGGTCTGATGAACAGAGCGTGTATTAACCAAGCCTTGGTCCCGTATGACCTGTGGAGGTGGTGCGGCCAGGGATAAAGTGGCCGAAGTGAGGTAGCCAACGCCGAGCCACGCCGCGAGGTCGCGATGTAAAGGATTTATCTGGTCTTGGCCGGCGGACAACTGATGGCCGGTAATTAACGCAACACACATGGATCCAAAAGTCAGGTAGCCGGTGACCTGGTGGGCATCAAGCATCCGACGGCGCAGTTTTAACTCCTTTGCTCTGCCTTCTGCGCTTAATGGGGCGATTCCGCTGATGCGCAGCAGACCTTTAGGTCCCCACAATATTTTTTGGCGCAATTTTAATTTTTCGGGGAGCAAATGTTCAGTAGGACCAAAGGTGTCATTAAGTGCTTGTCCTTCAACAGAGACCGTTAATAAGCAACACCATAAAAAGTAAACGATTTTTATCACGAACAAACTCCATTTGATGAAATAACTCTTTATGGGTTAAAATAAATCCAAGGAGGACATGATGTTAGTCAATCAGCGATTAAGCCAGGATGTCATTTGGTCGATAAAATGATACCATTTGCAGAATTAACCCAAGGCTAAACCTGATAACCTTTACTTTTAGTGGATTCATACTCAAAAACACTGATGATTGTATTAGAAGGGATCAGAAAAGCCTATAAAACGGAATTTACCCGTTTGGAGGTATTGAAAGGTATTGACTTAACTATTAACTCTGGTGAATATGTTTCTATTATGGGTTCCTCCGGTAGCGGAAAATCCACGTTGTTAAATATTTTGGGTATTTTAGATGATTATGATAGTGGAAGTTACCATCTGGATGGGACTCTGATCTCTTCCAAACTCACTGAAAAACAAGCTGCTTATTATCGCAATCGGTTTATTGGTTTTGTTTTTCAATCCTTTAATTTATTGAATTTTAAAACGGCGGTAGAGAATGTCGCCTTACCGCTGTATTATCAAAAAATACCGCGCAAAGAAAGGACCGAGCAGGCTATGCACTATTTGGCGCAGGTGGGCTTGGCGGATTGGTCCACCCATTTTCCCAACCAGATGTCCGGCGGTCAGCAGCAACGTGTCGCCATAGCCCGAGCTTTAGCCACTCAGCCCAAGATTGTCCTCGCCGATGAACCCACCGGGGCTCTGGACAGTAAAACCTCACAGGAAGTCATGGAGATTTTTGACCGCGTCAATGCCGAAGGTATGACATTAATCATCGTGACCCACGAGATGGACATCGCCCACCGTACCAAACGCATCATCAATATTAAAGATGGTCTAATTCTAAATGAATAATTATGGGGCTGGACCTGGATAAATGGAATGAAATATTCATCAGCATCTCGCGGCATAAACTCCGTACTGCCCTCACCGCCCTGGGCGTATTTTGGGGTATTTTTATGCTGGTGTTATTATTAGGTGCCGGACAGGGTTTGCAAAATGGAGTGTATAAAAATTTTGAAGAAGATGCGGCCAACAGCATACGCATTTCCGGTGGATGGACTTCAAAAGATTTTAATGGTTTGCCCAAGGGGCGGCGTATTTATCTGAGCTCTGAAGATATTGAGATTTTGTCTGCCGAATTTCCGGAGGTCGAAAACATGTCCGGCCGTGTGTTTTTACGTGGAAATCAGAATGTCCAATTTGAGGATAAATTTTTTGCCTATAGTGTTCGTGGCGTACATCCATCGTTGCGCATTTTAGAGAATTTCAAGATGGTGGAAGGACGTTTCCTGAACGAAGAAGACAATAATCTGCTCCGCAAAAATGCGGTGATTGGGCTGAAGGTCAAAGAAGAATTGTTCGGTCAGGAAAAAGATGCTGTCGGTAACGAAATCAACGTGGGTAGCATCGTCTACAAAGTGGTGGGCGTCTATTTCGATTCCGAAGGGGAACAATCCCTGCGAGATATATACATACCTATTGATATTGCCCAAAAGGTCTATCAGGGTACTAATTATGTCAATAATATCTGGTTCACTACCACCAATATAGATTTGGAACAAACCAAAGCTTTGGAAAATCGCATTCGTAACATGATGTCCAAGAAATACATTTTCGATCCGCAGGATGTCCGCGCAATGTGGATCAATAATTCCGCTGAAGAATTCGGCCAAATGCAAAATTTATTTAGAGGCATCAGTGCTTTCTTATGGTTCGTTGGGTTGGGTAGTCTATTTGCCGGTATCATCGGAGTGAGCAACATTATGCTCATTACAGTGAAAGACCGCACGCGCGAAATCGGAATACGTAAGGCCATGGGAGCCACTCCGGGATCCATCATCAATATGATCATTTCGGAAGCGATCTTTATCACCCTCTTGGCTGGTTATTTTGGATTGGTTTTGGGACTGATGCTGCTTTATGCAGCAAGCGGTATTGAATCAGAATTCTTTTTACGGCCCGAGATTCACTTGGGTGTTGGCTTGGCGGCCATCCTAATTCTTACCGTGGCTGGGGCGTTAGCCGGCTGGGTACCGGCACGACAGGCCGCCCGCATCAATCCGGTTGTAGCGATGAAAGCTTAATAGCAGAATGCATGGGACTAATTTCTACACAAAACAAATACCACTAAAATGTTTAATCGAGATACCTGGCAGGAAATCTGGATGACCATCCGCCAACACAAATTGCGGACTTTTCTTACCGTTCTGGGGGTATTTTGGGGCGTTTTTATGCTCATCTTTATGCTGGGAATGGGCAGCGGATTGGAAAACGCCGTGTTCCGCGATTTTGGCAATCGTGCCACGAATGTGATGTATGTATGGAGCGAACCCACCTCCTTACCTTATCAAGGTTATCAGCCCGGACGCAGACCACGTTTAAATTTTGAAGATCTGGAAGCCATTTTACAACAAGTGAATGGGGTAGATTACGTAGCCCCTCGTACCACGTTTCAGGCGAAAATTGTACACGGTGAAAATGCAGAGACTTATGAGGTCCGCGGTGAATTGTCACAGATGATCAAAGTCGAGGCCCTGAAAGTGTTTTATGGACGTTATCTCAACGATGAAGATAATCAGCAGTTGCGCAAAGTAGCGGTATTGGGCGTCCGTACGGCCGAGGTGTTATTTGGTAAGGAGGTAGAACAAAGTATTGGTCAATATGTAACTATCAATGGCGCGGAATTTTTGGTGGTGGGAATTTTTGGTCCTGAGGTGCTCAAACCCTGGACGGAAGACGACCAGGAAGCGGTGGCCATTCCCTTATCCACCATGCATCGCACCTTTGGTATGGATGGGCAAGTGCATTTTTTTGCTGTAAGTGCCAAACCCGAATTCCGTATCACCGATATAGAAGGCCAGGTGCGCAGTATTTTAAAAGCGCGCCATCATGTGGATCCTAAAGACCCGCGTGGCATAGGCGGTTTTAACCTTGATGAAAGGTTTCGCCAGGTCCGCGGATTATTTAATGGCATTTCGGCATTTTTATGGATCGTGGGCTTAGGCACCCTGCTGGCCGGCATAGTAGGCGTAAGCAATATCATGCTCATCGTGGTCAAAGAACGTACGAAAGAAATCGGGATTCGCAAAGCTATTGGAGCTACGCCGCAGGATATCATAAAAAGTATTTTGACCGAGGCTATTTTTATTACCGCCACATCGGGATACCTGGGCTTATTGGCCGGAGTAACGGTCATTGGCGGCTTGAATATGATGATGGAAAAAGGCAATATGGAGTCCGAAATGTTTTATAATCCGGAGGTTAATTTGAGTGTTGCAGTAGGGGCCATTGTCATCTTGATATTGGCCGGTACGATTGCCGGGTTTATTCCGGCCGTCCTGGCTGCGCGGGTTAATCCGGTGATCGCGCTGAAGGATGAGTAGGGAATTAGGAATTAGGAATTAGGAATAATTAAGAATGATGAATTAAGAATGATGAATTAAGAATGATGAATTAAGAATGATGAATTAAGAATGATGAATTAAGAATGATGAATTAAGAATGATGAATTAATAATTAATAATGGAAGAAAGAGTGATTGAGCATGAGTTGAATGGGTGGATTAATTAGGGGATCGGAGTTAGGAATTGTGAATAATTATGAATGAATAATGATGAATTAATAATTAATAATTAATAATTGAGGTAGGGTGATTGAGCGTGAGAGGAAAGGATTGAAAATTAGTAGTTAGGAATTAGACTAAATAATTTAAGTATTTACGAATAAAAAAAACTTAAAATAATACCATGAAGAAAGGGTGTATGATTGGTACGGTGTCCATGATTTTGTTGTTGACTGCCGGGTTAGTCTTTTATTTTGTAAAACAAAAGAAAAAAGACCCGGGTAATACCAAATATGAAAAACCCGTTTATGCGGATGTAATTAAAAAAACGGTAGCTACCGGGGTGGTTAAACCGCGTCTGGAGATCAATATCAAACCACAGGTTTCCGGTGTGGTGGAAGAAATTTACATCGTAGAAGGTCAGGTCATCGAAAAAGGTGCCCCGGTGGCTAAAATAAAATTAATACCCAGTCAGATCAGTATTAATCAAGCTCAGACTAATGTGGATCTCTCTAGTCTGCAGGTGAAGGAAGCTGAACGCGAACTGACCCGTCAGCGCAAAATTGCTGCTCAGTCCCTGGATGTGGAAGCGGCGCGCCTGAATTATGAAAATGCAAAAGTGGAAGAAGAACGCCAGCGTCGTCTGTATGAAGATGGGGTTATTTCACAGCAGGAATACAATCAGATCAAGCTGGATTTAAATTTGCGCAAAGCCACTTACGAGAATACAAAAATCAGTTCTGAAAATAGTTTGAGACAGTTTGAATCTACCCTGGATATCCGGCGTTCAGAATGGCGTTCTGCGATTGATAATTTAAATTTATTAAAAGAAGGCGCGGCTAAAAATTCCAAACAGGTATCCAATATTGTGACCTCCCCGGTTTCCGGCATGGTTCTGGATATCCCGGTAGAGGAAGGATCTTCCGTCATCGAACGCAATAATTTTAATGAAGGGACCACGGTATCTATCATTGCCGATATGAATGCTTTGATTTTTGAAGGGAAAGTAGATGAATCCGATGTGGGAAAATTGCGCGAAGGCATGCCGATTATTCTTAAAATCGGCGCGTTGGACAGTGTCACTTTTAATGCTACCCTGGAATTTATTTCTCCGAAAGGTGTCAAAGAAGAAGGTACCGTAAAATTCGAAGTAAAGGCCGATGTAAAACCCGACAGCTCCATTTTTTTACGAGCGGGATATTCTGCTAACGGCGACGTGGTTTTAGAACGGCGCAATCAGGTTTTAACCGTTAAAGAGCGCGACATCCTCAGCCAAAAGGAGAAAAAATTCGTGGAGGTTAAAAAAAGCGAAAAAGTGGTAAATAAGGTGGAAATCACCACCGGGTTATCGGATGGATTAATTACCGAAGTATTGACCGGCTTAGATACCACCATGCAGGTAAAAGTGCAGCAGGAGGTCGGTAATCCGACTGCTGGAGCGAATAATTAATTTGGGAAAGTGGAAATTATTTTATCGACCAGCATGTGAGGTGCATGGCCAATATTTAAGACTAAGGCATTCTGTGGTTCTTCCAGAATGGCAAATTGGGAAGTCAATAAGGAGGCCGGCATAAAATGATCTTTGCGCCGCTGCATACGTTCCTGGATGGTCTGAAAATCGCCGTGCAGGTACACCCAGCGCAAGGGTATATCGACCTGGTTATTTAACTGGCGACGGTAGTCTGCCTTCAGTGCTGAGCAGGCAAATACAGCCGATGTGTCTTGCCGGATGTGTTCCCGGATCTTCCGGTTTATCGCCGCCAGCCATATTTTTCTGTCCTCATCGGTCAGGGGCACGCCGAAACTCATTTTTTCCACATTGGCGGCGGGATGAAAGTCATCCCCGTCATAAAAGGGTATCCCTAGTTTTTCTGCCAGCAGCTGTCCAACGGTGGTTTTGCCACTGCCTGATACACCCATGATAATATATATATTAGACTTCAAAGGTTGTCTGCATCATTCGATTAATGCGGCCAAGGCTGCCCCAACCAGACTGGATGAGGGGACCTGAATAAATTCATAATAACGCTGTTGGTCACCACTGAGGTATTGGCGGAATTCTTTTTCAAACTCAACTTTGAATTGATGCAGTTTATAAAAAGTGGTCCCTTCCACGGTGATTAGTATGGGTCTGCCCGGCGATTTTCCTTTACCGGTTTTTAGGATGACCGCCGCTAATTTTCCGGCGACCAGCTTGGCACCACGACTGACCAGATTTTGAATGATGATGCGTGCGTTATTTTCATCGCGGGGATCCGAGAAACAATCAAATAATATATGGTTGAGTTTGCGTTCCCCCTTTAGAAACTGATTGACTTGTTCTGAGCTAAGTTCATCTGTATTTTCCAAGTAGTGCGCTGCTTGCGGGGAAAAAACACCTTCTTTGGCAGCCTGCTTAAACACGGCCAGGCTGATCCCGCCGAAATATGCTCCACTGATCATCTTTTCAAAGGCATAACTCCCGGGAGTATGCGTCGTTTCTTCGAAGTGGTAGTCGATGTCGGTGCGAGGCATTTTGTCAAAATTGCCGGATTCTATGTTGATGATTTGACTTAGAGCAGGATTTAGTCCAGATACTTTAGTGATGTTTTTGTTGGACTCAATATAACAGGTATTGGTACCAGTACCGAGAATAAACCCGATGAATGAATCATAGTTTTTACCGTAAGAGGATGATTTTCCTGCTAATAAGGTAGCCACGGTATCGTTGAGCAACACGATCTGTTTATGCGGGGTACCTAAAGCAGCTAATAAATTTTCTCCAATACGTTCTCCCTCTACTTCCGGGGCTTTAACTTCTTTAGAAAATTCGATCAAAATGCCATCGCGGTTAGGTAATATTTCCGTAGCATACGAAAAACAGAAACCGATACGATCAGCTTTTGGGACAAACTCTTTGATATAGGAGGCCATCGTATCAAAAAATTCAGCCTTGTTTATCTCCCGGTCAATACCAGGCATCCGGTTGTGTTTAATGTCTTGCAGTTCTAGTTTTCCTTCAGGGGTAAATTGGACCAGAGTGGTCCTAAAGTTAGTTCCACCGGCATCAATGGCCACCACAGGTACCGCAGTTAAAAATTCATTATCTGCTTCGATATAGGTGGGTATCATGCGTAAAGAACTGGCCTTCCCCGCTAAACCCAGATCCATTTCTTGAATGAAAGCATCCACAACGGTTTGAATATCGAAGTCATTGGCTGTCAGTTGGTGCCTCATCAGAAATTGATCTACCGAACTGCGATCGGTCGTTTGATTTGTCTCTGTGGTCATACCTTGGACGAAATTTTGGATCTATAATTCTACCGGCAATTACCCATAAAGGAACAATGATACAAAACGACCAGATAAGAAATTATGATTTACCTTAATTAATTTGCTGATTTATGTAAGGCTTTGGTAGGTTGCCCAGAAATGTGATCCCGTCCCGATGAGGACAAAAACATGCCAAATGGCGTGATGGTATTTCAAGCTGTGCCATTTATAAAAAACAACGCCTAGAGTATACGCTAATCCGCCAATCAATATCCATTTAAATACCGCCCAGGACATTTGGGCCAGCAGAGGTTGATATAAAAAAACAACCATCCATCCCATAAATAAATATATGCCGGTGGATAACCAGGGAAAACGCCTGGTAAAAAACACCTTAAAGATACTTCCCAGCAAGACCATAGTCCATAACAGGATTAAAAAAGGCTTACTGATCTCTGGTGAAACATATCGAAGGATGACCGGAGTATACGTACCGGCGATAAGAAAATAAATGCTGATATGGTCGCAGATTTGCATAAAATCTTTGTACTTCTTGACCTGGATGGCATGATAAAGGGTAGAAGACAAATAGGTCATGAGCATACCGAAACCAAAAATACTGGTGCCAAAAGCCATGGATGGATGTGGGTATAACAGCGCCAGACGAGCTAAATCCGGATAGAACCATAAAGTGGATACCAGCCCTAAACCATGCGTTATGGCGTTCGCCAATTCCTCTTCTTGAGAAGTAAGATAAGGTTTCATAGCTTTAATTTGTTTGGCGGTAGATGGTGGTAGGAGCGGCTTGTGCCGCAGCATAGAGGGTAATATCAGCGACGGTGACTCTGGCTCGTGCCATCACGGCGTAAACGACTGCATCGGCCACATCTTCCGGCTGGAGCGGATCAAATCCGGTGTAGACTTTGGCAGCTCGTTCTACATCGCCTTTAAAGCGCACCAGAGAAAACTCGGTTTCGACGGCTCCGGGAGCAATATTGGTTATTTTAATACCATGTTGGGTAAGGTCAAGCCGCATTCCAGTACTTAATGCTTCAACGGCTGCTTTGGAGGCACAATAGACCGCTCCATTGGCGTAAGTAATCTTACCTGCCACCGAGCTGATGTTGACGATATGACCGCTCCCACGTTTTACCATACCTGGTGCTACTGCTCTGGTTACATAGATTAATCCCTGCACATTGCCATCGATCATTTGGTCGTAATCGTCAAGGTCCCCATCTTGAAATGACGATAGTCCATGCGCGTTGCCGGCATTATTCACCAGCACAGTTATGTTTTGCCATACCGCGGGTAAGCTTTCAATAGCCTTCGCGACTTCATGACGGTCACGCACATCGAAGGATAACAGATATACAGAGGTTTTTTCAGCCAAATACCGTTCAAGCTCCTTGAGCCGTTCGGTTCGTCGCCCGCACAAAATGAGGCTAAATCCGTTATCCACCAACGCTTTGGCTGTAGCCAGACCAATACCGGAGGTCGCTCCGGTGATCATGGCGATTTTTGATAAATTCATGAAAAAAGTTTAGGCAAATATAACATTAGCAAGATAATTTATGAGACGGGATGTGCGTCCGGGCAGCTTGTAATGCTGCGATTTATTTTATATCAAAATGAACGGCAAAGTGTTCGGGCTGCAGCATTTTTTCAGCCGCCAAAATTCCGACTTCCGCCAGCAAATCCATATTGGCCGCTTTATCGATAAGGCCGGCCTGGTTAATTTTATTATCTGAAAAAGGAAGTTTCATCTTTTTTAAATAGTCCGGATTTAACGGGACATTGTACCGGATGTAGGATAAAGCTGGTTGCGGATTAAAAAAATCTTGTTCCAACTGCCCGATTTCACTATCTATCTCCACCGCATGAGGAGATTGAGAAAGCAGTTGCAGAATTAACTGGTTGTGATAATTGGCATCATGTAAAAAGAACTCCGGTAGCTGTGCCGCCCAATCCAACAAATTGGTTTGCATAAATTTTTTATAATTAGCCGGATAGTATTTGAGTCCCGTACCTAAAGACAATAACATTAATTTGTGTTCCCCTGTTGGCCAACGGAAAGGGTAACCTCGCAAGCCCAAATCTAAAACGATGGGTAAAAAATAAGTTGGGGCCGCGACGCTCGCTCTAATGATTTGCCACAAGGGAATGTTTTTGTTGGCTTCATAATATTTACCCCGGGGATGATTAATAAAAGGCCAGGTGCTATGCGTATCGGCACGTTTGGTCACAATGCATAAACCGCTCTTGATGTTGAATCCATCACCAAGTGTTATGTGGCCAAAAAGGCTTTTTAAGATTTTGTCTAAAGGTAAAGGATCATATTTTTGTCCACTTTTTAAGTAGGCGACGATGCTGTTTTTCTGGCCAAATATAGCGTGACCCAGTTCCAGATATTTGGTTTTTATGGCCTTAGCAGACATGCCGATGGCCAATCCGGCAGCTATAATAGCACCCGTACTCGTCCCTCCAATCAAATCAAAATACTCGCATAACCGAAAATCTGGTTTATGGTAGCGTTTGCTGAGCAGGTCCTCCAACCGTTCAATAAATCCTAACATGAGTATGCCTCTGACTCCGCCGCCGTCCAGTGCCAACAACCGTTTTGGTCCTGAACGATCTAATTTTTCGAGTAAGGCTGACATAACTTGTTATTTTGAGCAAATAAAAAATTGTTGATTGAATAGTACGGAATACCGATATTATTTAGCGGACGCCCTCATTTTTTTTTGCATTACAATAGTATCCCAATGGTTTGCAAAATGTATACTGTGGATCAGGTTATATTGTGATTTAGACAGCCGGCCGTAAAAATAATGGGGTTTCAATGGATGTGTCCAGGCATCAAATTTTTTGATGGTTTGGGTTAATTGTAAAATGCTGTCATTCAAAGTCATTTGAGGTGCAGGGCCGGCACCTGGCGTATAAGCATTGATGTCATGTTGCATATAACCTCGGAGACGAAATAGGTGATAAACAGTCTTGCCCAACGAGTTTTGCAGCAACCACGGATTTTGAGTGGGATATCCGTTCATGGAAAACTCGATCACTTGTTGACAATGGGCAAGATGCTCACTGATGGACCAACCCCGGTGAGCTTCATTCTCTGTGGCATCACTGAGCTCATGCAGCTGATTAATCACCTGGTCCAGGTTTTTCAGAATTAATGGCTTGGTAGTCATAGTTAATTTATTCATCATCTAAATTAGAGTTTTTAACTTTATAAAAACCTGAAATTGGAAGAATCAACATTTAAAGCTTTACTGGAATTGTTTTCAACACGCCGATATACGGAAGTGCGTAAACTTCTGGATACCTCTCATCAGTTTATTGCCGAGGCTGACCAAATGGCGATCAGAGGGTTGTCGTATTATCTGGCAGGGAATTTTGCCGAATCCATAATCTGGTTTGAACAAGCACTCTCGATAAAAACAGAAACCAACTGGGCAGATCTTTTGGCCAAAGCCCGCCTCAATGATCAGGCTGGATTGGCTGACTTTGTACCGGAAATCAGTTATTTTCAAATAGACCAACTATTAGCGGCACCTGAACAATACCCGGGGAAAACCGCTTTAATAGTTCCGGTTA
Organism: Saprospiraceae bacterium; assembly: GCA_041917975.1. Taxonomy (GTDB): domain Bacteria; phylum Bacteroidota; class Bacteroidia; order Chitinophagales; family Saprospiraceae; genus JAYRWN01. The sequence goes on along the minus strand of JAYRWN010000227.1, from coordinate 13,991 downwards.
GTGAGTCAAAAAATATCTACAAATCATTGTCCATATTTATAGGTAACCTGCTTGGATGGGTCGCCTCCCACACCATAAATGGTATAACCAAATTAGCCGGCTCAATTTGGGGCTATAAGGATGAGATTTGGACGAATTGGTATCGCCGGCCACAATTATTGGCCATTCTTACCTTAGCCAACATGCGAGAAAAATTAAACCGCCATAACCTTAAATCGACTTATGCGCAAAATACCCTCATCGGCTTTCATAATCAAAACCTTGAAGATCCACCGCAGCGGGTAAAATTATTCCGTACGGCAGATGGCAGCTGGAATAATTTAAACAATCCAAAAGAAGGTGCTGCCGGCACTAGATTTATGCGTAACATTAACCCGGATGCTGTAAAAAGGCCTGGCCTGGAAGATATTCTTTCACCCAATCCACGGGAAATAAGTTTATCCTTATTATCACGCCGGGGAAAAATGTTAGAAGTGCCTTTTCTAAATTTATTAGCGGCAGCCTGGATCCAATTTCAAAATCACGATTGGATCAGTCATGGAGAAGTTTTAATGCATGACCTCTATGAAATACCTTTGCATGAAAATGATCCGGCGCGTAAAAAGTATTGGCAAAAAAAACTTTTTGTTGGTAAAACGCAACCTGATCTTACTCATCGGACCAACGATCCTTTTTCGCTGACTTTTATTAATGAGGTGACTCACTGGTGGGATGCTTCCCAACTCTACGGCAGCGATGACCTCACCCAAAATAAACTGCGTAGTTTTCAGCAGGGAAAACTAAAATTAGATGACCAAGGTTTATTGCCCAGAGACCATCAAGGCATGGAAATCACCGGATATGTTCGTAACTGGTGGGTAGGTTTAAGTTTATTTCATACCCTGTTTTGTCGTGAGCACAATGCCATTTGTGATATGTTAAGGAATAAATATCCTCACTGGCAGGATGAACAATTGTTCCAAACAGCCCGCCTGATCAATGCGGCGTTGTTAGCCAAAATACATAGTTTGGAATGGAACAGTGCCATCAATCCCAATCCGGTTATTCAAAAGGGTAATCGCAGCAATTGGTATGGATTATGGACCGTGCTAAGAAAAAATTCGAAAGATTGGAAAACGGTTGAAGAAATTAATATCCGCAACACGGAATTAGGCGGTGTTGTAGGGAATCCAATTGACAAACATGAAAGCCCATTTGGATTAACTCAGGAGTTTGTGGAAGTGTATCGACTTCATTCCATGCTGCCGGAAGAATTGGTTATTAATACTCTGGATGCTAAACATCCTAAAAACATTCCTTTTTCACTGTCCCGTCAGAAGGGCTCAGGAATATGTCTAGATGAATTTGGATTGCCAGATCTGTTTCATTCTTTTGGAAATCAACACCCCGGTCAATTAGTTTTAAACAATTACCCGCGTTTTATGCAGGAATTAACTATCCCAGGAAACCCCGTCTATGATATGGGGGCCGTGGATATATTGCGGGCGCGTGAACGTGGCGTGCCCAAATATAATGAGTTTCGCCGACAGTTGGGTTTAAATCCCATTCGTTCGTTCCAAGATTTAAATTCAGATCCTGGCATAATGCAAAAACTGCATAACATTTATCAGGGTGATGTGGAGAAATTGGATTTAATGATCGGCACTTTGGGAGAGGAAAAACGACCTACTCATTTTGCTTTTGGAGAAACGATGTTTCAAATTTTTCTATTAAATGCCACCCGTCGTCTGCAAGCGGATCGATTTTACACGGATTGTTATACGTCCTATTATTATACCCATGAAGGGATGAACTGGATAGATCAGAATAATTTGAAATCGGTTATATTACGTCATTTTCCGGAATTAGAATTGACTGGATTGCGCAACATTGACAATGCCTTTGAGCCATGGGACGAAGGACCTGACTTAACCCCTCAAAGGCATCCGTTGGCATTTTATTAAAAAATAAAAAGTAAAAATCTCCTGGATAAAAATGGATTACATATTCATTTCCGGATTTTCCAAATCTGCGGTGAGGGAATCCTGTTTATGTGGTTTAGGAGCTTTAAGTGATTGAGCCGGTGTGGCTTTTAAAGCCCGTAACGTTTCCACACAATTATCTACAATTTCTTTTACTGAACGATCGATGTAGTTAGATTTTTTAAACTGCATAATATTTTTATCCATGTCCTCTGCCGTCCAACCACGACTCCATCCCATAAAACTAAAGGGAGGAAAAGTAAATCCGAGGTCAGTAAAAAACACCATCATTTGTCCGGCTACTTGTTGGATATTGTCCTGCCCTCCGGTTATCAGGAAGGAGGCTACTTTTTCTTTAATTAATATTTTGTCAAAGAGAGTAATTTGATTTTGTACACAATTAAGCCGCTCAGCCATTTTAAAATACAGCGACGAAGGATTTCCCCATCGGATGGGTGTAGCTAATAATACGATGTCAGCCCATAATACCAGTTTACGATAAATGTCGGTCATTCCATCGCTCGGGTCCATTTCCGTAATACTGCAGGGCCACGTGCACGCATGCATGTGTAACGAATAATAACCCTCACAATGTCTGAATTCCAGATCTCTTAATTTAATAAGATGACATTGAGCTTGATATTTTTCGCTCGCGTAGAGTAATGCCTTTTCCAAAGCTGTCTCAGAAGTTGAAAATCGGGGCAAATTGGGATTCAGGCTAGTGGTAGAGATGCCTAATATATTTATCGATTGCGTATGGGTCTGGTACTGCAATTTTTTCAAATCCTCCAAAGCAGGAATTTCGTGCTGGGCTTTTTTGGACGGTTTAACCGGTTTTTGGCTAATTAATATATAATTATCCTCGACTTTTACATCATAAACAGCAGCTTGGTCATGATAGCCGGGTGGAGCACTTCCGGTTTCGATATTGTATTCCCAACCGTGCCATGGGCAGGTGACATAGATACCATCATATTTTTTTTCAACCTTACCCAGGCCCAGAGGCCCACCTTTATGCAAACAAGCATTTCCCAAAGCAGAAATTATTCCATGATGATGAAATAAAACTACTTTTTGCTTGCCAAGAGCTATTACTTTGGAGGAGCCTTCCGGCAGATCCTGAATGGGGATAGTTCTTATGAATTCCATATAAACTTAATTTTATTATAAATTATCCATTGGAATTAAAGACCGGTTAGCCGAATAATATCCGTTATTTTAATTTCGAACCAATACCAATTATCGATTTGATATAATTTTCCCGATATTTTTACCGGCTCACCTAAAGCAAATAAGACTTCTTGGTTAATGGGTTTACCTTTTTCTCCGGTTAACACCGCATATTCCTTCTTATTCTGATCAATTTTCCAGACTAATACCGGCATAATTCCACCGCTGATACAGCGAATGGCACAGCTGCGATGCGGTTTCCCTTCCCCGGGGTTCATTGCCCCAAGATAACATTTCGGATCAACTATTTCGCCCATCAGAACGGTATCACTTAGTTTTACTATAGCGCCGGTGGGTACAGAAAGATCAGTTTTAATATCCAGAGAAGTAATCCCGCCGGATAATTCCATTGCCCTTCGGTCATCCCGTTGTAAAATACCTCCGGTAATAACACCTTGACATGGTTCGCCTTTTTGACGTGCACACCAGGTTTGCAAAATTTCATCTGCGCCAAATTTATTAGTGTTAACTAAGGGAATTAGAGCATATGTAGGATTGCCGTAAATATCTTTACCCTGGATATAACGCAAGTGCGGAAATGGATAGATATTCACTGCACCGGCCAAAGTTAGGGGATGGTTATAATCAAAAGAAGAATTGGCAAGGTGTTTTTGGGTGATGGTAAAGACTATTCCAAAAAACAGGGATAAGGTAAAGGCTGGAAATACAAAAGAACGTATTGCCTTTAAATAACTTTTGGGCAGGCTATTTTGCCAGCCAATAAAATATTCCGGGATGATCTTATTTTCCAGGGGAAAAACAAAGGTCAATGGTGGGATTTCAGTACCCTCGACTTTGGCCAACGGGTTGATAAATATTTTTTGGCCGCGCAATTGTAATTCGTAAGTGGCAACCTTCTCTTTAAACGGTGCTGGTGAACAGCCATTATGAGGTAAATATTGGTATCCATGCCAGGGACAAGTTATACACCCTTCCACAATGTGCCCTTCACCCAATGGGCCTAATTGATGCTTGCACACATTGTGCACTGCACTCAACCGGTTTTCATACCGATAAATAGCTACACGTTCTCCTCCGACGATAACTACCTTTGCCCGATTAAGTGGTATTTCCATGACGTCACCGGCATAAAGCCATTGGTTTTTTTCGTCATCAATTTTTTGTTTGTCTTTGAGCCATTCTTGCCTTCCGGCTAAAAGGTGCAGAATGCTTATCCAAATCGTTCCTGCAAATAAAAATATAAATCCTACTGCATGGTTTTCCAATTGCAGGATGCCTAAAACTACATGCATCATCAGGAGCAAATAGGCGAAATAAACGAGCATGTGCAATTTTTTCCATAAAGCCGGTGTCAGAATCTTTAACCAGAAATCATGACTGGTGAAAGCCATTAACATCAGGATCACATAGGCCAAAAATCCCAAAACCTGAAAGGGAAAAAAGACTAACGATCCGTAGTGTATGTTTGAGGTAAACAATGAGATTAAAGGGTGTACATTACCGTTTCCATGAAACCAGATTAATGATAAAATAGCATGTACTGAAGCTGCCAGGAACATCGTGACACCTAAATGTCGCCGGTTGTATAGTAGAGGATGAAATTTGTTGTTAAGCCGGCATAATGGACCAATGCTCAAAATAATGTGTAATAGGAGAATTGACAACCATCCAAAAGATCGTATGATTATTGTGGGTAAGATTAATTGTGGGTATAATAATTTATTCAACACTAAATAGACGACTAAAAAAAATAAAATTCCTAACGCCAGGGTCTGATCATAACGTACTTTGAACGCATTCCAATAAATTGGTCTGTAATTCAGGGCCATTTGGTAAAATTTCAGGGGCTAACCAATAATTTGCCCAATAAATAGGCCAAAGGGAATAATAACCAAAGAATCCAAGTAATAATGATCCATACCATAAAATGAATACGTCGATACCTGATATTCATAATTTGTTTCTGATATTATAGCGGACGAATAAAAAAGACCATAACAGAACAACTCCAGGCAAAATAATCAATTTAAAAAAAATAGAGGTCTGCCTGCTGTTTTCATCAATGTGGATCATTCGCCAAAAAATAAAATAGATGGCATAAAATAAACCGGTGATCAAATAGAAATATAAAATATAAATTATCATCCTCCTCTTCTACTTTATTCTTTGATTTTCATCCACTGCGGAGCCCCTGCAAACCATAAAAGGCATCCCATAGCCATCAGCGATTTGTTCGTGGACATATCCAAATGTCCCCCGAAGACGAGGACAGCAGGAATGATAGTCAATCCCAGCCCAATAAAAGAAATAACCAGCCACAATATCTTATTCATTGTCTAATCCGTTTGAGGTGAAGGTGATAATTTAGGTTGTAAAAAATAGTTAAATCCGGTGTATAGAATTACGGCAATAAACCATCCGGGTAATCCCAGAAAAAATATTTCTATACCGACCAGCTTATTCAGGGCTAAACAGGCCCCTAAGGTAACAAACCAGGTTAATGCGGCAGCCCAGTTCCAGGTCTGATGGGTTAATTCCGCCAAATTGCTTTTCAAACCTAAACGGGGAAATACCCACACATCAATAAAGATTATCGCGCCCATCGGCATGAGCATGAGCCCGTATAAGGCTACAAAATCCAACAGACGCATCACCAGGGCTGGAAAACACGCAGCCAGAGTAGTCACCAAACCGACCAAAAGCGTGACTTTCCAGGTTTTGGCTTTTGGCATCGCCGCCTGAACGGCTAATCCAGCCCGGTAAATGGTGGGATTAGCAGTGGTCCATCCGGCAATAATAACACAGGCCGCTCCGGCAATTCCGGCGGAGTAATAGGCGATAGGTCCAGGGGCAAATTCCAGACTTCCCTGATTCATCTGCAGAAATAAAGCGTAAAGAATTCCGGAAGCCAACCAGGCGAAGTAGTGACCTACAAACATTCCACCGATGGAGGCAAATCCAGCGGTCCATTTTTTGGCATAACGCAAAATAGATAGATCGGACATACCAATGTGCATAGCCATGTTACAAAACCAGGCGAAAAACATGACATGCCAAAAAGTAAACTTGGATTGATCTTTTAAGGGAACTCCGGTCCAGATTTTTTCGTTGGCCACGTCCCAGAAATTACCGAACGAAGTTACACCTAGTTCAGGAAGTACAGCTATGGCTGCAGCGATGAACACCAGGGGCATCCAGGGTGCAGCATAACCGGCAAAACGCGCGATAACATCGTAACCCAACATGGCGACCAGGGTTGTGATGATTCCTACAATAAACACGATAACTATCCATAACGCATTATTGGGCAACCAATCGGTCAGGTTAGCCATGGGTAAACCAAACGGAATGCCCAGGGCGGTAGCCGATACAGCGATCATCGAACCGGCCAGAAAACAAAACATCAGCGCATTGACCAGGTTATAAAGGGTGGTCAAATTTTTCCCGCATATTTTTTCCAATTTGTAATATAATGTTATTCGTTCTTTAACGGCTATGGGAGCGCAAAGAAAGGCCCAACTCAACATGGCTAATAAATTTCCCGCCAATAGTCCAGTGACCAGTGCTCCGGCACTAACGCCATGGGCGACAAATAAAGGCCCAATGACAAATTCGGTGCCGGCAGTATGTTCACCGGCGTACATACCCAGAAAACTCCACCAGCCTTTTAAACGATGGTCTGGTACCAGAGACTTTTCATACTCTTGTACCTGCTCCAACCGGGCCCCAAGTTTTTCAAACATTTGGTTTGGTTATTTTTAGCAAAATACTTCTTTTTAGCTTTTATTATTATAAAAATTTGGCACGAAGATTTAATCCCTTCATAATATTTTGAGTATTTTAGTTAAAACGACTAGTGTCATATTATTAACAGCTTGACAATTTTTGCAGAATATTTTTGTTGACCTTTTATTAATTAATTTTAATTGGTCTGAAAGATGCAGGGATATTATTATGAACTGACGTGCAAATTACCGAAAGGGGGTGACTCTGTATACGCCTTGATGATGCAAATAATCCGAGGGCAAGGATGTGTCGCTGATAACCATTGCCGCACCCAATGCTGAGCCTGCGGCCAGATTAGCGCTCCACAATGGGAGAGGATCCAGTGTTTTGGCTAATAACCCTTTAAAAAGATGATTATCAGTAAAACCGCCATCTAAAAACACTTCTTCAATCCGGGTAGAGCCAGCGGCCCGCCATAAAGCGGATACTTGTTCCTGCACCAGCTCCCAGATCAACTGATGATAGGCGTGTTCCGGTGATGGGAATGCCGACCAGATTATTTCTGTCGGCTGTAATCGAAGGTAGGGAAGATGAGGAAGGGGAAATAAATTTTGATGGTTGGTTTTAATACTATTAAATAATTCCGAATTGAAGTTTATAGTTCTTAATTCTTGGGGATCCATTTGAAAATAGGCGGCTATTTTGGTTGACATTATCTCATGGATATGACCTAGAAATAACCGGGAAACACGTACCGGCAGCCCATCCGGGCGAAGGAAATTCAGTACATCATGCTGCAAATCCGTTTCGGTAAGTTCATTTTTACTGTATGGATTAAGTGCTATACTCCAGGTCCCTGTACTCAGTAAAACAAAGGGTTTCTGACGGGACATCAGGTAAGGGAGCAAAGCCGCAGAACTATCATGGATGCCAATGCCTACTTTAAATTCTTTTGGTGCTTCGAGAGGGGATGGGACCCATACTGTATCAGCCAAAGGCGCCAATAAAGGGGTAATATTTTCCTCTGCGATCCAGCGATGATACTGATGATGCTTAAAGTGCCACATGGTGGTATGACAACCCAGACTGGTAAAATCGCTAACCCGATTTCCAGAAAAAATAGAACTCAAATATTGGGGTAAATGCAACGAATATTTTATTCGCTGGAACACCTGAGGCTTGACGTACTTTAGAAAATACAACTGCAGGCCGGAATTCAACAGGCCCAATGCCGGTGAAGCCGTATCACGACAGAAAACAGCAGGTGGTCCATACTGCTGAAAAAAATTTTCCTGGACTTCAGCTGGCAGTGGTTTTAGATAATTATAAAAGGGACTAACTAATTCCCCTTGCTCATCGGTATGCACCAAACTTGCCCCATAAGCTGAAAAATTAACACCCGATAATATATACTTATCATCATTAAGTATCGTGGAAATGCATTCGCGCATCCACTGGGTTACCCGGGCCAGATTATCGCTGGGGAATCCATCATCGTCTTCTATTTCCGGCCACCGTTCCTGGGTGGAATAAACCACCTGGAAAGCTTCATTAAACAGGTATAGTTTTTTATTGGTTTTACCTATGTCAAACACAGCGATGACCTTCATGATCAGGATTATAATCCGGTTGCTTTAGCGGACTGACCCCGCTCAGCTATTAATTGTGCGCGGATATTCATAGCCCTGTAGGCGGCAATGGGATCTGCTGCGCCTCCGGCCCGCAATCTGGCTTCGCGGATTATTGGACGGACATCCGTGCGGTAAGCATCTTGTAAGATGTCCTGAGCTCTGGTCACATCATTATTCTCCCGGGCATCCTCCAAGTCTTCTTGGTTAATAATTAAGGCCTGTGCATAAGCGATCCGGATGGCTTCCAGGCTTTGCATTAAATCTTCTAACGGATCCTTAAGGTTGTGGCTCGCATCGATCATCCATGCGGGTAGAGGATTCTGAGCCCGGTTATTTTTTAAGACGTACACCAATTCATTAAAAATGAGGAAAAGCTGGTAAGGTTTAATGCTTCCTACAGTCAGATCGTCATCCCCATACTTGCTGTCGTTAAAATGAAATCCACCCAGTTTACCTTGCCACATCAGCGTCGCTACAATTTGTTCTATATTGGTATTCGGCAAGTGGTGCCCCAAATCCACCAGGCTATAAGCCTGAGGTCCGCAGTGTTGTGCTAATAAAAAACTGGTGCCCCAATCCTGAATGACCGTACTATAAAAATTAGGTTCGTAGGGTTTATATTCAATGAACATTTTCCAATCGGCCGGTAGATGTTGATAGATTTGTTGGAGGCTGTCCAGGGTTCGTTCCAGAGCTTGGCGAAAATTCAGTTGGCCTGGAAAAGCTGACCCATCAGCCAGCCATACCGTAATACTTTTGGAACCTAATGAAATGCCGTGCCGGATAACCTCGATATTGTGAGTGATGGCTTGTTCACGCACATGACTGTCGGTGTGACACAACGATCCAAATTTATAACTCAAGAGTTGACCCGGCTGGTCTTGAAATGTGTTAGAATTAACCGCATCAAATAAAATATTGTGTTCCCGGGCATATTGGCTGATCGCAGCAGGATCATCCGGAATATCCCAGGGAATGTGTAAGGAAATGGCTTCAGAAGCTTGGGTCAATTGATGAATAGTGTGTATATCTGCTATCTTTTGATAAAGATTAGCCGGTTCGCCCCCGGTGGAAAACCTTCCAAATCTCGTTCCTCCCGCACCGAGGGCCCAACTGGGTATGGCCACTTGTAATCGTTGGATGTCCTGAAGAATCTCATTGGTATCCAGGCCTTTTTTATCCAATTGAGAGGCAAGAAACTTCAGACTTTCCTGGTGATCTTTGATCCAGGGCGTATTTATTTTTTCCAGAGTGGAAGAGGTGATTTTCATGGTTAAAATGGTTGCGATAACATGACGAAGTGATTAATATACATTAGCTCATGACGTTTAGCGGACGAATGCAGCAGCTATTCCTCCATCCACATTAAGCGTATTACCGGTACACTTATCTAATATGGCGACAAACGCAAATACCGCATTAGCTATATCTTCCGGAAGTATGATTTTATTAAGCATATTGCGTTTAGCATAATAAGCCGGTAGTTCTTCTACAGTTATCCCATAAGCTTTGGCCCGGCCTTCGGCCCAGGCGCCTTCCCAAATCTTGCTCCCGACGATGACCCCGTCCGGATTAACGATATTTACTCTGATTTGATCCTTGGCGAGTTCAGCGGATAATAATCTGGCCATATGCTGTTGAGCTGCTTTGGCCGTACCATAACCAGCGTTATTCGGGCCGGCAAAGAGTCCATTTTTGCTGGCGATGCTAATGATATCACCACCAAAATTTTGTTTGCGCATCACCTCAGCAGCGGATTTGGCCAATAGAAACTGTCCTTTGACCAGCACATTTTGTAGCACATCCCAATCCTCTAGTGAGGTTTCCTCTAAGGGTTTGGAAATAGCCAGCCCAGCGCTGTGTACAACAATATCCACGCCCCCAAATTCTGCACAGGCTTTTTTGAACATGGTTTGTACCGCGCTTTCGATGCTTATATCTCCAGTCGTATAAGTAGCAACATCTTTTTTGAACGTAGACACGGCTTCTTTCACTCTTTCCTCGACAATGTCACTCAGCACGACGCATGCACCTTCCGCAGCCAGTTTGTCCGCGATGGCCTTGCCTATCCCTCCACCACTGCCTGAAATCAGGGCGACCCGACGGGAAAGAGGTTTTTCTTTTGGCATATGTTGGAGTTTGGCTTCTTCCAGCAGCCAATATTCGATATTAAATGCTTCCTGGCGAGGTAATGATGTGTAGGTTGATAAGGCTTCAGCGCCGCGCATGACATTAATCGCATTGATGTAAAATTCTGCAGCTACGCGGGCGGTTTGTTTATCCTTGGCAAACGTAAACATGCCTACTCCGGGGTATAAAATGACCACAGGATTAGGATCTCGCATAGCCGGAGAATTAGGATGCTTGCACTGCTCATAATAGGCAGTATATTCAGCACGGTATTGCTCAAACAAAGGTTGGATTTTTTGTTTGATGGTGTTGGCATCGCTCAAGTTTTCATCCGGGCTTAGCGATAGCACCAGAGGTTGTATTTTGGTTCTTAAAAAATGATCAGGGCATGAGGTACCTAATGGCGCAAGTTTGACTAAATCCTGACTATTTACAAATTCGAGAACCCGTTCATCATCCGTAAAATGGCCAATCATACGCTGTTTTTGAGAGCATAAACCGCGCAAAATAGGTGCCAGAGTGGCCGCTTGCTCAAATCTGGAACCGGGGTCCAGACTTTCTATTTTCAAGCCACCAAAAACCTTTTTTCCTCGTTGTTTTTCGGCGATATAAGCGGAGGCTTGTTCGATGACTTCCAGGCTGTTAAGGTAACAAGCTTTAGAGGTATCAGCCCACGTAAAGACGCCATGACCTCCTAGAACTATCCCCCGTAATTTGGGGTTTTCCTGCACACACTTTTCTAATTGCAGCCCCAAGTCAAATCCCGGGCGTTGCCAGGGAACCCAACCCATGTTATCTCCCCAGATGTCATGGGTTATTTTTTCGCTGTTTTGTGCCGCGGCCACAGCGATGAGGGCGTCGGGATGCAGATGGTCAATGTGCTTGTAAGGCAGTAAACCGTGGAGTGGCGTATCAATAGAGGGCGCCGCACTATCCAGGTCATAAAGGCAATGTTGGAATAAAGCGACCATTTCGTCTTCATGAGCCAGGCCACGATACCGGCTCTTTAAGGCCCGTAAACGTGACGTGTACAGTCCGGCAATTCCCTTACGGTTTAATGTGCCAATGTCTCCGCCCGATCCTTTCACCCACATGACCTCCACGTTTTCCCCGGTCAAAGGATCTTTTTCCACAGTTTTAACGGAGGTATTGCCGCCACCGAAATTAGTGATCCTCAAATCAGCGCCAAGGATATTGGAACGATACAAAAAGAGTGCAATTTCATCTTCTTTAATGGTGTCCGCTTTTTGATCATCCCACAAATAATCGACGTAATTATATTTCATTGCGAATCGAAAATGTTATTCGTTAACAGGTTCCAAATGTGCATTAAAATCTTATGTTTTTTGAGTTTTTGGTATATTCTTTTAATTAATTTATTGCCCCTGGGTGATTTGCCTAGGCAGGGCTCCCGGGGCTCTGGCTTCTTTCCTGATATAATGGAAGATACCCAAGACTTGTTCGTCAGTTAAGTCCGGATAAGCCGGCATACCTCCGGCTAATTTTAGGCCCTCTTTTACCACCAATCGAAAGGTCAGGGTGTCCAGGGTAAGCGGTGAAGCCCTGAGATCAGGGGCCATCCCTTTAGCCACGGCTTTGGCTCCGTGACATCCGCCACATTTCCAATAAATTCCTGCCCCTAAAGAAGCTAATTTTGGATTTACAGTCAGCTCAGGATGGTCAATGGGTGTTGGGAAGTGTGGAGGTTTGATTGGGGGAGAAACCTGCCGTCCGGTCAATGAAAAAACCAGAAGGCGTCTTTGATGATACCCATAATCCCAACCCAGGTTTTTTTCTCCCACTCCGGCATAAGCACCACCCCAACCAACCAGCAAGGCCAGGTATTGTGTTCCACCTATTTTATAAGTAATAGGCGGAGCTGAGATGCCCAAACCGGCATTAAAAGACCACAGGCTATCGCCATTGATGGCGTTATAAGCCAGAAATTGGCCATCTGCACGCCCTTGAAAAACCAAATGACCGGCGGTAGTCAGCGTTCCGGCATTCCACAGATCTTTTTGAGGGATCGACCAGACTTGCTGCTGGCTTACCGGATTCCAGGCTTGTAAAGATCCTTCATAGGGCCGGGTTTTTTTGGCCTTACCAGTCAAGCGTACAGCAATCCCGGCACTGGCCGGTTTGTTTTTTATCGCCTCCAGATCCATGCCCTCTACCGTAAATTCTTCAGCATCATGAATGGTCGGCAAATAAACCAATCCGGTTAGTGGATTGTATGACATGGCATGCCAGCTATGTCCCCCGTGCGGACTAGGAGTAATGTAAGCGGTGTCCTGTTCATAACGGCTGCCTGTTATTTCCACCGGCTTACCGGTTAGGGAGTCAATGTGTGAAGCCCAAGTCGTTTCCACAAACGGTTTGGCAGATATCAGTCGGCCATTCGTGCGATCTATGACATAAAAAAAACCGTTTTTAGGCGCATGCAAAATGGTTTTGACCGGCTTACCTTGAAGAGTAAGGTCAGCCAGGACTATATCCATATTGGAGTTGTAATCCCAGCTTTCTCCCGGGGTGGTTTGATAGTGCCATAAATAGCTGCCATCATCAGGATCCAGAGCTACAATAGAGGATAAAAATAAATTATCTCCTCCTTCTGGGCTGCGCACCTGACGATTCCAAGGACCTCCGTTACCCGTACCAATGTAAAGTTGGTCCAACTCGGCATCATAGGTAAACCCGTGCCAGCTATTGCCTCCTCCGCCAAATTTCCACCATTCGCCAGTCCAGGTTTTGGCTGCCATGCGCATAGCTTCATTTTCAAATCCGTCAGCCGGGTTGCCTGGAACAATATAAAAGCGCCAGGCCAGTTGGCCGGTTTCAACGTCATAGGCAGTAACATAGCCTCGGGCCGGACCGGCCTCCGATCCGCCATTCCCGATCAGCACTTTGCCTTTGAAAGCCTTGGGAGCCCCGGTAATATTATACCATTTATCTTTGTCGACTGTCTGAACTGTCCAGACCGGCTGACCATTCCTGGCATTTAAGGCTATCAAGCGGCCATCCCAGGTGGCTAAAAATATTTTCCCTGCATAATAGGAAATACCCCGGCTGTGAGACCATCCGCTGATGCGTCTTAATCCAAGGTTTTTACCTGTTTCGGGATCATATTCCCAGATTTTTACCCCGGTTGCCGCATTTAAGGCCCTGACGATATTCATAGTTCCGGTGAAATAGATTATGCCTTCGATGACCAGGGGGGTCGAAACCAAGCCACCTTTATCCGGTAAATCCACCGACCAGTCTAAGTGCAGTTGATTTACGTTATTTATGTTGATATCATTCAAAGGACTGAAGCGTTGTTCACTGTGCGTACGACCGTAAGCCGGCCATGAAG
>JAYRWN010000226.1:0-5220 GCA_041917975.1 Saprospiraceae bacterium | reverse complement strand
GGTGAGGGCTTGATCCAGTGTATCATGGTCCGTGCCGCGTTTAACCAAATAACACAAAGGTTTTGCAAACGGCATATGCAGATTCATTCCATAGCCGTTGATGACTTGCAGGGTGGGCAACGCTTTATAATAAAAATCGGAAGTAATACCTTGTGATTTCATTTCGGTGAGCACATCTTCCTCGCTGGTCCAGTTTTCCAGGCCCTGTAGGTCTCCTTTAAAGCGGGCACCGCTGGTGACTTTTTTTTCAAACACCTCTACGGTACGACCGGCTTGGGCCAATTTAATGGCTGCAGTTAAACCGGAGATACCGCCACCGGCTATTTTTATTGGTCCATGTTGGTTATTATGGGGCATCAGAGGTCTTTGATGATGGGTTTATGGTCGGTAAACCCATACGTACGGCGCACCGCCTGGGCAGCCAGCAGTCCCGAGATTACCGCACACTCCACACAGCCCATATTGTACCCGGTATCAATCCAATCACCGGCCAGGAATAAATTTCGAAAGCCTGATCCATCCGCTTTTAACCTGTGCTGGCCTGAGCCTGGTACCGATAGCACATAACGCTCTGATGGATCAATATTTGCTTTGTAGAATTGTCTATTAAGTTTGGTGCGTCCATCAGTGTCTGCCTCATTTAAAGGGTCAGATATTAGATTAAAATCCAGTCCACTAGCATTGGTTTTTTGTACGCTTTTGGGCCATAAAAACCCGGTATTGTCATTGAGCCACTGAAACGACATCTGTCTCACCCGGCTCAATTGTTCTTCAGGGAAAGCGGTAAAACTGTTCAGGGGTAAAAAATTATCTTCATAAAGCGGCCCACAAAAATAGGCCAGGCTTTTAGGTTGGTTCGCCGCCGGCCAGCTCTCCCATCGCAATAATTCGGACATATCCGCATAGGAATTGATTGGATCAGCATAGGTATCCAATACCGGACTGTCATTAGCCAACATACCCAAGCTGGGTAAGTCCATACCCAATTCGGGCAAAGTTTTGTCTAACCAGATTTGTAAAGCTTGGGTTTGGACCGTTTTTACTTTCTCCATCATGGTCGACCATGTTGGCTTTTTGCTGATGATTTCTCCGCAGATATCTCTTAAACCTTCTTTGGAAATGCCCAGGACAATTTGATCAAAATCAACTCCTTTGATCAGACGGTGAGTTTTTGCAGCCTTCCAACCGTTCCAGTTCGACTCCAGGTCAATGTCTTTATCCTTCAACTGTTCCAAATCGTCTGGGTGTATTTGATCTGACAGTTCCTGCCAACGCCAGAATGGATGTGATGGCCAACAATGCATGCCGTGAATGACTCGGTTCGGTTTAAATTCTTCTTTTTCATCGGCAAGTCTTACCTGCTCATCCATTAGGATTTCTTCTATCTCTTCACCTGCGGAATATTTGATCTCCTGAACCTTGTGGAAAAATTTAACTTTCACTCCCCTGGACATAAGTACCTGATATAAAGGGGTCACAATGACATCCGCAGTCCCTCCATGAAAGCGATGCATGACCGAGCCTTTATAGCCTAAAATGATCAACATGGCTCCCAGGATTGCGGTACCTGCTTCCAGTTGCCCGGGTAAAGAAGTGTCCCCTGAAGGATAAGCAAATACCAGGGCATAGAGATCTTTTACCGGAGCGGAGTAAATCACCTCTTCGGTTGCGCCCCATTTTTTCAGCCAGTCGCGGTAGTCAAAGTGATTAATGCGGTTAAAATCGTAGGCGCCGGTTTTCGGATCATAGCAGTCGTTTTCCAATCCTTTGAGGTTAATCATGGCCAGCTGGGCTAAGATCCAAAACCGTCTGGTATTCGGATTACCGCTGATATGACTGTATATTTTTTTTTCTGTTTTAATCACAAATTCCTCAACCAGTTTGGCAATGTGGGTGTGCAGGTGAGGTGAATCCTGGGTTATTTCAGTAAGCTGGGTCGCTTCATCTTCTGATTCTGGAAGTTGGGAGATCAGGGTTTTAGCATGATGCAGGTATTTATGTTCGATGGGTGCTTCGATATGTTTAGTTTTGTCCAGGACGTCTTGTTCCAAAGCACCCCACCAGGTCGGATGAGCTCCTCGCTTTTTCTGATAATGCATATCATCCGGTTGGTTTCCTGGCAACACATCCATTTTTTCCACGGGAAATATTTTTTGCCACCATTGATGAGCCCATCCGGAAAGACAACCGCGTTTTTGTTGCAAGTAAGGAGAGCCCAGGATCAACTCCATCATCAGGAGCAACATTTTTTTCGTATTGACTTGTTTAGTAGGCGCAGCCCCAATACCTGGTACCAAATTATTTTCGGGAAAGACTAAAACCCAGTTTTCCCAACGGCGTTGATCAGCGATGAACTCCGGCAACATGATGGAATTCTGCAGATGAAAAATGGATTCCCAACTCTGAAAGGGAAAATCCGGCGATAATTTCCCTGCTTTGGCCCACGCTTCATAAGCCAGGCGCACCATACGGATGGCGTTATTGTAGAACCCGAGAAAAATATGGATGCCATGTTCTTCGATACGGTCATTATCGCCCCGGCCGGTAGCACATTTGCCCCCCAGCCGCCAGCCCATCTGATAAATAGTGATGTCATAATGATCTTGCCATCCCGGATAATCGGTCAATTCAAAGACAGTACTCAAGGCACCCATCCCTCCTCCCAGTACAGCAATTTTTTTCTTATCGGGTCTGTCGTTTTTCGCCATGGCTTTTTGGAATAATTAATTAAATAATGGAGTTATTTGTTTAGTAAGTAGCCATTTGTCATTAAAGATAACAATTGCGGCAAAGAAAACTTATTTTTCTTACATGGACAGGTTTAAAAACCATGTGTAGTCATGCCGGATTGGAGACACACATGGCGGAGGAGTTCATGATCAAAAGTTACAGAAAGGACAAAAAGGGACAGGGGTTGGGGATAGATTTTTTTTAGTTTTCACAATACGTGGTTGGTTCAACGGAATTATCTGGCCATTTACATTTTACAACTGAATAAATAGTATTTCACCCGGAAAGGTCACCAGATTATTCGTAATATGTATTTTAATTCAATGTTAATTTTGTTCAGCTATTAACTTCTGAAGGTAATTCAACAAATTCAACAAGCCCGGTGGAGCTTTCATTTTATGAAATCGAATCATTTTATCCTGATAAATTATTTCGAATTTTTGAAGATCCTTTGCTGTAGATAAATAGGCGGATTCCAATGCATTTAAACCTGTTGAATCAATTAATTGCATCAAATCAACCAGCTTTTCAGGTGCTAATTGCATGGTGCTTTTTTCCAGTTTAGCAAAATTTTTCTCCGGGATAAATTCCACCAGGCCGGAAATGGTAATTTTTAATTGATAAACCTGGCATTTGCCATAACAGCGGCCGGCTTTCAAATAAATCAGATTTTGGTTTTGTGTAGGAATTGGTCCGCTTTTATTAATTGTTTTGCAGGTATAAAAAAGGCTAAATGCGATGAGCCCGGTGATAAATATATACAGCATTCTCATAAATTTAATTTACGATGATGAACTTTGCTGCGGTGCCCGGATGAACTGAAGATGTCAGAAAATAAATCCCAGCCGGAAATCCGGAAATATTGATTTCCCTCGTCACAATTAGTTTAAACTCGGTCATTTTTTTTCCGGTGGAATTATAAATAAACCAAGTACTTTCCCGGTCCTGAGGATTGGGGAAAGTAATGACCAAATTATCTCTGGCGGGATTAGGAGAAATGCCAGGCATGATAATAAAATTTTCGGTTATGTGGGTGGTGAGGTCACAACCAGGGCTAGACAGCAAGCATGCCCGCGGGCCATGCAAAGCAGCTAACATCCTCATTTTTTGGCCTTTGGTAAACATAGTCATGCAGGGATCATCAGAATAATCCATATAATTATTGAACATAATGCCGTTACCGGAAGCGGTACAATCGTCATAAACCGGAAATTCCGGGCAACCTTCACTTTCGTAATCCTGATTAGGCGTATCATGGACAAAGTCGTCCTCGTTACAACCCCCGTCTTCAGGCCCCCACAGATGTTCAAGGTTAAAATAATGTCCCACTTCGTGGGTGGTGGTCCGGCCCAGATGATTCGGTTCTGACTTGGCTGCCGTTCCGACGGTGCCAAAATACTGGTGTCCAATTACCAGGCCATCGGATTCGGGGGGGTCGGCCGTTTCGGGCAGGCTGGCAAAACCTAACGTGCCGTCGTCCCCGATGTCGCAGACCCAGATGTTGAGATATTTATCTACATCCCAGGCATCTTGTCCGCCCGCCTGTGTGCTGTGCCAATTTTCCGTTTCACCGATATTATTGATGGTGGTCCGCCGGCGGGTAATGCCATTAGTGGCTCTTCCGGCGGGGTCCACCGAAGCGAGGCAAAATTCTAACTCGATATCGGCGCCCAAGGTTTGGAAGGCCGCCGGACCGGATTTAAAGTTAGCATTCAACTTGCGGAAATCTTTATTTAGAATATCTAGTTGCGATTTTATTTGTTCATCGCTGATATTTTCTTCATTGACGCGCCAGAGTACATGCACCACCACCGGTATGGTTTCTATTGCTCGTGGACGTGGGGAAGATTCCTGATCGGTTATCCATTGTTGAATGACCGCTTCCTGAATTTTTAATTTTTGGGCTAATTCCGGATGATTAACCAACGCTTTTTCTTTTTTGAGTGAGGTCAAACAGCGCTGACTATAACCTGTGATGAACGAAAATGAAAATATCAGGACTAGCACTATATCTGTAACAAATTTCTGCACCGGAATTAATGATTAAGTTATGAGAATTATGGTCAGTTAAAAGATAATATTTTTGCAATATACGCCGCGCTTCTTTTGTATACAAAAAGTGGACACGTACATCACCTGCCTGAAAATTACCTGAGTTCTCAACTGGCTTCTACTTGCACCCGGCATTCTTGCAATGCTGACCCCTCACCCATATCAGTCAAGGCATCGTTGGTTAGTGCATTGGCGGTGGATCCTCCGGCAAATGCTTCTCTCCAGTATCCTTGGGGCATACATAAGACACCCGGAGTGACTTTGTCACTTATCCGTACCTGAACGGTTACAGTACCATATTCATTATATATTTTGACGGATTGTCCGTCAGCGATTCCTCTGACTTGAGCATCTTCTGCATGCATATCCACACGGGGGCTACCTTCTTTAGCCAAAAGGGTTTGGTTATTGGCATGGCTGGTATTCAAAAAGTGCAGT
>JAYRWN010000225.1:0-18918 GCA_041917975.1 Saprospiraceae bacterium | reverse complement strand
CTCCTCCCTCATGAGGGAAGTTTTTATTCAAGGCCGGTAAAAATTTCTCAGTAATGCGGTCCCAGCTCACCCGTTCTACGGGCCGGTCGTTGCCCCGGAACCGGGAGGGATTATCACCCAAGACTTCCTTCCACAACGCCTGGGTCACCGGGTACTGGCCCAGGTAAAAAGGACTGATCTGCACCTCATGAACCGGCTGCTCCCTATCATCTTCATTACTACCCATCATGAATGTTCCTCCCGGCACGTAGATCATCCTGGAATGTTTCAAGTCTTCGAAGATGAAGAAGTCTTTAGCTCGGTCGGCGTCGGTTCTGGACATGGCGGTGACGGTGGTTTTATTTTGATTAAAAATAGAGATTTTTTTTGGTTGGAGATATGTTATAGCTTCCTCCGCTGCGTTCGGCTTGATATTCTATTTTGAGAAATAAGATATACAAATGACAGTGTATCTCTTTAGTTATAGCGAATTATCCCCGTATTATTCGCCACAAGTGGTTTTAAAAAGGTACTTATGGCGAGTTATCGTGACATTTTTCGCCACAAGTGTAGGATTTTTGGTATTTTAGTGCCGGAAATAACTTTTTTACTCCATGCCGGGACTGATCGGAAGAACCTATGAGCAGGCGGAACTGCACCGTTTTGCCGCCTCTCTCACCGCCGAATTTGTGGCCATCTACGGGCGGCGCCGGGTGGGTAAAACCTTCCTCATCCGCGAATGTTTTGGTTACCGCTTTGACTTTTACCTGACCGGCCTGGCCAATGCCGGCACCAAAGCCCAGTTGATCAACGTTCAGTTGGCACTCCGGGAAGCCGGGCTGCCGGATGCCCCTATACCGGCCAATTGGTTTTACGCCTTCAGCGCCATTAAAGAGGTCCTCGAAAAATCATCCTCGGCCAAAAAAGTCATCTTCCTGGATGAGTTACCCTGGATGGATACGCCTAAATCGGACTTCATCAGCGCTTTGGAACATTTCTGGAATAGCTGGGCCTCCGCCAGGCCGGATGTCCTGCTCATCGTCTGCGGCTCGTCGACCTCCTGGATGCTCAACAAGTTAATCAATAACCGGGGCGGTCTGCATAACCGCATTACCCAGCGCCTGAAAATTCAACCCTTTACCCTCCGGGAATGCAAGACCTTTCTGGAACACGCGGAAATCACCTGGGATGATTATCAGGTGGCCGAAGGGTATATGGTGCTGGGGGGCATCCCTTATTATTGGAGCCTGCTAAAAAAAGGCCTCAGCCTGGCCCAAAATATTGATGCATTGTGTTTTGCTGCCCATGGCACCCTGCACGATGAGTATAAAAATTTGTATGCCGCTCTGTTCAAAAACTCCGAAAAATACCTTCAGGTCGTCGAGACTTTAAGCAAAAAACATCAGGGTCTCACCCGCCAGGGGTTGCTCCACGCCCTGCGCGAAAAAAGCGGGGGAGGACTCTCCAAAATCCTGGATGACCTGGAAAGTGGCGGCTTCATCCGTTCTTACCCGGCCCTAGCCAAAAAACAGCGCGACCGCATCTATCAACTAACCGACTTTTATACCCTGTTCTATCTCCATTTTATCCAATCGCAACGACCTCATGCGCCTAATCATTGGAGTACCCTGCAGGATGGTCCGGTGCACCGGGCCTGGACCGGTTACGCTTTTGAACAAGTGTGTTTGGCGCACATCCAACAAATTAAACAAAGCCTGGGCATAGCTGGAGTACATACCGAACAGGCTGCGTGGCGCAGTAAGGAGGTGGAGCATGGCGCACAAGTGGATTTACTCATCGACCGCAACGATGGCATCATCAACCTTTGTGAGATTAAATATGCGATCCATCCTTTTACCATTGATAAAAAATATGCTGAAGTGCAGCGTAATAAACTCGGCGCGTTTAGAAAAGAAAGCGGTACCCGTAAATCGGTGTTCCTGACCTTCATTACCACCTTTGGACTAAAACCAAACGCCTATTCCGGTCTGGTGCAAAACGAAGTGCTTTTAAGTGATCTGATGCAGTAAGTTGTGGCGGATTATCCCCGCATTATTCGCCACAAGTGGGTACAAAAAGGTACTTATGGCGAGTTATCGTTACATTTTTCGCCACAAGTGTATATTCGTCTCAATTTTTTAAGTTGCAGCGGCAGGCGGTGTGAATTATGAATTATTCCATCATTTCCAACCTCTAATTCCTCATTTCTAATTTTTGGAGCAGCACGTTAAACTGCGGCAACAGTTGTTCGGCCAGCAGGCCATGCTCCTGCACATTCGGGTGTCCGGTGCAGCCGGTGGCGCGCAGGGGCTGAAAACGCAGCAGTTGCACCGGCTCAGTCTGAGGATAAGCGCGGTCAAGCTGTTGTTTCACCTGGTCCAGGGCTTCTTCCAGCACCCGGGCTTGCGGCGTACCTACCAACGGGCTGTTTAACAACACGATTTGTGCGCGGGGATGGTGGCTTTTAATCCGGCGGACAAAAGATACATACGCTTCAATAAATACCTCCGGAGCAAACGGCGGACGGGGAAACACGCCGTCGCCGGCGCTGAGATCGTTGGTACCCAGGCTGATCACCACTACAGCCGGCGTAAAACGGGTGAAATCCCAGGGTAGCCCGTTGTTGAGCTGGAAGTCAGCCCGTTCATACACCTCCGGCATGGCTGGTCCGTCCCGATTCCAGGTGCGGTAGATGCCAATACCGCTTACGCTGCTGAGCAGATAATTCATATTTAACGCCCGGGCCAGGCGGGCCCCGTAAGCGTGGTAAGCATCGTGCTGATCATGGTAAGCGCCTTGCCCACAGGGGACCAGGGAAGTATCCGCCGCGGCGCCGCAGGTGATGCTGTTGCCGATGAACTCAATCCAGGGCCGGGCCGGAACCGGCAAGACGCGCAAACCGGAACCGCTGATTTTTTCGATAAAGATCGGTCCCGAATGCGCTTCGCTGGCCTTGATCAACCATACAGTATGCCGGCCAGAGCCGGGTGCGCTGATCACCAGCGGTTCTGGAGTCCGTCCATCCAGGCGCAAGCGGCGCTGATAGACGCCATCCAGCGTATATTGCAGGAAGTTATGATCCTCGGCTCGCGGGAGGTGAGTGTACAGGGTGCAGGAGGTACCGGTAAAACTGAAACCGACCTGCGCCCCCGAACTGATCAACTCCAGATGGCCCTGATCCGTAAGCAAAGCCCGGCCCATGGGCTGCAACCGGGCGGCGGGCAAAATAGCTTTCCCGGCCGGTTGAATCGTGCGGCAAGCGCCCAGGCCTAAAATCAGTCCACATACCAGGTAGGTCCACTTCTGCATGGTCTTGTTGTTAAAGTTGCGCTAAAAATAAGCACAAATGCGGGGTCAGCGGTGGATAAACTTGTCTGGCTCTTGAGGAAGGATTATCTTATCAACTTTTAAAAAATCTTGGTCAGCCTGTGCAACCGTCCACCAGTTTACAGCGACAGTTTTTGACTTGGTTCCTGTTCGGGATCTATTGGTTAGCGGGAGGGCCTGTGGAGGCCCAGCCGGAGGTCAAAGTCAAGCCGGAGGATTTTAACCTGAGTGGAGATACCCGCAAGACCGGGGACAACTGTTACCGGCTCACCGAAGCTTATGAATGGTCCTCAGGCAGCGTGTGGTATAAACAGCCCATCGATCTGCAGGGTCCGTTTGAAATGGAGCTGGAGATTCTGTTCGGCTGTGATGATGCCGGTGGGGCCGATGGCGTAGTCTTTGTTTTCGCCCCTTACCAGCGCATCACCGGGCGGGCCGGGGAGGGTATGGGATTCTCCGGAGTCCGGCCATCGCTGGGCATCGAAATAGACACCTGGGAAAACGAACATCTCAGTGACCCGGTAGAAGACCACGTGGCCATCTTAAAACACGGCTCGGTACACCATTTTTATAATCTGGCCGGTCCGAAGATCATCCCCAACATCGAAGATTGCCGCACGCATCCGCTGGCCATCCGCTGGGTACCCTCAACCAAGACCCTGAGCGTTTCACTGGATAAAAAAGTTGTGCTCACCTACACAGGCGATTTGGTTAAAGATATTTTCCAGGGCAATGGACGGGTGTACTGGGGGATAACGGCGGCCACCGGGCGCTATTATAACCGTCATGAGCTGTGTTTTGAAAACCTGAAATTTACTTTTCCACTGGCGGACCTGCGTTTTGACCGGGAGTTTACGCGCCGCTTGTTGCTGGGCGACTTCTCCACCATCCCGGGGCTGGCCTTTCAGCCGGGAGGAGCGACCATCCTGGAAAGCTCTTATGCTGACCTGCACCGGCTGGCCAATGTGTTGCGCGACTACCCGACCCTGACCCTTAGCATCAGTGGTCATACCGATAGCCAGGGCGATGAAAACACCAATCAAAAACTATCCCTGCAGCGCGCCCAGGCGGTAACCGACTTTCTCATCCGCCAGGGCATCCCGGCTAAAAGATTGTTGCCGGAAGGCCTGGGAGAAGCTTTTCCGGTAGCACCCAATACCACCGCCGAAGGACGCCAGCTCAACCGCCGAGTCGAAATCAGGTTGTTTAAGCCCCGGGCTTGAGTAATGATGAATTAGGAATTAGGAATGATGAATGGAGGAGCAAGGGTCGGGAATATGGGTGTGGGTAGTTGAAAAATAAGGAATGAGGAATACTTCTTGGGGAGGTTAAGGAACGGGAATGGATCAAAAAACTGAAATTAACCTTGCATTTTGAACATGATATGTTAAATTTGCAAGGATGATTAAGCGACTTTTAGAAAATACATTACAGGAAGCGCTGCGAAAAAATGCGTCCGTAGCCTTAATAGGCCCTCGTCAGGTAGGCAAGACTACGCTGGCATTAAATCTGGCTTCCAACACCCACGGTGTTTATCTTGACCTGGAGAATCCCCTGGATTTAAGCAAAGTAGAGGATTTTGCCGCTTATTACACCCGCCATAATCACCAGTTGGTTATTCTGGACGAAATCCAAAAAAAACCGGGGCTGTTCGGTGAAATCAGGGGCTGGATTGATTATGCAAGAAGCAAAGGCAATAAACATGGGCTCTTTTTATTTCTGGGTTCAGCGTCAATGGATCTATTAAAACAATCGGGCGAGTCCCTGGCCGGCCGGATTGTTTACCTGGAGCTTTATCCGATCAATCTAATCGAATACCAGTCCTCCGGATATGCGGATATCGATCAACTCTGGTTACGTGGTGGATTCCCGGAAAGCCTGCTGGCGGATTCGACAGTGGACAGTCTAAACTGGAGACAACATTTTTTGCGCACTTATCTGGAAAGGGATATTCCCCAGCTTGGTCCCCGCATCCCGGCCGAAACCCTGGCGCGGTTTTGGACCATGCTAGCCTATAATCAAGGCGCCATTTTTAATGCCTCCCAAATGGCCCAAAGCATGGGCGTGGCCCATGTCACCATCAGCCGTTATCTGGATTTAATGGTGGACTTATTATTAGTGCGGCGTTTACAGCCCTGGTTTGGGAATGTGAACAAGAGGCTGATTAAGTCCCCCAAGGTTTACATCCGCGACAGTGGGCTGACTCATGCTTTATTGAGAATAACCGATCATGATGTCTTGCTTGGGCATCCGGTGGTTGGTGGCAGTTGGGAAGGATTTGTCCTGGAAAATATTTTGTCATTGGTGGGTCACCAGGCCGTTCCATATTACTATCGCACCAGTGGAGGAGCAGAAATTGACCTGATCCTGGAATGGAGTCCTCGGGACCAATGGGCCATTGAGATCAAACGCAATACGGTGCCTTCTGTTTCCAAAGGATTTCATACCGGATGTAATGACATTCAGCCCACCAAAAAACTAGTGGTGTACAACGGTCAGGAAACTTTCCCTTTAAAACATGACCTCATCGCTACCGGATTAGCCGGGATGTTGGATTTAGTGCAAAATCGAATGAAATAAGCGCAGAAAGATGTATCCTGCCCTAGCATGAGCAGCAGATATGATGTAAATTTGTTTAAAAGCAAACTATTCCGATGGCAAAATATACTCTCAACGTCAACGGCAAAAAACAAGCCGTGGAAGTGGAAGCGGATACCCCTTTATTGTGGGTCCTGCGGGACAACCTGGATCTGAAAGGTGCCAAATACGGCTGCGGTGTGGCTATGTGCGGCTCCTGTACGGTATTGATCAATAACAAGGCGGTGCGCTCTTGTGTGATGCCGGTATCCCTGGTAGGCAAAGGCAAGGTGGTGACCATAGAAGGACTGGATAAAGCAGCCCAGCATCCCGTACAACAAGCCTGGCGGGAAGTAGATGTGGCCCAATGCGGGTATTGCCAGTCCGGACAAATCATGAATGCCGTCGCGTTGTTAAAAAATAAACCGAACCCCACCGATGCCGACATTGATGAGGTGATGTCCGGCAACATCTGCCGCTGTGGTACTTATACCCGCATCAGAAAAGCCATTCATTTAGCTGCTAAAAAAGTCTAATCATGAGCAAAACAACTCCATCATCCATAAATCGCCGGGATTTCCTGCGCAATACAGCCTTAACCGGAGGCGGATTAATCCTGTCTTTTTCCAGTCTGAAAGCGCTGGAAGCCGGCATCAGCAAAGTCAGTGCCCCGGCAGAACTAACTAACCTGAATGCTTACCTGAAGATAGGCACCGACGGGGTAATTACCTTATTATCACCCAATCCGGAGGTAGGGCAAAACATCAAAACCGCTATGCCGATGATCGTAGCGGAAGACCTGGATGTGGATTGGAACAAAATAAAAGTGGAGCAGGCTCCCCTGGATAAAAGTAAGTACGACCGTCAAGTGGCTGGAGGCAGTGGCAGCATCCGCCTGGAATACAACACTTTGCGTAAAGCCGGAGCTACCGCCCGTCGCATGCTGATGGATGCAGCCGCGCAAACCTGGAATGTGCCGGTGAATGAGTGCACCACCCATCAGGGCGTCATCCATCATAAAACATCCGGACGGCAGGTCCGCTATCATGAAGTCGCGGCAAAAGCAGCCACCTTGCCTGTACCGGCTGATGTAGAACTCAAGGATAAAAAGGATTTTAAGATTATCGGTCAGAATTACATTAATGTAGATACGGAAGCTATCCTGACCGGTGAACCGGTATTCGGGATGGACTTTTACCGTCCCGGCATGTTTTATGCCAACATCGTCCGCCCTCCGGCCTTTGGTCAAACCCTGGTCAGTGTAGACGATCAAGCGACCCGGAAATTACCCGGGGTAGTTAACGTGGTTACTTTTGATAACATGGTGGCTGTGGTAGGAAAATCTACCTGGCAAGTGATGAAAGGAGCGACCTTGCTGCGCTGTCAATGGAAGGATTCCGGCAAAACGGAAGACTCCGCTTATTACACCTCCGAATTCACCCGGCTTATCCAGGGAGTAATGGAAAACCCCAAACGCAGCGATGGCGACGTTTTCGCAGCCTTTGGTCAAGCGGTCAAAGTGCTGGAGGCCACCTACGAAGCGCCTTTTTTGGCACATGCACCGATGGAGCCGATGAACTTTTTTGCCCATGTACAAGGGGATAAAGCTGAAATGATCGGCCCTACCCAGACTCCCTTCAATGCACGTAACGATATTGCCAAAAAACTGGGCATTCCCGCCGAAAATGTCCGTGTGCAAATGACCCGCCAGGGCGGTGGATTTGGCCGCCGTCTGAAGACGGATTTCGCCGTCGAAGCGGCTACCCTGTCCTCCATAATTAAAGCTCCGGTCCTGGTGGTCTGGACGCGGCAGGATGATATGACCGGAGGGTCTTATCGCCCCGCCGGCATGTACCATTACCGGGCCGGCCTCGACGCCAATAATAAATTGATTGCCTGGCATGAAAAAGCAGCGGCCATCAATACCGGCAACGGCACCCGGGAAAATAACTTCCCCGCCGGCTGTGTGCCGAATCTGCGGGTGGATTATGCCGCCGTTACTTCGGATGTGACTATCGGCGCCTGGCGGGCACCCAACCATAATTTTATTGCTTATTCGGAAGAAAGTTTCATTGATGAAATTGCCCACAGCATAAACAAAGATCCGGTGCAATTCCGCCTGGATTTATTGGAAGAAGCCCGCAAAATGCCGGCGGATTTGGTCAAATTTGATATTGATCGCTACAAAAAAGTCATTGAAACCGTAGCTGAACTATCCGGTTGGGGTAAACCTAAACCGGCCGGAATATTCCAGGGCATCGGCGTACATTATTCATTTAATGCTTATGCCGCCCAGGTGGTGGATATCTCGGTGACCAAGGGAAAAATAAAAATCCATAAAGTCTATTGTGCCGCTGACTGTGGTCTGGTCATCAACCCTAACAGTGCCCGAAACCAGGTAGAGGGTGGCATCATTGACGGCATCGGTCATGCCCTGTACGGGGAGCTGACCATCAAAAATGGAGAACCACAGGAAAAAAATTTTAGTGACTACCAGCTGATCCGCATAAACCAGGTGCCTTACGAGATAGAAACTGTCTTTATCGAAAACGATTTTCCTCCCTCCGGTTTGGGAGAACCAGGACTACCACCGGCTGGTGCAGCCATCGCCAACGCTATCTATGCAGCGACCGGCGTGCGCATTCGCCGTCAGCCTTTGGCCAAGACCTCTCTGAGCAGCGAAGCGATGTGATAAATAAGAGTCGTTAGAAAAACGGCAAAATAAACGGTAGCAGATTCTTTCTCCACCCGGGGAGATCTACTTCTATCTACTCCCGGTATGAATCGGCCATTTGGTATAACCATACAACAAATAGCTTGATAACAAATTGACTGAAATACAACCGGGCTATGATATGAGTCAACGCATGGCCCAAATAATGTCTATAAATTTGGATAAAAGGTATTTTTTATGAATATGCAGAAACCGGTCAAAGAAATCATGAGCACCAAACTCATCACTGTGAAGCCGGAGAGTGCCATGACAGAGGTGGAAGAACTGTTTAATCAACATAACATCCATCACATCGTTGTTGTCGATAAAGGTCAAAAGTTAGTAGGCATCATCAGCAAAGAAGATATCCTGCGCTTGCATGTGCAAATCAATAAGCACAGCTCAGGTAAAACATACGCACAAAAAACGATGAATGGTCTGATGGTCAAAGAAGTGATGACCGCCAATCCTATTTCATTGGAAGCGGATGACACCATTGGATTGGCGGCGGATATTTTTCTGAATAATCGTTTTCATGCTTTACCCATCACCGACGGCGGAGAAGCAATAGGCATAGTTACCAGTCACGATCTGCTCGCTTATGCTTATTCTTCACAAAAAATAATACGTTGATCATGGATGTGCAAACCAAGGTATCGGCTGTAATGACTAAAGAAGTCATCAGTATACATACACAAGATGCGATGACCAAGGTGGCTGTATTGTTTCGTACCCATCGCATCCACCATTTACCGGTGGTGGACGACGACAATAAAGTCCTGGGCATCGTGAGTAAAGAAGATTATTTGTTGCTCTGCGATCATTTTACTATGTTCAAAAAAGAAAAAGAAGAAGAGCTCAATCAGCGCTTTTTAAGCTCACTGATCGTCAAGGATATCATGACCAAACAAGTGTCCACACTGCATCAGGATGACCCGGTAGCTCTGGCGGTGGGTATATTTAAAGAAAATCTTTTCAAAGCACTCCCGATAGTAAATGATGATCAAAAGCTGGTGGGCATCCTCACCACCTACGACCTGCTGAACTTTGCCTTCCACGAACCCTTGAAACAGTTATTAGTGTAACCTTTAAAAAAACGCCTGCTATGTTAAAGCCTGTAATGGTTGGCATCTGGCTTGATTACCGCCATGCCGACATTTTTACTTATAATGGAAGTCGCCTTGATCACAAAACCATTGAGGGATATGTTATTCCCCGGAAGACCCGCGGCGGATCTAGTTCCGGACCTGGTTGGGGTCCTCAACAGGTCGTTTCTGAATCCAAACAAATGCATCGCCGGGACCAGGGCATTGAGGAATATTATGAAACTATCTTGCGGGAGGTTCCCGGCGCCGATGTCGGTTTTGTGCTCTTTGGGCCTGCTGCCGCGAAGCAGGGCTTAAACAAATATATTAAGGATCAGCGTAACTATCGCCCCGGGGTTCTCAGGGTTGTCACCAAAGATAAAATGACCATCAACCAAAAGAAAGCGTTTATCCTGGACGCTTATACGGAGTTATTAGCCACTCAGATTATCTGATTATTTGGCTGACTGAAAGGCACACCTTTTAACCTCTGATGTACTGGGGAAGGACCTAAAAACCGTTTCTTTCTGTAAATCAGCTAATTATTGGGAGCATCATTCTATCATAATAGTGCACCAGCCTTTTTATGGCGGATGTTGTAATACTTTGATATACTTTATAAATTTAATAAAAGTTAGCGCCCCTAACGGCATGAGCTAAATAGGGTATAAGCAAGTTGACCAATATTAAATAAAGAAAAAAGTCAAGTTATGAAAAACAGTTCACTACACATGGAGGACACAGTACTAATAAATGCTCCGATTGACACTGTATTTGCCTTTATCACCGATTTTAGCAAAACCACAACTTGGCATAAAAACATGAAAAAGGTCGGTTGGAAACATGACGGGCCACATGGTGTAGGTTCAGAATACGATTGGGTGGAAACATTTGCCGGAATGACCATGGACATCGGTGGAGTTATCACCTCCTGGAATCCGCCTTATGCTTTCAGCTGGAAACCAACGACCAGCCCTTATCCCCTTACCGGAGGATGGAAGCTAGAGGTTAAAAATAATTCTACCCTGGTAACCCGGTATTCGGATAATCAGCTTTCCGGCATTTATAAATGGTTAAACAGGTTAATGGTTCCGATGGCCAAACGGCAAGTGCGTAAAGAATTAGACGTATTAAAAAACCTGATTGAAGCTAGTCATACAGGGTGAAAAGATGTTAGATCTGAATTAAACCTTCTTTGTCTGGGAAGGAAGTACTCAAAGCAGGGAAACTGGTTTTTAATATCTTTTGTCGTTTATGATATTGTTGGTAAACCTATGGATACACATGTGTTCAATAAGTCGAAAAGCGAATTTATAAAATTCTTACTTTTGTAAAGAAATGGACGAAACTTTAAAATATTTTTTAGAGAACACACTAGTGTCTAAAGCTGCCATTGAAAGCAGACTGACTCACCCAATTACCAAACTTAGGTACCCGACACGCTCGGTTTTTATCCTACTAAAAAAATATGCCGATGATTTTCTGAAATCAGGGTTAGAACCAAGATTTATCAGTTTGACCGGTCTCAGAGGAGTCGGTAAAACGACCTTATTGTGGCAGGTCACAAATCATATATACCTTGACCATATAAAATACATTTACTTCTTTAATGTAAATATATTGAAGAACTTAGGAATTGATCTTCATACCGCGTTAGAAGAATTTCAAAAACATATCCTAAAGAAACGCTTCAACGAATTGACCGAGCCAATTATCTTTCTTTTTGATGAGGTCCACGATGACGATAACTGGAGTAAAACTCTGAAGATTCTTTATGATGAAGCCAGGACTGCATTTATTCTTTGTACCGGATCATCAGCCTTACTTCTCAACCAGACTGCGGATTTGGCTAGAAGGATGCGGATTGAGAAAATATATCCATTTAAGTTTATTGAGTTTGTCGCTGCAAAAACTTATTTGGAAAATAATGGAAAGATGGTTTATCCTGAAAAAGGCTTATCAAATGACCTGAAGGAAGCACTTTTCTATAGTAAGACTTCACAAGATGCCTTTGAAAAAATAAAGTCCAATGAAAAAATTGTTAACCACTATTTCAACAAAATACATACTGTAAAAACTTTACAATTAAAGGACCTTTGGCAAGGTTACATTAGCTATCAAAATATCCCAAATTTTCTTTTCTATAAAGACAAATACACTATTAATGATAGTATCCTTGACCTATTTAAGCGTGTTATTTTAGAGGATATTCCAAAGCTAAATACAACCTACACTGATTTCACAAAAATCAATAAACTAATTCTTAGGCTTGCTGGTTCTGATGAAATTAACCCTGAGAAATTAGCAGGAATAATTGGAATAAAACAAAATGAAATTATTGAACTGATTGACATTTTAGCAAAAGCTGAGCTTTTAAATGTTATACATCCTTATGGTGGTTTAGACACCAAAATAGTAAAAAACAAAAAGGCCTTTTTTATGTCCCCATCGTTGCGCAGGGCTTTACTTTCGACCCTGTACGGACAAAATTTGCCAGATCAGTTCAGAAGCAAATTAATTGAAGACATAATTGTAATGTACCTCAGAAGAGTTCTTACTGATGGGATCATTTCTTTTGTATCAAGTAGCCAAGCAGCAAACCCCGACTTTGTAATTGAAACAAGGGATATCCCTGTGTTACTGGAAATTGGATCTGGTAAAACTTCCATTAAACAATTAAAACAATCTAATATTAATTATCGTTACGGCCTATTAGTTTCCTACGGTATTAAAGAACCAACCCTGAGAGTGGATTGCATTCAAATTCCTCTTAGTTGGTTTTTATTATTATGATCGGATACAAAACCTAGCCATTGACAGGAATGTACCTTGCACTACTCATTTATACACCTGCCCATCTTTCATCACCAGCACCACCTTTTTTAACGCGGACAGATCAGCAAGCGGGTTTCCCTTTACCGCGATCATATCGGCCACAAATCCCGTCTTTAACTGACCCAGCTCTTTTAGGCCCAGAATTTGAGCACTGCCGGATGTAACCGACCGGAGTACTTGCAGATTTGACATGCCGTACTCGGCCATCAGTTCTAGTTCATAAACATTATCGCCATGGGCAAACACACCGACATCTCCCCCGGGTAAAATAGACACTCCGGCCTCCAGGGCTTCCCGGAAAGCCCGTTTTTTGGTCTTAATGCGTTCCGTATCCTGGTCCAGGCCTTTTTTCCAACCCCCATAGTGTGCTAACGCCTCAACAGCTCCTAACGTAGGGCACAGAGCCACCTGTTTTTCCCGCATCAGTTTATACACCTCCCGGTTACCATCATCTCCATGTTCGATGCTTGCCACACCGGCTTCTGCCGCCCGCCGCATCCCTTCCTCAGTAGAGGCATGGGCGACTACCACCCGTCCACTGCTGGCGGCCACGTCCACCATGGTCTTTAGTTCAGTCAACGTAAAAGTAGGCCGGGCTTCCCCCTGTGGCCCCCAGCGATAATCGGCATAGACTTTGATAAAATCCACCCCTTTGCCAATCTGATCACGCACTACACTGATCAGGCGGTCACCATCAGCTTCCTCCGCTCCCAATGGTACATCCACATGGTCAGCAAAACCTTTCGGCCCATAGCTGCCGGTAGCGACAATGGCTGGTCCGGCCACGAGCAATCTGGGCCCGGGAATAAGACCTTTATCTATGCTTTGTTTTAATCCTACATCCGCATAACCGGCGCCTTCACTGCCTAAATCGCGCACGGTGGTGAATCCCGCCATTAACGTTGTTCGGGCATGCCCCACCGCTCGTACCACGCGCTCGGCCAGGGATTCCTTAAGGACCTGATCGTTCCAGCTCGTCTCATTATAGGGGTGCAAGAGCAGGTGCGCATGGCCTTCCATCATGCCGGGCATCAGGGTCGCTTCACCCAGGTTCTTTTCGGTTAATCTGGCCCGGCGTAACGAAGCATAACTGCCTACCTGTTGGATACGATTGCCCTTTACGACCACGGCATAGCCCGTGTGCAGGTCTTGTCCATCGAATAACCACCGGGCCGTCCATAACGTATCTTCCTGCCCATAAGACCCTAAATCAAACAAACAAATAATCCAAAATGTAGATAACCAACGCATCACGATTTAATTATTTAAAACACCATGTAAATTACTCAATCCCCCGCTTTCGGTTAAAGAATTGATAATCAATTGGAACAAAAAGTCCCTGAAACATGAAATCAGGGTACTTTTTGGTATTTCTTAATTTATTAGTTACATTAAATGATTATTTCCCAGCTTAACCGGGAAATAAACTTAAAATTAACTAAGACATATGCCTGAATTAAGTGCCCGTAAAAAGGAAATTCTGTTGCTTGCCGCTGAATTAATTATGGCCAAAGGTTTCCATGCCACTTCCATGCGGGATGTGGCCAAAGCTGCAGCGGTGCAAGTGAGTACCTTGTACAGTCATTTTAAAAGTAAGGAGGACATGTTGTCTACCATTTGCAGCCTGGTCATGCAGGAGTTAACAGTACACGAAAGCCTGAAAGAAGAATTATTATCAGCAAAAGCGCAGTTTAAATCTATGTTGAAACAGCACATCACCTATGCAATTACCCATCCTGATTTTTACCTGGTGAGCATGCAGGAATGGCGACAATTGCAGGGTGAAAAGTTAAAAAGTTACCGCCGCAGCTGGAAGGCTTATGAAACTAATTTCGTACAGATTATTCAGAAAAACAAAATCGGTAAAACCAATGCCCACCTGATCTTATATACCTGCCTGGGCGCAATCCTTTATAATTGTCAACATCGCAATTTTATTCAACCGGATAAGTTGGATCTGGTGAAACAACTCAGTAAAGTATTAAGCAAAGCCGCCTTGAAAAAATAATCCGCTTTCATATCCCATGTCGACTTCTAGCATCCATCTAATTCGTTAACTCCATTTGTGCAATCCCCGCAAAAACATATTTTGTTCTGTGTGTTAAATTGGGGGTTGGGTCATGCCAGTCGCTCTATTCCAATAATTGCCCATTTGATCGGGAAGGGCTATCGGGTGACCATCGCCTCAGACGGCACAGCGGCAGAATTATTGCAGCAAGTTTTTCCGCACCAGTGTTTTATAGATTTGCCCTCTTACCGTATTGTCTACGGCCGGAATCCTCTGCGATCAATTGTCTCCCAAATCCCTCGTTTATTAAGTAATATACGCCTGGAACAAGTGCTTATCCGATTCTGGCTAGCCACCCATCCTTGTGATTTAATTATCTCCGACAACAGGTATGGAGCCTATGCCCGCACTCGGCCAAGCATATTAATCACCCATCAGTTAAATTACCCCGGGTCAGCTCTGCGGAGTTGGCTCGCACAGTTGGTTTATGCCTGGCTGGGAAGACCTTTTACCGAATTTTGGGTTCCTGATCTTCCGGCTCCCGAGTCTTTAAGTGGCGTTTTAAGTCATAACCGCTATGTAGGAAAAAAATATAACATCGGTCCATGGAGTGCATTGCCTCCCCTGGAGCGAGGGACTGACTACCAATATGATGTCATCCTCGTTCTGTCAGGTCCAGAACCCAATCGCAGCTGGCTACAAAATGCTTTTGTCCGGCTTATCACTGCTAATCCCTCCCTTAAAGCCGCTCTGATCTGCGGATCCAAAACTATTCCTCCCTCACCTCCATATAACCTCCATGTTTTTGGTCTGGTTGATGCAAAGAAGATTTCAAGTTTAGTCGGAAGAAGCCGAGTTATCTTAAGCCGTTCAGGATACAGCAGCATCATGGACTGGGCTTTACAGGGTTTACCGGTAGTCCTCATTCCTACGCCAGGTCAACCTGAGCAGGATTATTTGGCCCAATGGTTAACTCAGACTTATGCTATTCCAGTGGTTAAAGAGAACGAATTAGAACGTTGTCTGGCCTACATCAGATCTTCTCCGCATGTGTATTGGCCCAGGGTTCATCAGGACTCCCGGCGCCTTCAGGAACGTATCGACCTGGTGCTTGGAGTATTTGATTAAAACAGCCCTTGTGCTTCCTGGTAGATGACATAAAGCACCACCGAACCTACGGCTTTTAAAGTGCGTTTATCGATGACCTGCAGATCATCCGCATGGGTGTGCCAATGGGCCGGAAAACCAGTGGTTGTTCCCGGAGGTTTGTTAATGATATCAATGGTTGGAATACCGGCAATAGAGTTAATAAAATAATGATCATCAATAATACCGCTTACCGAACCATCAGCGAAATAATTGCTTTTACCTAAGGCGTTGGCTACTTTCCAGACTTTGATGTACATTGCTGTTACCCGCCCGGCCAGGTCCGGCGCATAGGTGTTGCTAACATTTTCCACCAGAAAACGGGCATTCCGCCCTCCCACCATGTCCAGCAAGATACCGTACTTTGGTCGAGCAACAGAGGTATGCGGTGTGCGACTCCAGTGCTGTGCACCCAGGCACCAGCTTTTGATGTCAGAGCCGTTGCGCTCTCCCTGGTCTTCCAGATCAAAAAAAACAAAATCAACACCTAAGTCGGGAGGGGTTCCTGCTAAGGAGCGGGCTATTTCGAGTAACACGGCCACGCCGCTGGCTCCGTCATCCGCGCCTAAAATGGGCTTATTCTGTTTCGCGGTTTCAGGATCTTCCTCAGCCATAAAGCGGGTGTCGTAATGGGCACTGAGCATGATCCGCTTATTCAATTCAGGCCTAAAAGTTCCGATAATATTGACCCCCTGGTAGAGGGTTCCCGTATAACCTTTCGCTTCAAAAGGTTGCTCAATAACCGGAATACCATACAATTCAAGAGTCTTAATGATCCAGGAGCGACAAGCCTGTGCGGCGGCGGAATTTGGATTGCGGGGGCCAAAATTTACCTGAGTTTGCACAAACGCGAATGCCGTATCATCACTAAAAGAGGGTATTTGGACGGCCTGTTTGTTGGTAATTTCTACACTTGAATTGGTGGATGAGGCCGTATCTTGTTTACAGCTCCAGGTCAGGGCGAAAAGAATGACCCCACATAGGTACCAATATATTTTCTGCATGGCTCTTAAACGGTATTTTTTATGCCGACCAGGATGTTCCTTCCGGGCCGTCTTTTAGTTGAATATTCAATTCTTTTAAAGCGTCACGAATTTTGTCTGAAGTTGGCCAATCTTTATTTTTCCGGGCGTTAGCGCGAATATCAATCACCAGATTCATCACGCCATCCAATAAATGGTGGTCGGCAGATTGTTCATGAGTTAATCCGAAAATGTCAAAAATAAAGGCTGCAAAAGTGGTTTTAAGCTTTTCAAGAGTTTTTGTACTCACCTGTTGTAAAGACAGATGTCCGGCTTTTAAACCGTTGATACGGGTGACCAGTTCGAAAAGGCGGGCCAAAGCTTTCGGTGTATTGAAGTCGTCGTTCATCTCCGCATACAATCCGTCCATGTTCACATTGAGCTCCTGATCCAGTTCGCTATCCGTTACAGAGTTATCGGCAGTTAGCGAGGTTAAGGTTGTGTAACCCTCCATTAAACGTATAAAACCTTTTTCAGCCGCTTGCAACGCCTGATCGGTAAGGTCTAAAGTGCTTCGGTAGTGGGTTTGGAGCATAAAAAAACGAACCACCATCGGGCTATACCCTTTGGTAATGAATGGACTGTTACCACTAAACAGCTGATGAGGCATAATGGTATTACCTTCACTCTTGGACATTTTGCGTCCGTTTAACAGCAACATATTTCCATGGAGCCAATAATTAGCGGAGGCATGTCCGCAGGCACCTACATTTTGGGCTATTTCATTTTCATGATGGGGAAACTTGAGGTCCGCTCCGCCGCCGTGAATATCAAAGCGCTCGCCCAGGTATTTTGTGCTCATGGCAGAACACTCCAGATGCCACCCGGGAAATCCGATGGACCAGGGAGATTTCCAGCGCATCAGATGGGAGGGATCTGCTTTGATCCAAATGGCAAAATCGGCTGGGTGGTGCTTTTCATCCTGTTTTTTTAGATCGCGCGTTTCGACCAATAATTCTTCCACTACACGGCCTGACAGCTTACCATACACATTTGTTTCGCGGGCAAATTTCAGAGTATTAAAATAAACAGAACCATTTTCAATGTAAGCATAACCATTATCCAAGATCTGCTGCACCATTTCCATTTGCTCCGGCACATGACCGGTAGCGCGAGGTTCTATACTAGGTGGCAAAACATTGAAGGTACGCATCATGTCGTGAAAGCCGTTGGAATATTGCTGGACCACCTCCATGGGCTCCAATTGTTCCAGGCGGGCTTTCTTGCTTATTTTGTCTTCAGCATGGCTATCGGCATCCCCTTCCAGGTGCCCTACATCGGTGATATTACGCACATAGCGCACTTTATAACCCTTATGGCGAAAATAACGGCAAATGATATCAAACGAGATAAAAGTGCGGCAATTACCCAAATGAACATCACTATACACTGTAGGCCCACAGACGTAAAGACCTACCCGATCCGGCACCAAAGGTTTAAACACCTCTTTTTCACCACTCAAACTGTTGAATAACATTATTTCACCAACCATAAGGGCTATGATTTTGAGAGGGCAAAAGTACTTATAATAGGATAATGATCAGAGAAAAAAACTTTATCCCTTTTATACGATAAGGGTAGAAGGCTGGGAGAAGCAAATAAATAATCAATGCGTAAAAAAGGTATGACCCCGCCATACGTGGTGGACAGCCCCCGGTGGGTCCTAAAACTGTCGGTATGACGCTGGGTTACCTGATGGTACAAATAACTTTGAGGAACATCATTAAAATCTCCACCCAACACATACGGGATGTTTAGATTTACCAGTTCCTGTTCCATCAGTTTATAGGCTTCCAAACGTTTATTGGCTGCACCACGGTATTTTAGAAGCATACGCCCAATCTTCCGCCAGGTAGACTGTTCTTTGAGGTCTCCACCTTTCACCAATTGATCGGCATCCGTTGAGACCCGGTTGCTGGGCATGTATATACTATATACTCTTAAGGTGGTAGTGTCTGAAGTGCCTACATCCGCCCACAAGGCAAATGGTGTTTTGGATCCTGGCAAAGATAAATATCCGGTCTGATGAATTGGATAACGGGTCAACAGTCCCAAAGGAGGAACAAATTCAAAATGGTATGAACTGTCCAGGTTCCGAAGCATGACCTCCA
This sequence comes from Saprospiraceae bacterium, assembly GCA_041917975.1. Taxonomy (GTDB): domain Bacteria; phylum Bacteroidota; class Bacteroidia; order Chitinophagales; family Saprospiraceae; genus JAYRWN01. The sequence goes on along the minus strand of JAYRWN010000225.1, from coordinate 115 downwards.
CTTGAGCTTTGCTGAACTCCTGTAAACAAAAGATATCCGCCTGCAGACTCTGAAAATATTTACCGGGCACTTGCAGGTCAGGTTTTTTGTATTTTTTGGTAAAGGCCACCAGATT
>JAYRWN010000224.1:0-39490 GCA_041917975.1 Saprospiraceae bacterium | reverse complement strand
TCAAACTCAACTCTTTCTACATACCATGGCTTCTGTAATTGTAATGCCGCTGTGAATAACTTATCCATACTCCCATGCTTTTTTCTAAATTACCCTTTTTTACCTAATTACCCACTATTTTTGGCTTAGAACCGAAAAAATCCTATCATAGCAGAAAGCATACTGAGCAAAACAGCTTCAGATAAAAACTGAAAGGCCAGAAGCTTTCTATTTCCGCCAATGATCTTTCTCACTCCCACCTCTTTAGCCCTTCTTGCAGAGCGGCCAATGGACAAAGTGGTAAAATTGATACAGGCAATTAACAACAAACCGGCTGCTATACTTAATAATATCCAAATAGTTTTGGGGTTTACATTTTCAACAGAACCGCCATAAATTTTTGTATCAGTATGCATAGCCTGCAATGGCTGAAACCCAAAACGAACAGGTGGCGTTGCTCCTTCCCATTTATAACCACTTGCTTTTAACTCAGCTTCTTCATTTGGATAATATTTCCGCCGAAACGTTCCAAGCTTTGCAACATCATTTGCCAAACCGCTGCCTGGCCTCAACTGAACAAAAGTGAAATAAGCAGATCTGTTCCAGTTATTGATTCCTCTTTTACCCGACTTTGTCGTTTCCATATAATTAAAATTGCCCATCCACTGAAACTGTATGGACGAATTAGCAGGGATGTTTTCTGCTATTGCAGTAACAGTGAACGGAACAAAGGCATCTTCTACTTTAATCTCGATAGTACGTCCTACCACATTATAAGTGCCAAACACTTCTTTTGCTATATCTTTTGTTACTACAATATTCTGCAATTCATTTAAAGCGTTTTTCTTATCGCCATATAACAACGGAAAAGAAAACATTTCGAAAAATTGCGGATCAGCATAAGATACATGCATACGCAACACTTTATTTTCGGCCCTGATAAAACTCTCTCCCCATCCTTCACGAAGACGGGTATAATTATCGATATCTGGGAAATCCTGCTTCAAAGAAGGACCTAACGGTGAAGGCATGTATACATCACCGCTTGCATCTTCCCCAATCATGGGTTCGCTCCAGCGATACATCCGGTAAATATCCTTGGCATTAGAATGAAATCGATCAAAATTAAATTCATTCACTGCATATAACAGGAACAAAGTAAAACAAGCCAGCCCAATTGACAAACCAGAGATATTAATAAAAGAAAGGATCTTCTGACGACCCAGGTTGCGAAGTGCTATCTTAAAATAATGTTTTATCATGGCCTTAGTTTTATTCTGTTCGCAATGATTTTACAGGATTAGCCAATGCAGCCTTTATAGCCTGTATAGTTACAGTAGCAAGCGCAATAAATAATGCAGCAGCGAAAACCCACCAACTGATGTTGATGCGATACGCAAAATCCTCCAACCATTGGTGCATAATAAAATAAACAGTTGGTGTGGCAATCACAAAAGCTATCAATACCAGTTTTATAAAATCCTTTGATTTCAGCATAACTATATTTGAACCCGATGCACCCAATACTTTTCTGACTCAAATCTCTTTGAAACGCTGTACAGTAACAGGAATGAACTCCTGAAATGGCTCCTGCTTTATTTCGCTGATGGTGCGTTCGGGATCTACATTCAAACGGCTTTTGCCGGAAGTGAAATAAACAGACCCGGTTATCAGCAAAACAAGGACAGCAGTACCACCAATGGTTAAAATTCCTTTTTTCGTACAGAACTTTTTTTCAATTACTCTATACATAAAATTTCTTTAAGGTATTGTTTGTTTCTTATTCTTCTATGAATCTGACGGAAGTTATTACTCTGTTTTTACGAAAGGAAGAGCATTATTTCAGAGCCGCAACTCACAGAAAAAACCAAGATGCAGTATTTAAAAACTAATACCATGCCATTCTTATATTGCGCTGATATTCAGCAAGATAGTTGACTCAGGAAATTTGCAACTGTAACGAATCCGTACAATCGATGTCCGAAAATGATACACAAGTACTAGCCAATGAGAACAGATATTTATAGCCATACAAGTCTATTTTGAGATGGAAATGAAGCTAAGGCAATAAGCATAATTAATTGATTACTGGATCACTTGGCTACCAGTTCTATACTCTCTTTAGCCGTCGTCGAATAGTCTATTGAAACTCGCCAGCGTCAACAATAGCAAACAGATCTTGTAACGCTTTATAGAATTCACTAACTATCTTGCCATAGGGACTTTCAAAAATTTCAGTAACAAAATCGGCAACCCAAAAATGAAGAATTCTACTATCTAGAAGATGAAAGAAGGGAATAGATGAAAGTAGAGAACTAGAAAAGGCTATGCCATGACAACAATTTTGGGCAACAACAAAAAAATGCTTGTAAGTTGTTATCTTACAAGCATTTACATCGTTTATTACGTGGAGCTGCCGGGACTCGAACCCGGGTCCAGAGAAAGAACCCATTAGCTTTCTACATGTTTAGAAACTGATTTGATAGTCGGATATAGTTTAGGTTCTGTTTCCAACCATTGGCTATATCCCATTCCCAAAAAATTCGGTCTTGATTCGGGACATCATCATGACCTAGCCTGACCGGCTTGCGCCGGGTGGTTTGCTGTTATGCTACACTGATCATTTATCAGGCATCAAACCAGTAGCATATTAGCATTCTAATTCCTAGAATTAGGCCGCTAAGGCGTAATTAGTTTCGCCAACTATGTTTTGATAACCATTTTTTACGTAGTGAACTATCATACTACGACATGCTTACTAACCAATTACATTTCCTGTCAATTCCAGTCAGCCCCATAACTTCTTGAGGACACGACATAATAACAACAAATATAGAAGGTGAGTTTCGATTTGTGCCAGACCATATAAAAAAAATAAAAAAACTTGTCTTTTTAAGGTGACCTTTTAAAAGTTATTGACACTTAATAACGGTTGACCAATCTTTGGAAAATTCTATAAGAACGCTAGTGTTACCGGCCATTCCTGTTTATGGCCGGTTTTTTTATGCCCTTTACAAGACTGTCAATGCATTACAATCCAGCCAAAAATTTTGTCACATTCGAGCGAATGCGTTCTTCAGTCCGGTGATAATCTTGGGGTATAAAAATCTCCCCGGTCATGATTTCATAGAGTTCGATATACCGCTGTGATACTTCCCGGATAAATTCTTTCGGCATGACTGGCATGATTTCACCTAGCTTGCCTTGAAATCCGTGTTCCATTAACCATTCACGGACAAATTCTTTAGAGAGCTGTTTTTGTTTTTCACCTTCTCTTTGACGGCTGGCGTATCCATCCAGATAATAATATCTTGAACTATCCGGTGTGTGTACTTCATCCATCAGTGTAACTTGCCCTGAAAGTAATCCAAATTCATATTTTGTATCCACCAGGATCAATCCTTTTTCCAAAGCCATGGCATATCCCCTTTGGTAAAGGGCGAGACTATATGCTTCCATTTGTGCATAGTACTTTTCCTCGACCAGGCCGCTACTGATAATCTCCGGACGACTAATATCCTCATCATGGCCAATTACAGCTTTGGTTGTAGGGGTGATGATCGGATGAGGCAATTTATCACCTTCAATGAGTCCATCAGGTAATACTTCCCCACAGATGATTCGTTTACCGGCTTTATATTCCCTCCATGCATGACCGGCAAGAAACCCTCTTACAACCATTTCAACTTTGAAAGGCTGACATTTATAGCCAATCATCACATTTGGGTCCGGCTGACCAATCATCCAGTTAGGCACCAAATCCCTGGTGGCATTAAGAAAAAATGCCGCCACTTGATTGAGCACCTGCCCCTTAAAAGGAATAGGTTCAGTTAGAATATGGTCGAATGCCGAAATTCGATCCGTAGCCACCATCACCAATATATTACCCGAAGTGTATACATCTCTGACCTTGCCATGATAGACCTCCTGATGTTCAAAAAAATTAAAATTAGTAGAAACAATTCCGTTCATCCACATGAGTTGGTTTGATTTATAAGGGTTTGAATTTAGCAGTAAAATGCCTAAGTAATGGAACTTCCTCAGTTATCTGAAAACCGCTCAACTGCTCCCGTTTTTCATAAACCTCCAAAATGACTTCGGTCACATAATCCATGTGACTTTGGGTGTAGACCCGCCGGGGCATAGCCAGGCGCACTAATTCTAGCGGTGGAGAAACTAGCTGACCTGTTTGGTCATATTTACCAAACATCACACTGCCTATCTCCACGCTGCGTATCCCCCCTACGGTATATAAGGCGCAGCAAAGGGCTTGTCCAGGATACTCATATCTGGGAATGTGGGGCAGAAATGCGGCAGCATCCAGATACACAGCATGGCCACCAGTTGGTAAAACGAGCGGCACTCCGGCGGCAGACAGGTTATCGCCTACGTATTCCATGCTGCGGATGCGGTAAGTTAAATATTCTTCCTGCACTATTTCCTCTAAACCCTGGGCTATGGCTTCTAAATCACGACCGGCTAGTCCACCATAAGTAGGAAATCCTTCTGTAATTATGAGCATATTACGACACTCACGAGCTAGTTTAGCATCCCTGAGCGCTAAAAATCCTCCGATATTGGCAAAGGCATCCTTTTTGGCGCTCATGGTCACGATATCAGCCATCAAAAACATTTCCCGGGCTATATCCAGGACTGATTTTTCTGCATAACCTTCTTCACGCAGTTTAATGAAGAAACTGTTTTCTGCAAACCTGCAGGCATCAATGATCAGGGGAATATTGTATTGTTGGCAAATATGTTTAGTCGCGGCAATATTAGCCATAGACACCGGCTGTCCTCCCCCAGAATTATTGGTAACAGTAATTATAATGCCCGGGATGTTTTTTGCGCTTATGGATTTGATAGTCTCATGGAGTTTATCCACATCAATGTTACCCTTAAAGGGATGGTTCAGATGTGGGATTTTCCCTTCGGGGATAACTAAATCCAAGCCCACTGAGCCGGAGTACTCAATGTTAGCCCGAGTGGTGTCAAACAACGTATTGCTTAAAAAATATTTTCCGGCTCCACCCAATATTGAAAAGATAATTTTTTCCGCTGCCCGACCTTGATGGGTTGGGATTATATATGGCATGCCGGTGATGTTTTGGACTGCATGCTCAAAACGATAGAAGCTAGGTGATCCGGCATACGACTCATCACCGATCATCATCGCAGACCATTGCTGACTACTCATGGCAGAAGTACCACTATCAGTAAGCAGATCTATCATGACATCGTCCGCATGGATTAAAAACATATTATACCAAGCTTTGGATAAAATTTCGCGACGTTCATTTGGTGTGGTAAACCTGATCGGTTCCACACTTTTTATTCTAAATGGTTCAATGATAGTTTTCATCAGAATCGAAAGTCACAAGCTTGAAAAATATAAGCCCTGTTCCTTGACTAGCCGGGGCGAAAAAACGAAATGGTCTTTAGATATTTTCCAACAGATTGCGATGGGTAATCACATCCTTCAACTCCCTCAGCAGGCGATATTCATTCGGCAAAGCTTTTTTGAATGCTTCCTTAATCGCCACATAAGACCCCTTTTCAGCGGTCAGCAAGATGGCTTGCCAAAGTTCTTTGGCCAGGCGAACATCTTCTTTTAATAATGACCTTACTGACGGTTGATAAAGTTCCTCCGCGCTGATAGCCAGGGTAGCAATCAAATTGCCTTCTTCATCAGACTGTGTTTCCAGGTGCACCAATGAACTCAACTGTGGGTATTGCACTGAGTTGATCTGCTCAGAAATAAAACGGTTTATGTGGCCATTATCCTGCCAAAGGCAGACTTCCATCCCTTTTTCATGCATTCGATAAACCATCCACCTCATTCGATTGATAACCGTCATAATCCTGTGAACTTCCGTTAGAAAATCAAATATATAAAAAGTATTAAGGTTGAATGTTTTAATCCAGAGCCAATCATTTTAGGTCAAGGTCTTTTTTAACATAAACCAAAAGACCAAGGTTAAAAAAACGATCTCATCATCTTCGTTAGGACGTGAAAACAACTGAATGACTCTTTGGTTGATGCTTAAATCGGGGTTGGGTGGATTAATCAGACTTAGGTCCTTTCCTTTAATTTCAACGCTGGGATTGGGCCCGTGTTGATAATCAATGCGACCTATTATGATTTGATTCTTTAAAGAGTACAACACATCCCCAGAGAGAATGGCTACGGGTGTGCTATCCAGGAATACTTTAACCTGCTGATTATTTTTGATATAAAGCAACTCATGGGGTTGAATCCGAATGCGCCAAATAGAGTGTTGAGGGGTGTACCGCTTGTAATTAAGAATGGCTACGGGTTCATTATAAACCGAATTAAAAATACCGCGAAATTCCTTATTCTGGGGCGTCCACTTGCGCGGATTAGCGTTGGTCACCCGGTAGGATAATAATTCCAATTCCTGAGTATTCCAGGGCACTATTTCATTTAGCCACACGGCTGTAGTTTGCCTCATTTGGTCAATATCCCTTTGAATCCGGGATTGTTGAGGGCGAAGTCTAAATAAATCAAGAATTTCCCGCAGCATAACACAGTCAAAGATAGCTAAAAAATCACGCTGTGCAGTAAGTTGTGTTATCCGAGATATTGGCGCAGTTTCTTTTTGGTGAATGATTTACGCAATCTGCGCAAGGCCCGTTCTTTTATTTGTCGTACCCGTTCTCTGGTTAAATTAAACAGTTCACCTATTTCCTCCAGGGTCAGGGCTTTATTACCGTTTAAGCCGTAATAGGAAGCCAAAACTTCAAACTCCCGGGGGGATAAAATGGACATGCCGTAGCGTAATTCGTCTTTTAAGGATTCTTCCAACAATTTAAGATCAGGTCGCATTTCCTCTTCGTCAAATGCCATTATATCCAGCATAGTAGCACCACTATCCTCATCATTACTTATAGGTGCATCAAAGGATAGATGGCGATGACCGCTTTGCATGATATCTTCCACTTCTTTGATGGTCAAATTCAATAATTCCGCCAACTCTTCAGAAGAAGGCTCTCTTTCGAATTCTTGGGCAAAGGACGTAAAGGCTTCATTCACTTTATTGTACAAGCCCACCTTATTCAATGGCAGGCGCACAATACGTGAATATTCTACGATGGCTTGCAAAATAGACTGGCGTATCCACCAAACTGCATAAGAAATAAATTTGAACCCTTTCGTTTCATCAAACCGTTTTGCCGCTTTCATTAAGCCGACGTTACCTTCATTAATCAGATCGCTTAAAGACAAGCCCTGATTCTGGTATTGTTTGGCTACAGAAACTACGAAACGCAGGTTGGACTTGGTCAGCCGGTCTAATGCTTCTTTTTCTCCTGCTTTTATGCGGCGCGAAAGATCTGCTTCTTCTTCGGGCGTAAGAATATCTATCTTACCTATGTCATTAAGATATTTATCCAGCGAAAGACTTTCCCGGCTGGTGATCCGGTTTGTTATTTTGAGTTGCCTCATTTAAGGGTTATAATAAATTACATACAATGGTACGTCTTAAAAAGTTTCCTTCCTGGAAAGACACACCTTTGTTTTCTATGAAAAGTTAATGTTTTAACAACGATGAGCCTGCACTGGTTTGGTATATTCTTAACTATTTTTTTTTGTTTTTCCTGCAAAAGAATGAATTTATCTAAAGATAACTCAAACATTTAGACATTAATAATATTTTTTATACATTAAATAAAAAAGCCCGGTCGATTTAACCAGGCTTCTAAAATTGTTTTATTCTTTGATTATCTTCTAATCTCGACGACGGTTGCGATCATCTCTCCGATAATCGCCGCCTCCCCGCCGATCATCGCGACGAAAACCCTGGCGATTTCCATCGCCTCCGCGAAAATCGGACCTTCTTTCATGGCGTGGCTCACCCTCTTCCTCCCCTTCTCTTCGAGGCGGACCTTCCAGCAAAGCTTTACGGCTCAACCTGATTTTACCGGTTTTGGGATCGATACCAACCATTTTCACTTTTACATGGTCACCTAACTTAAGCACATCTTCTACCTCTTTGATATGTGTATGTGAAATTTCACTAACATGCAAAAGTCCGGTTTTTCCATTAAAATCAACAAAGGCGCCATAAGCCTCAATACGGCTCACCACCGCTTCGTAGACTTCTCCAACCGACGGTACAAAAGTTATCTGGCGGATGCGATTTAGCGCTGCTTCTATACCATCTTTATTGGCACTGGCTATATTAACTATCCCCTTTTTGTCCACTTCTTCAATAGAAATAACTGTACCAGTCAATTCCTGGATTTCCTGAATAACGGATCCTCCAGTCCCAATCACTGCTCCTATAAAACTCTTGTCTATTTCTATTTCCACAACCCGGGGTGCGTGAGGCTTAAGATCCTCTGCCGGTTGAGCAATGGTCTCATTCATCTTACCTAGAATGTGTAACCGTCCTAGTCTGGCTTGTTCCAGAGCTTGAGCCAGTTGAGCGTAAGGCAAGCCATTTATTTTGATATCCATCTGACAACCGCAAATTCCCCGTTCGGTTCCAGTGACTTTAAAATCCATATCACCCAGGGCATCTTCATCACCCAGGATATCCGATAGGATGGCATACTTACCTTCTGCGGTTATTAATCCCATGGCTATGCCCGCTATTTGACCTTTGGTCTGGATACCTCCATCCATCAAAGCTAAAGATCCGGCACAGACCGTCGCCATCGAGCTCGAACCGTTAGACTCCATAATATCTGAAACCATCCGGATCGTGTAGGGCAAGTCCGGAGGAACTACCTGGCGTAATGAACGAGCAGCTAAATTGGCGTGACCTACTTCGCGCCGTCCAGGTCCTCGCATGGGTTTGACTTCTCCCACCGAAAAAGGGGGGAAATTGTAATGTAAAATGAACGATTCATCATAGGCATCCAGGGCGTTGTCCACCAACATGGCATCCTTCTTTGAACCAATGACCATGGTAGTGATGGATTGTGTTTCTCCACGGGTGAAAATGGAAGATCCATGGGCAGATGGGATATAATCTATCTCTGTCCAAATAGGTCTTATTTCATCCGTTTTCCGACCATCCAATCTTCGGCCGGTTTCCAACACCATAGTCCTGACCACATCTTTGAGTAATTTCTCAAAATATTGATCAATAAGAGGTTTTGCTGTTTCCAAATAAGCTTCGTCTTTCTCCGTTTTTAGCTTTTCTACGAATTCCTTTTGTACGGCCTTGAAGGCCTCTTTTCGGTCGTTTTTTGCTGAAGCAGATGCCGCTATACTTTCAAATCTTTTGGCGGCAAAATCTGCTATGGATTTTTTTAATTCTTCATCTTGAGGTAAAGCAGGAACCTCTCTTTTGGTTTTTACACCTGTTAATTCCGCCAGACGCAACTGGGCCTGAATTTGAATTTTAATTTGCTCATGGGCCAGCTTTATTGCTTCTACAAAGTCAGCTTCTGAGCATTCTTTAGCCTCTCCCTCTACCATGGTCACGTCAGCCATCGTAGCTCCAACTATAATGTCAATATCTGCTTCCTCTAGTTGTGGACGCTTTGGATTTATCAAAAATTCTCCATTCACGCGAGCTACTCTAACTTCAGATATCGGGCCGTTCCAAGGAATGTCGGACACCGCAATAGCAGTACTGGCAGCTAATGCGGCCAGCGCATCAGGCATTTCTTCCTTGTCCCCGGACATAAGGTACAAAATGACTTGGGTCTCAAACAGGTATTCATCAGCAAACAAGGGACGGATGGCACGATCAACTAATCTGGAGGTCAATATCTCATAGTCAGAAAGGCGGCCCTCCCGTCTGAAAAAATTGCCCGGAATTCGACCTGCAGCGGCAAACTTCTCTTGGTAATCCACCGAAAGTGGAAAAAAAGATTGGCCTTCTTTAACTTCTTTGGCTGATACCACTGAAGCAAATAACATCGTCTGCCCTACCCGGACTACCACGGAGCCATCGGCTTGAGTGCCAATTTTGCCGGTTTCTAAAAACACTTCTCTTCCATCCGGCAAATGGAATGAGGTTACAATAGGATTAATGTTTCCCATACAAAACTTTAAAAGATGAGTAAATAAGCTGATCTCTCTGTTTAAGAGTTCAGTATAGGGAAAATTGCAAAAGGGAAGGACAGTAGAAAGCTAAACAATTATTTACGAATACCTAATTTTTCAATTAAGGCACGGTAAATAGTAAGGTTTTTTGATTGCAAATAATTCAACAAACTTTTACGCTGACCCACCAATTTTAGAAGAGCCCTACGGCTGGAATGATCCTGTTTATTCTCCCGCAGGTGATCAGACAATCCTTGTATTCTCTGAGTTATCAAAGCTACTTGAGCTTCAGTCGATCCGGTGTTGGTAGCAACACCACCAAATTCAGCTATGGTTTGTTTTTTCTTCTCTGAGCTGATTGTTGTCATGTTAAATATAATATTTGTACAAATAAAGAAATTGCGCGCAAATATACACCATTCCCTGATATGTGTATCTAAACCTTATAGAATATTTTTGTCAGTTCGTTTAGCTTCGTTCCATAAAACATCCATTTCCACTAAACTCATTTCCGTAAGAGGTCTCATGGCATGCTTCTCTATGTATTCAAACCGTTGTTTAAACTTTCGGTTGGTCCTTTCCAAGGCTTGTTCCGGATCGATGTTTTCAAATCGGGCATAATTAACTAAAGCAAACAGCAAGTCACCGAATTCCTCCTCCTTACTGCTCTGGTTTTCTTTGTGAACTGCGTTTTGCAGCTCATTGAGTTCTTCTTCTACTTTCGCCCAGACTTGTTCGCTATTTTCCCATTCAAATCCTACCTGCTTGGTCTTTTCCTGTAAACGATAGGCTTTGACTAAGGCCGGTAAGGCAGCAGGCACACCTTGTAATAAAGATTTTTTGCCTTCTTTCATTTTTATTTTCTCCCAATTCCGTTTAACTTCTTCGTCGTCCGATACGGTTATATCGCCATAAATATGGGGGTGGCGGGCGATTAACTTTTCACACAATTGATCTAGACTTTCACCGATCCCCCACTCTCCCTTTTCCTCAGCTATTTTGGCATAAAAGACCATATGCAACATCAAATCACCAATCTCTTCTTTGATTCCTTTAAAGTCTGCATGATCAATGGCATCCACTAATTCATAAGTCTCTTCAATGGTCAGGTTTCGCAAGGTATCAATAGTTTGTTTTTTGTCCCATGGGCACTGTGTTCTCAGGTCATCCATAATTTTTATAAGACGACCAAACGCCGCTATTTTAGCTTCGTATTCCATCAGGCAACTATTTTATTTATACCTTTGTTAGGTTGTAAAGATATCAGTAAATGGAATTTTTATCTACAGTTTTGATCATTTTTGGAGCATTTACCACGGCCATGGTATTGATTAATTTGCGCTATTGGGTGGCTGGTAAAGAATTTCGGGGCACGTGTGCTTCGCGTAATGTTGCATTAAATGAAAAAATCGGAGACTGTCCTGTATGCGGTAAATCGGGAGATGAGGCTTGCCAAATGCCTGAGGTAAAGCCTAATCGCTAATACCCAATATTCCGATAAAATAAGTACTTTCCGTTTAACACCTATTAGTACCTTTTCTTGGAAAGAAACTTGCCGTTAAAGGCTGCCAGTGAAGTGCTTAGTATTACAGCTGCAATAATGATTGTCAAAATGAGCATGAGGGGATAAAGTTTTGGTTTACAAAAATTAAGGGACACACGAGTCCATTTTTTTGTTCACAGGCGATGTAAATAAAGAACATTCACAAAAAATAACCTAACCCTTGATTAAATTTATTTTTTGCTAATATGTAGGCAAAAGTAAATAATCCCTTTTACATATATAATTTTTTACATGTAAACTTTTTATTATACTTACGCCTTTATTCCTCAATAGGTACATGCTTATTCATGACCTTCGCCTGGTGGTTAATGGACTCTTCATGAACCACTGTAAAGAATTTACTTACAAAATCCATGCTCAATCCTAATCCTTCGGCTTTTTTAACAGCATGTTCAATAATGGAATTCCAACGTTCAGGTTGGTAAATGGAGATGTTGTTTTGTTTTTTATACTGGCCAATCTTCTCTGAAACATTCATTCTCTCACTCAGTAAATTTAAAATTTCACGGTCAATGACGTCAATTTGATGCCTCAATTCATTTAGATTTTCCCTAAATTCCCGATTATTTGAATTAACATCACGAACTACTAAGCGATTCATGATTTCTTTAAAGGCAGGAGGAGTAATTTGTTGTTCTGCATCGCTCCAGGCATTTGCAGGATCAATATGCGTTTCGAGCATTACCCCGTCGTAATTTAGATCCAGTGCCTGCTGGGCAATATCCCCTAAAAACTCTCGAGTCCCACAAATATGACTGCTGTCACAAATGATTTGCAGATCAGGATACAATCTTTTCATTTCCAAGGCAATTTCCCATCTCGGGGTATTGCGGTACACGGATTTGCCAAAAGAGGCAAAACCTCGGTGTATAATACCCATCCGGCGAATACCTGCTTTATATAATCTTTCTAATGATCCTATCCACAGTTTCAAATCCGGATTCATCGGATTTTTAACATAGACCGGAATATCCACGCCTTCCAGTGCATCCGCAATCTCCTGAACTGAAAATGGGTTGACAGTGGTTCTCGCTCCTATCCATAGAACATCCACACCCGCTTTTAAGGATTCGAAGACATGTTGCGTATTAGCTACTTCCACCGCAGTTTTAAGTCCATATCTTTCTTTAACTTTTTTCAACCACTGCAAGCCTTCGCGTCCAATACCCTCAAAGGCATTGGGTCGAGTCCGTGGTTTCCAAATACCTGCCCGAAATAGATCTATACCTGCATCGGCCAGTCCCTCAGCAGTCCGCATGACCTGTTCCTCAGTTTCCGCACTACAAGGTCCGGCAATCCAGATGGGACGGTGACTTTTAGCTACTGGCGGTTGAAATTGCATTTCCATGTTAATTATTTTAAAATTTTGCGAATATGATTTGCTTGTTGAATTAATTCGTAAAACGTGTTAAAATCCCGTTTAATCAGTAAACTTCGAAACTGAGACAAGACATTGATGTGTTCATCCAGAACATCCAGAACAAAATCGCGGTTTTGCCTGAATATAGGTATCCACATATCCGGTGAACTTTTGGCTAGACGAACTGTCGAGTCAAATCCACCGCTGGCCAGATCGAAAATCCGGCCTTCATCTTTTTCTTTTGCCAACACGGTGAGTGCTAATGCAAAAGAACTTATGTGTGAAATGTGTGATACATAAGCCACATGTAAATCATGGGAAACAGCATCAAGGTAAACGATGCGCATGTCCAACAGACGGTACATATTCTGCACCCATTCCAAAACATCTGCGTCTGTATTTTCTTGGTCTATAATCACGGCACTTTTATTTGGAAAAAGCCCCTCAATGGCTGCCTCTGGGCCAGAATTTTCACGGCCTGCCATAGGGTGGGTAGCGGCAAAACGCGACCGGAGCGGATGACCCGCCACACTGGCTAAGACCACCTGTTTGGATGAGCCCGCGTCCAGAACCATTTGTTGGGGATGGATCTGATCTAAAACTTCGGGTAATAATTTTACCAACACATCCACTGGGGTAGTTAATAAAATAATATCACTCGCTGGTATAGCCTTATCCAATGATAAAAACTCATCGACCAAACCTATCTCCAAAGCTTTTTGCCTATGTTCCGGAATCGTATCTACTCCGATAAGCCGGGATGCCAAACCGTGTTTGCGCAATTCAATGGCAAATGAGCCACCGATATGCCCCACCCCTATGATACAGATTTTTTTCATCCTTGGGCTTTTTTCATTTCCTTTACCTGATCCAAAGCATTCTCCAGCATCATTTCGTTCGCACACAAACTTATGCGGATGTATGGATTTCCTTGCATACCAAAAACTCCTCCCGGGGTGACGAACACTCCGGCGTGATACAACAAACGGTCAGACAAGGCATAACCGTCCTGGTAGGTGTCTGGAACTGCCCCCCACATAAACATGCCGATGGCTTGATCGTCCACGTTACAATTCAGCTCATCCATAATTTTTTGAGCGATGCGGGCCCGGCGGTGGTAGATATCGTTGAGATTCTGATACCATGCATCCGGCAATCCTAATGCAGTGACCGCGGCAAGTTGGGCCGGCGCAAACTGACCCGAATCCATATTTGATTTAAAACGCAACACCGTTTGAACTAAGTCAGCGTGACCAACCAATGCCCCCATCCGCCAACCGGCCAGATTCAATGCTTTACTCAGAGAATTCAATTCCAGGCAAACTTCTGAGGCTCCCGACACTGATAAAATGCTGCTCGGTTTATTATTCCGGATAAAACTATAGGGGTTATCATGGCATAACAAGATGTGGTGCCGCTTGGCAAAATCCACCAAATCTTCAAAAAGGGCTAAACTACCCGGAGCCCCGGTTGGCATGTGCGGATAATTGATCCACATGATTTTTACTCTGGATAAGTCTTGTTGCTCTAACGCTGCCAAATCAGGTTCCCATTTTCTGTTGGCTGTTAAAGCATAGGTCCTCACGGATGCACCAGCCAATTTGGCTGCTGCGGAGTAAGTCGGATACCCCGGGTCCGGGACCAAAACTTCATCACCACGATCGAGAAAGGCCATACTGATATGAACGATGCCCTCTTTTGATCCAATGAGTGGAAGAATCTCATTTACCGGATTAACCGTGACAGCGTAAAAGCGCTGATACCAGTCCGCCCAGCTTTTACGGAGGACATCCAACCCGGTATAAGACTGATACCCGTGTAAAGTCGGGTCCTTACTTTTTTGCGCCAAAGTTTCAATCACTTCCGCTGCCGGCGCCAAGTCTGGACTACCTATGCCTAAACTGATGATGGCATGACCTTCTGCCCGAAGTTGTGCTATTTCACGCAACTTGCGGGAAAAATAATATTCCTGTATATCGGCCAATCGCTCAGCTGGTTTCAACCACATTTTGATCACCTTTTGGATAAATACCTAATATTTTCATGCGTCCGGTAAATGGCCGGATAGATTCAAGTAAGATTTTTAACCGTTCCGTTTTTTCCAGGACAAAATCCACAAAAAACAGATATTCGAAAGGTTTGCCTAAAATAGGTACGGACTGGATTTTCGATAAATTGGCATCATGAAAAGCCAAGATGGATAATACTTTATGCAAACTGCCAATTTCATGAGAAACCGAAAAAACCATAGACACCTTGTTTTGGTCAAAATCCGGTGGATGTCCATTGCTTTCCACAACTAAGAAGCGGGTAAAGTTCTTTTTATTGGTTTCTATGCTGTGTTTAAGCACCTTCAGACCATATTTATCGGCTGCCAATGTAGAGGCGATAGCTCCAATATGTTTCCAATTATTATCCCTTACCAGCTTGGCACTCAAGGCGGTATCGATGTGTTCTACCAGTTTTATTTGAGGTTGGCTTTCGAAGAATTCACGACACTGGGCGATGGCGATGGGATGAGAATAAACCTCGGTTAAGTCCTGCAAACGCACTCCTGGCAAAGCCATGAGATTTTGATGTATACGCAAATAGACCTCACCGATTATTTTTAGTTTACTGTTATTCAACAAATTATAATTACTCAAGAGACTCCCGGAAATCGTGTTCTCAATGGCCATAATGCCCAGGTCACAGCCTTGGCGCTGCTCAGCCCGTGTAACAACCTCTTCGAACGTGTCGCAGGGTACAATTTCTACCTCTCCATGAGGAAAAAATGTCCTGGCCGCTATTTCGTGAAAAGCTCCGGGATACCCTTGTATGACAATTTTTTTCATTCCGTTTTCCATAAAAATTAAAAAGGAGTCCAACCGGGACTCCTTCCTACTTCGATCCGATTGGATCCCGGCTGGAGTCCCTCTTCCAGGCATTTAAAATAATAACCGTAATATCCAAATACAGTGCAGGTCATGATGGGTTATTCATTTTTTATTGATCTTAGTTTAAATGAAAAAGGAGCCTCGTTTCCGGGACTCCTTTTGTATATTTTCCACCTATACTTTAACACGAAGTCCCCGACAGTCTCCCGTTAAAATAAAAGTAATAATATGCATTAAACCGTGTCAACATAAAAATAAAAGCCAGGCAAAGCTAAGTGTCTTTTAAATAGGACACAAGATTTTTGCATTTTTTTTTAATAATAAGTATCTATTGTTGCAAAATCCAATGGCCATACCGCCTTTAGATTATTAAAGATCATAGTTAATGAAATCCAGTGCAATCATGATTTTGGTTTTTTCGAGCTTTTTTGAGTTTTTTTCACCGGCTCACTGCGGCTAATGTCAAAAGGTACTGATACTTCCAGCCAAGAAAAAGGTTGGTCTAACTGAACCTGAGCTACTGCACCATGAAAATAAAACTTATGCATTCCAACCTCGTTTATGTATTCATAAGATTCCATATTATCCTTCTTTAAAGGGGGCTTCCCCTGCCCATAGGCCCTAAAAGCCATCAATTCCGAACGCCGGTATATTTCCAACAAACCATTTTCCCATTCGGCTTCGGCAATGGTTACCTCCGAGCCATTCATGTTTATTACTCCCGCCTTTTTTTCTCCTTTCTTTACGGTTAAGGTTTGAATTTTCTGGGGTATTATGATGGATACAAGGCCGGTAATCCGATCAAAAGCCACTTTTTCAAATGCGTCGTTCTCGGGCATAGTCGCCAGGGTCATATCCACCTCATCAAAATACCCCGTAGTGTCAATGACCGCTATCAGTTTCTTCTTTTTATACACTTTCAGATTAGTAAATTTGGCCCGGGCAAATTTGGACTGGATGACTGGTGGAAGCCTTACTTCGAATTCCCATTGGGGCGCATCATCTCCAAACATACGATGTTCATTAAGGGCGAACGTCGTTGCTGACCGCACATTCTGTTCATCCAATGGTATTAATTTACTAAAATCGGCATGCACAAATGGTACATAGCGCTCTCTTCGCGGTATTTCACCAGGTGTGAAAATACTATGCGGCAACGCTTTGATTTTCACTTTTTGATTGGATAGTTCAGAGAAATAGAGCACGGCTATTTGATCAATATAGCCTTTCGCTTTGATCATAACTATTGACCCCGGTCCAGGCATCTTGGGCAAAGATGCAGTTAACATGGTATCAGAAGGATCATACTTCAAAGTGGTGGTGGAAATGGCTGTCAGAGGTTGGCCATTGGCAAACAACGGATAAATACTAAATCGCTTATCATCAGCATTAGTCCAGATAGCCACAATATCCCGTTCCATTCTAATGAGTTGTACTTCATGATTTTTGAATTTTTTGGGGCTTAAGAGTTCTTCTTTAGTAAGGGTAATCTGGTCGTAACGTATTGGAATTTGTAAGGTAAAATCTCCTTCAACAGATACCGGCAAATCTTCGCTTTCTGCCAATAATTTGACCTGATAAGTATTTAGAAGATCGAGTTGTGTTTTAAGGCGCTGGTTATTGGGGTTATTTATATCCAGTAAGTTTTTTCCTTGGGCAGAAGTGGCTTTGGTCCACTTATAATCAACGAAAACATGTTTGGCATCCGGAAAGAAAAAATTATCACTCTCAACTAATAGTTCACCCGGATTAAAACCTGGTCCAAAATAAAACCCTCCCGAGAAATAATTTACGGCGTCTTTAAGGGCTGTTGGTGAAAGACTCCCAGGTACCGGAAAGCGGGAAAACTCAGGAGCCGGAGCTACGGCTGATGGTTTAAACTCATCCAGGATAACCCGTCTGAATTCTAAAATTAATTTCTCCATTTCAGTAGAGTCGGGCATGGTATTTTGAGCAAACAGAGCCCAGCCAAAGAATATAAAGGGCAAGCAAATTATTTTTCGAATATTCATAATAAGATAAGAAATTTTCATCCTAATATAATTTATTTTTTATGTACCGTAACTATCTTCCACCTGCTTGTACTAAAGACTTGAACAATGACAAATCTGGATAGCGATTTTTGGAACAAACGTTACCTGGACGGAGAAACCGGCTGGGATACCGGCACTATTACCACTCCACTGAAAACTTACATCGATCATTTGACCGATCGAGACCTGCGTATTTTAATCCCCGGAGGTGGTAACAGTCATGAAGCCTTGTATCTTTTAGAATGTGGCTTTATGCAGGTACATATAGTAGACATTGCCTCTGTTCTGGAAGCTAATCTTAAAAATAAATTTTCACCTTTTCCTTCAGACCGCTGGAAGGTTATTATTGCCGATTTTTTCGACCTTCCACCGGGAAATTATGATTTGGTTCTTGAGCAAACTTTCTTTTGTGCTTTAGACCCCATATTACGCCATGCTTATGTTGAAAAAATGTTTGAACTTCTGCGTCCAGGTGGCCAGGTGGCCGGGGTATTATTCGACCGGCCTTTTCCGGGAGGCCCTCCTTTTGGAGGAAACCAATCAGAGTATCAAGAATTATTCGCTAACAGATTCAACATCAAGAATCTGCAGCCTTGTTATAACTCCATTCCTCCGCGTGCCGGCAACGAGGTCTTTTTCCTTTTGCAAAAACCGGATTAAATTTCCACTAATTCTGGTGAAAACTTATGGAGACAAATTCCAGCACTTCGGGCAAGGCTGTCCGCCAATACGTCCAGGTGTGTCCACCATTACGAATGCGAAATTCATGGGGGACTTCTTTTTTCCTCAGAGCAATGTGTACTAAAGAATTTCCCTCATATAAAAAGTCGTCATCACCACAGTCTATATACCAGCGAACTGCTTTTAATGAATCTACCGGCAATTCGTTGATTAAAGCCAGGGCACTGTGTTTTTTATGGTAAGTTGCTATTTGTTCGTCAGTTAATTCGGTCTGACCCGTACGGGTCAACCAGGCTTTAGCATCCTCTATGGTCAAGGGCCCGGTGCTGGCACTTAAGGGGCACGCTGAAGAAAATAAATGCGGTTGATGGAGGGCATACATAAATGAGCCTCCTCCTCCCATCGACAATCCGGCCACCGCCCTATAACGTTTGTCAGATTTAACGCGGTAGGTGGATTCTATATATGGTATAAACTCCTGAAAGAAAAAATCCTCGTACAACCAATCACCTTTAACAGAATTAAAGTAACCGCGACGGCCGCTATTGGCATCCGGCATCACAATCACCATGGGTGTGGCTTTACCTTCATGTATAGCTTTATCGGCAATATGTAAAACTTCACCAAATTGTACCCAACCCGTCTGATCATCACCACCGCCATGCAATAAATATAGAACTGGGTATTTCCGCTTTGAAGAATCATAATCCGGAGGTAAGTAGACCGCATATTTGCGTTCACTCTTAAGTATTTTACTTGACATCATCAATTCATCGAAGACTTTTCCAGGCTGTCCAAATAGGCTAAAACCGATTAAAACCAGTGTAAATGACCAAAAATGTTTCATGACAATAATTAAATTTGCTGACAGCAAGATACTGAATATTCCCATGCAAGATGGCACCAAACCTACTTTTCACGTATTAAATGGGGACGGATTAAGTGAGGTTTTTCCCTTCATAAATTCAGCGCAGATCATCATCATGCGTGAATGTCTGATTGATGGTCCTATTGAGTCTGTTGAGCTTGCATTGTTTTACCGTCTAAGAGCAGAGTATTTGTATTCCACTTATGGTGCAGAAAGGTCCGAATACGCTGACAGGGTCGTTTCGGAATTAGATAAATTGCAGCACTTGCCGGAGGGAGCAAAAGTATTTCTGTGGTTTGAGGACGATTTATTTTGCCAGATCAATATGTGGTTTATTGTTTATTTATTACACACCACCGGATTCCAGGGGGAGATATACCGCGTCTTTCCTTTGGGGGAAACGTTGGAAAATAACTGGCAGGGTTTCGGTCCTGCCAGCTCTGACGATTTAACCATCAGTCACCAAAATGCGGTGCGGATTTCTTTAGCTGAGCAAATTGTTATCCTCCAGCTCTGGACAGCGCTTCAGCACCAGGATTTAGGACGATTAGCTCAATTAGCTCATCAATCTATGGTAGCAGTAAGGCATTTACCACAAGTCATTGATGCATATGCAGATCGTTTTACATCCCCGCCACGCCCCGAACGATGTCTAAGAGAAATACAATCCAGGGGCATTCTTGATTTTAATGCCATTTATGAATATTTTAAACAAACCGAGGCCATTTATGGATTCGGTGATGCCCAGGTCAAAACTATGTTGGATCGTATCAATGGTTAAGTCCTGGTCTAGTTAAGTACCTCAAATGGTTCCTGCTGACTGAGACAATGAAAACTGCCCAAACCCCAAATGATATCCGTAGAATCAATCCCTACAACTTGCCGGGTTGGAAAACAACCTTGAATAATATCCAAAGCCCGCTCATCTTTTTTACACCGGAATGTTGGAACAATGACCTTTGTATTGGCAATGTAAAAATTAGCATAGGATGCCGGCAGCCGCTGCCCCTGATAATAAACTGGATCCGGCATAGGCAACTCCACAATGTTAAGTGTTTGCCCATTCAGGAGTCTCATGTTTAGAAGTTGTTTTAAATTATGCTGTAACAGCATATAATTTTCATCGGCCCGATCATCTTCTATGACGGTGATGACTGTATCCTCGTTTGTGAAACGCACCGTGTCATCAATATGACCATCAGTATCATCACCGATGATACCTTCATCAACCCACAAAACTTGTCGCACGCCATAATAGTTACACAAATAAGCCTCTATCTGTGTTTGATTTAAATGCGGATTTCGGTTGGGATTGAGCAAACAGGCCGTAGAAGTCAGAACCGTTCCGGCTCCATTAAATTCTACCGAACCACCCTCCATAACTATCTCTGGATGAAATACCGGCAAATCAAAGTATTCCCCGATACGTGTAGGGATAACATCATCCAAGTCAAAGGGAGGATATTTACCGCCCCAGGCATTATACCCCCAGTCAATAATAGCCTTAGGATGCTCATTATGGTCCGGATTAAGCACAAACGCCGGGCCATGATCACGGCACCAGGCGTCATTCGTGGGATGAAAAAAAAACTGTATCCGCATTAAATCAGCCCCGGCGGCATCTAAATGTTCCAAGGCTGACCACCTCATTTTATCGTCTTTGATATTGATCCTGACCAGTTCACTTGAAGTAAGTTCTTTGATAAAACGAGCATATGGCTCATAAATAGTTTCTATTTTCCCTGGCCAGGTGTCGGGATTATGCGGCCAACTTAACCAAGTTGCCAGGTGGGGTGAAAACTCAGGAGGGAATACATACCCTAATTCGCGGGGAAATGGTGTAACTGGCATGCGGATTATTTTCAGGCTTCGTCGTCTATAAATCGTTTGGTGATCTGGGCATATGAATCTATGCGGCGGTCGCGAAGGAAAGGCCAGTGCGTCCGATAATTGTCCGTGCTGTCAAGATTCAACTCCAGCACCTGTACTTCTTCCTTATCGTGTGACGCTTGATACAAAATGGTGCCAAACGGATTAGCTACAAAAGAACCTCCCCAAAATTTCATGGCACCGTTCTGTTCAAAACCTACGCGGTTTACACTGACTATATGGACACCATTAGCTACTGCATGGCTGCGTTGAATAGTTTGCCAGGCATTGAATTGTTCTACATTGGTGGCTTCATTCTGGGTCGTCGCCCACCCTATCGCCGTGGGATAAAACAGTATTTCCGCTCCCATTAACGCAGTAATGCGAGCAGCTTCTGGGTACCACTGGTCCCAACAGATTAAAACCCCTAACGTAGCGAACTTGGTTTTAAAGACCTTATAGCCGAGGTCGCCTGGGGTGAAATAAAATTTCTCATAAAAGGCCGGATCATCCGGAATGTGCATTTTGCGGTATTTGCCGAGATAGGTCCCATCTGCATCTATTACCGCAGTGGTGTTATGGTATAACCCGGACGTTCTCCGCTCAAATAACGAAGCGATGATAACTACGCCTAGAGCCTTAGCCTGTGCGCTCAACACTTCCGTCGAAGGGCCCGGAACTGACTCTGCCAGCTTAAAATTTTCATAATCTTCTGTATCACAAAAATATAACGAGGTAAATAATTCCTGCAGGCAAATGATCTGCGCCCCCTGTGCTGCTGCATGTGTTATGTGCTCCATGGCTTTATTCAGGTTCATGGCCTTGTCGGCTACACAATTCATTTGCACCAACCCCACCTTCACTTTGGACATTATTTGATGGATTAAATTATAAATATGATGGGGGCAAAAATAGTCGATTTTTTTGCAATATCGAGGAACCTGTGCAGTGCCCATCAAGGTGGTTTGTTTTTCAAAAATTTTATCTAACCAATAAAAATTGGTTAACCTATGTCTTTGGCCAACAATGTTCGAGATTTCATTTCATTTGTTATCCACTATTTTATAAGGGCATCCCCCGGCAATCAAAATTTGATCTCATCGCCTTGGATAATTATCCCCTCTATATTCACCAGGATTACGTCAAGGAAAAAAGTGCCGGGGGACCCGAAAAACAACTTTGCAAATTACTAACTCAACCCTCCATTGAGGACATGGTTTCCTTCTTAAAGACAGATTAAAACAGCTCCATGGTTGGCCTTATCCGCCCTTTTTTGGGACAAATAAATTTGCTTTAGTATCTTGTTCTAATAAGCCAAAATTTGCTTTATGAATCGTCGCACTTTTATGACCAGTTCATCCCTAGTTTTTGCCGGGCTGACCGTAGATAAATGGTCAAATGTTCCGCCTCCCTTCCTGGGAGCCAAACCTTCCAAACTCACTATTCTTGCTACCAATTGGGGTTTCCAGGGATCATTTGCCGATTTTTGCAGCGCGGCATCACAGACAGGATATGACGGCGTGGAAGTATGGCTACCAGACTCCTCGGAAGTAGCTCGTTATCAGGAAGAAACAAAAAAATATGATTTAGCCTTAGGCCTCTTGGTTGGATCTGGGGGTAAAAATCCGCAAGAACATCTGACTTCCTATCGAAAAGCGCTCGAGGAAGCCATACGCTTAACCCCTCTTTATATTAATTGTCATGCCGGAAAAGACCATTTTAATTTTGATCAAAACGCACCTATCATACAAGCAGGTATTGAATTGGCAAAACAAAGTCAAATTCCCATTTACCAGGAAACTCACCGGGGACGTATTCTGTATGCAGCCAGTTTAAGCCGCGACTATTTTGAACGTTTTCAGGATTTAAGGGTGACTTTGGATATATCCCATTGGTGCAATGTACACGAAAGTCTTTTGGAAGACCAAA
This sequence comes from Saprospiraceae bacterium, assembly GCA_041917975.1. GTDB lineage: Bacteria > Bacteroidota > Bacteroidia > Chitinophagales > Saprospiraceae > JAYRWN01. The sequence continues at coordinate 16,310 of JAYRWN010000224.1, read as the reverse complement.
AAGAGAATGTGGCCTTAGCGCTGAGCCGAACCGGACATATCCATGCACGTGTCGGTCACGCCGAAGGCCCTCAGGTTACAGATCCGCGCGCTCCGGAATGGCAGGTGGCTTTTCTGGCTCACTTAGACTGGTGGGACGAGGTAATAAGCCAGAAAACCAAACAAAATCAACCGGTGACCATTCTTACGGAATTTGGACCACCAGACTATATGCCTGTGGTGCCCTACACCGGTCAGCCCCTGGCCGATAATTGGAAAATCAATGCTTTTATGTTGGACTTTTTAAGAAAACGGTACTCAACATAAAGCTAGGGAACCAAATAATATTTTAAGTTTGTTTTAAGAGTTTAAAAGTTAATTATGCAGAAGTATACTTGGCTGGTGGTGGTGCTTTTCGTTTTACAATTTGGATTAACCGGATGTGCCCATCAGGAATCCCTTGAAAGCTGCCTGCAGGGTCAACAATATGGTTTTTTGTATGGTATGTTGCATGGTTTTATAGCGCCCTTTGCTTTTATCGGAATGGCCCTGGATAATGACGTCGTGATGTATGCCCAAAATAATACCGGTACTTGGTACGCGTTGGGCTTTCTGATCGGCAGCGGAGGCTGGGGTGTTTTGGGTGGGAAAACGTTATTTGGCGACAAGAAAAAATAAAACACAATATCCTCTAAAATTTTCGATCAACTAATTGGCATATTCTAACAAATCCGCAAAAGATTTTTGGGAGATGACCTTGTCCGCATGGTAATTCATCAGCTCATTGCTGGAGCAAAAAGCAACGCCAATGCCTGCATTCTTAATCATACATAAGTTATTCAGGCTATCACCAACAGTAATGACATTCTTCATAGAAATTTGGTAATCTTTTATGACAGACATGAGCGCATTGGTCTTGCATAATTTGTGACGGCAGAGGCTTACTTCATTATGAAAAAAGAAAGATGGAATCTTAACCTCTCCGGTAGCTATACTTTTAGAGAACTCCAACTCATTAGCTAAAGAAAAGTCGGCATCAATTTTTTGCATGATATGATTAGTGACAAAAGAATAACTATCACTAATAATCCCTACGATATAACCACGTTGGTGTAGTTCCTTGACAATCTGTGAAATATCACCAACTAAGGGAATACTATCCACCACAGCCAATAGTTGTGAGATATTCAATCCTCTCAATAAATAAGCAATATTTTTGGTTAGAGAAATGAGATCTTCTTCATTTGTTCTGTATTGCATGAGTTTTTCCTTAAATCCGAAAATACCGCTACATGTATCAATAAACCGCCCAAGTAAAATCGTATTGTCCATGTCAAAAATCGCTGCTTTATTAAATTCGCGTGCTTTTTGCCTCAACGCGAAATCCATTTGTTCCCGAATAACCTGGAATGATTCCACATCCGCTAGTGAAAACAGTTTATTTGGATATTTGACCGCTTTAGCAAGGATGGTTTGAGACACCTCCCGGCTCATTTTTCCCAGTTCTTGCCATGGTTTCATTTTATTGTTTATTTCACCAATGTTCACCTCTTTAATCCGAGCCCCCGTCTGGTATACATCAATCAGTAAACCAATATCTACCCCATAATCGTCTAAAAAATCAATAGCCAGTAATAAAGATTTCTTACTAGCTATCATACCGCTTAGAGGTTGACTAAATTCAGAAAGTTCTTGAAACAATATTGACAGCAGAGGCTTGGCAACTAATTCAGTAACTCTACCAGCTTGTCGACCAAAGGTGCCCTTTACAAAATCAGCTTCTCCCGCCAGAATCGGTTGAGTGAGCAGATGAATGGAATTCGGTGGATAGGGGTCAATATCTCCGTCGAGAAAAACTATAACCTCATTTTTTGCACATAAAACACCATCACGCATAGAGGCCCCTTTACCCAACTTAGTGCTAGTCAAAATTTTGGCCCCTGCCGATTTAGCTTCCGCTACTGTTCGATCAAATGAGCGATCATCAATAACCAGCACTTCGTCAACACCATCAGCTTGAAACGAAAACTTAACCACTGCTGCAATGGTATTTTCTTCATTGAGTGTGGGAATAATTACAGAAATCATCGCAAAAAAATTGAAAATGAAAAAAGCGCAATTTTTATAAAAAAGGCCACTATCGGATCACAAGTAATCAACGAAGGATACCAATCTATGTTTAAATTAATATTTATATCATATTTATAGGCTTATTAATAAGTACTTTATAGTTGTTTTTTATCACCCCGCAATTCCGGCATACCCCTATCCAAGGGCCAAAAAACTTCAATAATTTTCCAGTCTATAGTCAAGTTACTAATACCATAAGACTTAAGAAAAAAAATCCAACATAAGTTGAAAATATAACCTATCCTTCTTAATATTGCACCCAGTCAATTCTGAAAGCGGATTGATTTTATACAGAAGGATGAAGAGACCGGGCTCTATGAAGTCCTAGCAACCTGTAAGCTTACATCGCTGACAAGGTGCTAATTCCCGCCAACTTTTTTGGAAATATAAAACAATCGATTCATGCATGTTTTATTTTTTAGTTAGGTCTGTTGTTTTTGGAGAGAAACTAATTTCTTCCACGAGTGGTCTGCGGGTTGCATTCTGCCTTATGTCATTTACTAATCTGCCCTTAGACCTGGCCGTTCAGCGATTTCCTTCACAGTTATCATAAATCTAAAAATTTGTCCAACATGAGTAAGTTACATTTTGAAACATTACAATTACATGCCGGTTACGAACAAGCCGAAAAAACTACCAATGCCCGGGCGGTTCCGATTTACCAAACTTCATCTTATGTGTTTAACAGCAGTGAGCACGGGGCAAATTTATTTGCCTTGCGCGAATTCGGGAACATCTATACCAGAATCATGAATCCGACCACCGATGTTTTCGAAAAACGCGTAGCTGCTTTGGAAGGTGGTGTTGCCGCTTTGGCAGTTTCCTCCGGACAAGCAGCCCAATTTATTGCATTAAATAATATTCTGGAAGCCGGTGATAATTTTATCTCCTCATCCAATTTATACGGCGGGACCTACAATCAATTTAAGGTCGCGTTTAAGCGAATTGGCATTGAAGTGTTGTTTACTAAATCAGAAAAAATTAACGATTACGAAAAACTAATCAATAAGAAGACTAAAGCTATTTACGTAGAAACCATCGGAAACCCAAGATTTAATGTAGCAGATTTTGAAGCCTTGAGCACACTGGCCAAAAAATATGACCTCCCCTTAATAGTAGATAATACGTTCGGTGCGGGAGGGTATTTATGCAAGCCTTTTGAGTGGGGTGCCAATGTGGTCGTGCATTCTGCGACGAAGTGGATCGGTGGCCATGGAACCAGCATTGGGGGTGTTATTGTTGATGGCGGAAATTATAACTGGGGAAATGGCAAGTACCCACAATTCACCGAGCCCTCAGAAGGTTACCACGGTTTAAATTTCTGGGAAGTTTTTGGCAGTAATGGCCCTTTTGGCAACATTGCATTCATTATCCGGGCCCGTGTAGAAGGGTTACGTGATTTTGGCCCGGCTCTGAGTCCTTTCAATTCTTTCTTATTGCTGCAAGGTCTCGAAACGCTTTCTTTACGGGTCCAGCGTACCGCTGACAACGCCCTACACCTGGCTAATTGGTTAGAAAAACATCCCAGGGTAGCCAAAGTAAACTATCCAGGCCTTAAATCTAGTCCCTACTATAAAACGGCTAAAAAATATTTGCAGCATGGATTTGGCGGGGTGCTTTCCTTTGAATTAAAAGGGACCAAAAAAGAAACTACCGGATTCGTAGATCAGCTTAAGTTAGTAAGTCATCTGGCAAATGTGGGCGACGCCAAAACCCTGATTATCCAACCCTCGGCCACCACGCATCAACAGCTTACTGATACTGAACAATTGGCTTCCGGAGTTGTCCCGAATTTACTGCGGGTGTCGGTAGGTATTGAGCATATTAATGATATACTCAGCGATTTTGAACAAGCTTTCGATGGTGTTTTTGCGTAAATTATTATATTCCCTGGCCACCAGTGATTGGCTTTATTTAGAAATATATTTTGTTTGAAAACATGGAATTGTTTAAATATTCTCAACCTTTTGAGTTAGAAAACGGTGCTAGTCTCCCCGGATTGACTTTGGCTTATACGACCTATGGTTTGTTGAACGAGAGCAGGGACAATGTCATCTGGGTATGCCATGCCCTCACCGCAAATGCAAACCCTCAGGAATGGTGGCCGGGATTTTGGAACGAAGTGGAAGTTTTTAATACCGCCAAGTATTTTATTGTTTGTGCCAACATGATCGGTTCGTGTTACGGCAGCACAGGGCCGGATGAGATTAATCCGATCACCGAACAGCGGTATGGGTTAGATTTTCCATTGATTACCATTCGCGACCAGGTGAGGGCTCAATTGCTGTTGGCTGATTATTTGGGCATTGAACGCATTCATTTGGTTTTAGGCGGTTCCATGGGTGGCCAGCAGTCACTGGAGTGGACCATTATGGCCCCGGATAAAGTGTATCAATCCCTGCTTATCGCTTGCAATGCCCGTCATTCCCCATGGGGCATCGCCTTTAATGAATCCCAACGCCTGGCCATCCAGGCGGATCCGACGTTTGCCGGTGAACATGCAGGTGCAGGGGTCAGAGGGATGCAAGCTGCCCGTGCCGTGGGGATGATCTCTTACCGGCATTATCTCACCTATGATGCTACCCAAATGGATGCGGATAATACGTTAAGTGACCATAAAGCCAGTACCTATCAACGTTACCAGGGCGAAAAACTAAGCAATCGATTTCGTCCGCTGGCGTATTTGTCTTTGAGTAAAACTATGGACACCCATCATGTGGGTCGCCATCGTGGAAGCATTCCAGCAGCTTTGAAAGCGGTGAAAAGTCGCACCCTGATCATCGGCATTGATCATGACATTTTGTTTCCAGTTGTAGAACAGGAATACCTGGCCCAACACATTCCTGATGCCGCCTTAGAAATCATCCATTCCGATTTTGGACATGATGGATTTTTATTGGAATATTTCCGCATCTTTAAAGTCATGGGACGGTATTTGGACATATAATGCAAATTTTAAAAATTAACACACACCAAACAGTTACCCAGATGCGTTAGGTTGGGATAGTTCCCTCTGTACAATCCATTAGCTTCATTTTTTAATTTAGTTAGTATGATGTCCAGATTCTTCGGGGTTAGCTTCTTTTTCCTGTCAATTTTAGGTTTTCTTCACGCCCAACCGGTTGCGGATGAAATACTTGTTACCAGTGGATTATCGCAACCCACGGACATAACCAATGCTGGTGATGGTAGTAATCGTCTCTTTATCACGGAGAAGAGTGGTCGCATCAAAGTGATTCAAAACAAACAGGTAACCGGGATTTTCCTGGATTTGAGTAGCAAGGTATCCACCACCAGCGAACGTGGATTGCTCGGGCTGGCGTTTCACCCCAATTTCGCTTCCAATGGTTATTTATATGTCAATTATACAGGACCGGATGTTAATGGAACTTTTTTCTCCATTATTTCACGCTTTAAAGTAAGTGCCAATAATCCCAATTTGGCTGACCCTTCATCTGAACGAATTATCTTATCTTTTTCACAACCATTTAGTAACCATAATGGTGGAGATTTAGCTTTTGGACCGGATGGTTATTTATACATTGCTACCGGAGACGGAGGTTCTGCCGGAGACCCGCAGAACAATTCCCAAACGCTGAGTAATTTGTTGGGCAAGATCCTGCGCATTGACATCAATACAGAAAACGAGCCCTATCTGATTCCGGCTTCTAATCCCTTCCTAGGTCAAGTTGATAAAAAACCAGAAATCTGGTCTTACGGTTTACGTAACCCCTGGCGGATAGCGTTTGACCGGGGCACCGGTGATCTATGGATCGCCGATGTAGGTCAAGGCGCCTGGGAAGAGATTAATATTCAACCGGCCGGAGTAGCCGGTCAAAATTATGGTTGGCGCTGCTTTGAGGGTTCAGTCAGTTATGCCAACTGTCCGGCAATAACTCACACTGCGCCGCAATACGTTTATGGACATCCGGATGCGGGCTGTGCCGACACCACCTATTGTGGACGTTCCGTTACCGGTGGTTATGTTTATCGGGGCTCGCAATACCCGTCTTTGTCAGGCTATTATTTTTTTGCGGATTATGTGGACAAAAGGATGTGGGCTTTGCGCATGAATGGCAATATTCCCACCGTGTTCAGACAAAGCAGTATCTTTATCAGCAGAATCACCACATTTGGTGAAGATCAGAATGGGGAATTGTATTTCGCTACTTTAGATGGTTCATTATATCAGCTAATCTCCAATCAGGTCTTACCGGTAACCATGGTTAATTATAAATTGATTAGTTCAGGTAATCAATTTACCCTGCACTGGGAAACGGCCGATGAAATCGATTTGGATCACTATTTAGTTGAAACCAGTACAGACCTGAAAACCATCCAAACTGTCCACCAGGAATCTGCCATCGGACACGCCAAAAATGTGTATCAATATCACGGTACTGCCCATACTTCCCTGCTTTACATAAGGTTAACGGCTGTAGATCTGGATGGGACTAAAGAACATTTTCCATGGAAATCAGTTTATGTTCATGCTGTCGAACCGCAATGGTATCCAAATCCTTCCCGGCAAACTTTCTCGGCCAACTTGTCTGGTCCATTTGACCCTCGGCAAATAAGCGTATTCAATCAGCATGGGAAGGCTATCACCCATCGCCTGACCCAAAGTTATGGTCAATATCAACTGGACCTAACCGGACAACCGCCGGGCATCTATTTTATTCATTATCAATCCAGTACACAAAAAAATGTAAAAAAAATAATCCTTCAGCATCCATAATTTACTAACCCCGTCACTAATTACTTACATTAATATCTTACAATCAGTTATGTATAAATAACATTCCCGTGTAATACTTATTTAGGTTTTAAATATTTCTACTAGTTTTGTCCGCTTTTTATTTCATTAAAAAACGGATTTTTATGACTTACAGAGTTGTGGGCGGTACAGTGGCAGGATTATCCATACTTCTGCTCATGGAATTGACAGGCTGTGTAGCATCAGAAGGTAAAACTACTCTCCCCATGCAAGCCATCCTCACTTCTAATGTGGATAGCCCATCAGTTATCGAGATATCATCTGCCTCGGATGTAGAGGTTCTGGATACTCCGGCATACGACCGGCAGGTTATAATTTTAAATACCAAAGACTCCATGATCTGGCCCATTATAGGTCCCCATCCTCTTCCTGGAGCCATACTTCCTTTTAAACGCATCATCGCTTATTATGGTAATTTATATTCGAAGGGTATGGGCATATTGGGAGAACTTCCTGAAGAACAAATGGTAGCTAAGCTCCAATCCGAAGTCGAGGAGTGGAATGCCGCCGATACCTCCACTCCTGCTATTCCCGCTTTACATTATATAGCAGTGACCGCTCAGCCAGATCCTGGGAAAGGAAATAAATACCGTCTACGCATGCCCTTCCACCAGATCGATAAAGTCCTGGCCATAGCTGAGAAAATTGATGCATTGGTTTTTATTGACATACAAGTCGGGCACAGTACTCTGGAGGAAGAAATTCCAGCATTGGAAAATTATTTAAAACTTCCAAATGTGCATCTGGGCATTGATGCGGAGTATAGCATGAAAAACGGACAAGTTCCATGTGTGGCCGTAGGCACTTTTGATGCAGTAGATATTAATTATGCTATCCGCTACCTTTCAGACCTGGTCCAGCGTGAAAATATTCCACCCAAAATGCTGATTGTCCATCGTTTTACCAACGGTATGATCACCAATAGTCAGAAAATAAAACCCACTCAGGAAGTACAAGTGGTTATGCACATGGATGGGTTTGGAGATCGTCCGAAAAAAGAAAGTTCGTATCGTAGTTATATCACCCGGCAACCGGTCCAGTTCACCGGTTTTAAATTGTTTTATAAAAACGATGCCCGGTTATCGCCAAATAAACGAGTGATGTCCCCTGCCGAAGTTTTGGAACTATATCCTAAACCAATTTATATTCAATACCAATAGCCGGCTACTAAAAATTTATTTAGAATCCCTTTGTTGAATCATCTGCAGCACCTCCTTTTCACTGTAATGATCACAATGACCACACATGGGACTAAATTGGATGACTGCATCGGAAACCGGGTTAGTGGTACTTTTTAGGAATGTCTCCAAGGTGCGTAAGGCCGGATTTAAATAAAAATTATCCATATCCCCCATCCAAATCCATAATTTACCTTGAAGTTTAGGCCCTAGATCTGACCAGTTGTTTTGAATATGCCTTTTTAAGTCGTACTTCCATAATTTGGCAATGTTTTGATCAATGACGCCGGTGTGCGGATCAAACAAAGGGATCGGTAACCCATCAGATCCCTTCGGGCTGTATAGCGCAGTAAATGCACTAAATTGACCTCCTGATGTCACGTAAGTGTTTGTTGGTGCTAATACATTTTCGTATTGGATAAATTCCTGCATCGTCATTATAGGCTCACCACTGACCTCCCGAGCTATGGGCCGAGATATACCATACTCATTGATGAAAGCATTATTATCCTTATAAATATTGATTAATTGCCAGTTTTCAAAATCAACTGCATCCGGACTGTAAGAAAATGCTCCGTTAAAATAATCCGGATAGAATAATTGCAAGGCTAAGGACACCCACCCGCCTGTCGAGCAACCATCGACATATCTGGAATTCGCGTTGCCCCTTGCCCGGAATGTTTTTTCGATATATGGGATTAATTCAGAAGTTAAAGCGGTGCCGTAAGGACCACTATTCTCGGAGTCCAATTGGTAACAATCGCCAAAAGGTCCCTCTCCGTCCACGTATAATGTAATGACATCTGGTCCATCAGGCCCATTATACCAAACCATAAACGCCGAATCCTGGACGGTCCAATTCACCCGAGTGTAACGACCGCCGTACCCCGAAATATTCACCCGTAACGGATACTTTTTTTCTGGTTCGCGTGCGTAAGATGCAGGAAGCAGCAAACTAGCTTTTAAGTAGACGTCTTTTTTCCACCAGTCTGAAAGAACTGTAGATTTAAAGGTTATTTCTTTCACCAAAGGATGGACGATAAGTCCTCGGGGTGGAATTATCTGATCGACCACCAAACGGATGGTTTGGTTCTGATTAATAACCACTTTCTTCACCTCACTGTATAAATTGCCTGGCGCATCAATACGCGACTCCTGCTGATCCTGATCCCATAACGCTTGCAGGTAGTATTCACCGGACGGAAAACGATTAAGTGGATATTTAGTACTGAGCACTTTATGGTCCGCGTTGATCCACTTAGATTCCGTTGGTTTCCAATCGTCTATGTTCATGGCCAAAATATGGTTCCCTTTGGAAGGCCACGTTAAGGTGCGCGGTTCTATGCCTTCTTCCTTAGTAAAGAAGATTAATAATCTGCCATGAGGTTGCCAGCTTTCATACAATTTTGTGGCCACCGATAGTTCAATTTGCACATTAACCGTGGTCTCTTGGCCCCATAAAGTCCAAGTAAAGCCGAGCATCACCATGCTGATGCAACCTTGGATTATTTTGATCATTCAATGCGCGTATTAACTACCCTAGCTCCAAAAATATAAACTTATGTTAAAAAACTTAAATGTACGGTTAGGAAACTGCTTTGAAAGAATACTGTTAATACCTTAGCAATCAGTAAATAAAACCTAGTACTTTCGACCAATGAAATTACCTCTTCTCATCGTCTCTATTATTTTCAGTCTGGTTAACTACCAGCTGATCGCACAAGCGCCAAAATCATATACTTCGGCCGACATCTTTGAAATGATTCAGAAACTAAATGTCCTGGGTACCGTCGTGTACGTTGCCGCCCACCCTGATGATGAGAATACGGCGATGATTTCTTATTTGGCCAATGAACGAAAAATAGATGTGTATTATTTATCCATGACCCGTGGTGACGGGGGACAAAATTTAATCGGTCCTGAAATCAGGGATCTTCTGGGCGTATTGAGAACACAAGAACTCATGGCGGCCCGGCGTATTGACGGAGGGCACCAGATGTTTACCCGCGCCAACGATTTTGGGTATTCGAAAACGGCTGACGAAACCATGCAGATTTGGGGAAAAGAAGCCATATTGTCTGATGTGGTCTGGGCTATGCGCCAACTGCAACCTGATGTAATAATCAACCGCTTTGATCACCGCCGTCCTCAGGGTAATCATGGACATCATGTTGCTTCCGCTCTCCTGGCACTCGATGCATTTGATCTGGCCAATGACCGCTCAAAATATCCTGAACACTTTAAATGGACAGAACCGTGGCAACCCAAACGAATATTCCTCAATACCTCCTGGTGGTGGTACGGGAGTGAAGAGGCCTTTGCTAAAATAGATAAATCACACCTTTGGACGGTAGATATTGGCACTTATTATCCGCTTAAAGGCAAGTCTAACACCGAAATATCCGCAGAAAGTCGCAGCCAGCATAAATGCCAGGGATTTGGGGTTCTGGGCACTCGAGGCGACCGGTTGGAATATCTCGAACTCCTGAAAGGGGATTCTCCGTCTGGTAAAGATTTGTTGGATGGGATAAATACCTCCTGGAGCAGAGTAAAAGGAGGAGATGTCATCGGTCAAAAAATTTCCGCTATTGAAAAAAATTATCTGTTCCAAAAACCTGAATCGTCTGTATCTGCTCTTATTGAAGTCCGCAAATTGATTAGCCAGTTGTCTCCTGGTCTTTGGCGCGAACGCAAACTAGCCCTGATAGATCAAATCATCTTCGCTTGCCTGGGGTTATACACAGAAGTTTATGCTAACACGGCACACGGGGTTCCTGGTGATTCAGTAGAACTTAACCTTGAATTGGTCAATCGGAGTAACCTTTCGGTCAAATTATCCCATGCTGTAGTACATCCTAGCCAGGCTTCTTTAAATTGGGCCGTTAATTTAGGGGCAAATCTGAGTCAAACCCTAAAAAGCAAAATGGTCATTCCTGAAAGTTTAACGGTAACGAACGCCTATTGGCTGAATGTTAAACCATTGGTGGGACGTTTTGAGGTTCCTGATCAGCAACTCATTGGGCTACCCGAGACACCTCGCGAATTTCATGTTCACCTGGAGGTAGAGGTATTGGATGAAAAACTAACCATTAAACAACCGGTGGTATTTAAAAAACGTGACCCGGTTAAGGGGGAAGTCTTTCAACCTTTTGAAATCGTAGACCCGGTCTACCTCAATCTTCCGGAAAAAGGCACGGTGTTTTATGGCGGTATGGACAAGGATATACATGTAAAAGTTAAAGCTACAGATGATAATTTACATGGCGTGATGCGTTTGGATGTTCCGGCATCTTGGGGATTAATCCCTGCAGAACACCCATTTAAACTGGCCAGGAAGGGCGAAGAAAAAAGTTTTACTTTTAAGGTCACACCCCCCAAAGATTATGTCCAAAGTAATGTTATCGCCTATGCCATCGTTGACGGCCGACGATTTGATCGTGAATGGTTGGAGATCGACTATGACCATATCCCTTTGCAGACCATTACACCCCGGGCTGAAGCAACCTGGTCTCATGTAGATTTACACCGCACCGGTCAGCACATTGGGTATATTCCCGGGGCTGGTGATGACATCCCGGCCAGTCTTATTCAAATGGGTTATCAGGTCTCTATCTTATCGGAATCCGAATGGAACCTAAGTAATTTCTCCAAATATGATGCTATCCTTCTGGGGGTCAGAGCTTACAACACCCAAGATCGCCTGGAATTTGTCATGCCTGATCTTTTTCGTTACACCGAACAAGGCGGTAATGTGATTGTCCAATATAATACCAACGGTAACCTAAAAGTATCCCGATTTGGTCCTTACGACTTTAAAATAGGTCGCGAAAGGATCACGGAAGAAAATGCCCCGGTGACTTTAGTAGCCCAGAACCATCCAGTATTAAATTACCCGAACAAAATTACTCCAAAGGATTTTGATGGTTGGGTGCAGGAAAGAGCCTTGTATGTGGCCAACCAATGGGATGGCCGGTTCACACCTATCCTCAGCTGTCATGATCAGGGCGAGAAACCATTGGAAGGCAGTTTATTGGTTGCTGACTATGGCAAAGGGCATTTTATTTATACCGGCCTGGCCTTTTTTAGACAACTTCCGGCAGGCGTGCCCGGGGCTTACCGGTTGTTTGCCAACATGATTTCTCTGGGAAAAATGGATAAACCCTAATACTTTTTTTATGACCCCGACATATTCCCGGTTAATTTGCTGTTTATTGGCTCTCGTATCGAGTGTGCAAATGAGCTGGGCACAAAGCCAGTTAGACAGCCTGATTCCGGTGCGTGGATTATGCATTTCTGCACCAAAAAGCCCGGATGTCGAACGATTTTTACGCTTTATTGATGAGGAATTAGGCCCTAAACACATTAACACATTGGTATTGCGGTTCGGTTATAATTATGCCTATGAATCCTTTCCGGAACTTAGGGATTCGCTGCCTTTAACCCGCGATCAGGTGAAACAAATAGCTGATTTATGTAAAAGTTATGAGATCAACCTCATCCCGATGATTAATCTTCTGGGGCACCAAAGTTGGGCGGAAAAAACCGGTCGTTTACTGACCCATTTTCCACAGTTTGACGAAACTCCGCATATTACGATGCCTGGAAAATACACCTGGCCAAATGCGGAGGGTCTTTACTGTAAAAGTTACTGTCCCAATCATCCGGATGTGCATGGAGTGGTTTTTGCCCTGGTGGATGAACTCATGGAAGCCTGCGATGCTACCACCTTTCATGCCGGTATGGACGAGGTGTTTTACCTGGCCATGGACAGTTGTTCCCGATGTTCAGGCCTGGATCCCGCTACCCTGTTTGCCCAAGAGGTGAACGCAATCAATAATCATCTGGCTGCCAATGGGTATAATTTATGGATCTGGGGAGACCGACTACTGGATGGAAAAACCACGGGTATAGGGCTCTGGGAAGCCAGCATGAACAATACCGCCCGGGCCATTGATCTCATTGCCAAAGAAGTGGTCATCTGTGACTGGCATTATAAAAAAGCATACCCTACTCCTGTTCTTTTTGCTATGAAAGGACTGGCGGTGGTGGCCTGCCCATGGAACCAGCCGGAGGTGATGGAAGAACAATTTAAAAACCACTTTATTTATCGCAAGAACGCATCGGAGACCTTGAAATCACGCTACCTGGGAGTGATGCAAACCGTTTGGGCTGGGGCCGGACCATTTATGGATAGTTATTATACAGCCGGTCTGAATGAATTGGGCGACAGCAGGTCACTAAAAAAGTTTATGGGTCTTTTAGATATGCTTAAGTAACTAAAAACCAAATTATTATTTAAAGTGACGCTATTTAACTCAGGTTATTTGAAAATAAAGCCAACTGTCATTAAGTTCACGGCTGGAGAAAAAACCAAAAAAAAATTGTATTTCTCCTTTTTTTCTCGTTACATTTGATTTAGAAGAAAGTTATTCTATTCAATCACCATAGTCAGAAAGCGTAAATTTAGAGTAATTTTTATACCCAAATTCTTAAACCAATGATACCAATAAATGCTTATCAAACCAGCATAAAGGCACCTGGCTTTTATCTTTCTATTTAGTTTTTATAGCCCATCATTTCGTCCCCCCCGCATGCTTGTATGGGCTCAAGCCTAAGACTACCACTAAAAACAACCGATTCGACCAATCTAATAGTTATGTTGTTGACAAAACGTTGTCAACGAATATTCTTAAACCAATCAATCTATTTTTATGAAAAAAATCTACACGCTTGTATTTAATTCCTTACCCCTATTTATTGCTTTATTTTTCACGACCAATGGGTTACTAGGCCAAGCTTGCCCGATTGTTGAAATAAATTCAGTTTCTGGTCCAACTTGTACTGGTTGTCCAGGAAGTGGGAATTGTACTTATAATTATTCCTTTACCGTACTTAACCCAACAGCGGGCAATAAATGTTTACATTATTATTTTGTGGGAAGCAATGGGACTATTTATGGAGAAACCCAATATAGCTTTTTTGGCACTAAAGATCAATCTTTTGCTAAAAGCGGATCTTTTACCGCACCTTGCAACATAACTTTTTCCTCAAGTGGTCAATACGGAGCCTTATCATGGTCAGGATTTACTGGACAAAATTGCAATGGAACCTCATGCGCTGGCAATGAGGGTTCTTTGCCAATCTCTTTAGTTTCTTTTACCGGCGAGGCGGAACAAAAATTTGTCAAACTGGAATGGCAAACCGCCCAGGAGGTAAATAACGAAATGTTTAAAATCGTAAAGTCCACCGACGGCACCAACTGGCGGGTGATCGGTCAACTGAACGGAGCTATTAACTCAAACACCTTGATTGACTACCAGTTCGTGGATAAAAGCCCGGTCAACGGTAACAACTACTACCGGTTGGTGCAACAAGATCTGGACGGCCAATCTACCAATTCGCAAATTATCCAGGTCGATTTTAATTCCCCCGCGTGGGAACCTTTGGTCACTATTAACGCCGTAACTAAAAGTCTGCAGGTGTTTACCAAGACCGTAGAAGGTAAAGCTACCCTGCGTATCTATAACTTAAATGGTCAAATCCTGCTGGACCAACGCATTCAGGATGGTAGTCTGCAATCTTTGTCTGACTTGCCGGCCGGTTCTTATTTATGTCAACTGATTGACCAAAAAAATGTCTTTGTAAAGAAATTTGTCCTGAGTCATTAGACTCAGGTATATTAAAACCCCTGCAAAATCGACGAAAACAGGTCAGGATGGGCTGGAAACAGTCCATCCTTTTAATTTTTCAAACTCACTGTAATTTAAGGTTGGCTTGATCCGGCCCGATGAACTCTACCAGCATAGCTGATCCATTTGGAAATACGAAACTTTCTCCCACATCCATCACCCGCTCCAGCTTGGAGAAATACAGATTGGTGTGAACGTGCACTTTAGCAGCCAGGCTGGAGGCTAAAGTCTGATCAAATTCTCCGTCTGCCGAGCGCAGCGAAATATAATAACGGTTTCCACCCGCATCGTAGGTCATGATAGACGATTTACGCAACGGATACAAACTGTTTAGCACATATCTTCCTTTGGTTTTTATGGTCTGAACACTACCGGTTGGTGTCCAGCCCAACTGAACCAAATGCGGTGCATTCATCCGGTGATACCCACTGCCCATAACCGCCGAATTTTCTCCATATTCCCTCCACGTACCATCGACAAACCCGGACGCATGACCCAAACCAAGGTTATGTCCCAATTCATGGGCAATGGCATAAGGACTGGGTTCATCCACATGAGCTATGGTTCCTCCGATCCGGGCTAACCCAATATATGAGCACTGCCCGTAAGTAACAAAAAGCAGGTGGTGAAAATTTTTGGTATTAAAGCCCTGCGCTTTTAACAGAGGAGCCAAATTTTGCTCCAACCAGTATGTATTGCATTGCAGTTGTTCCTGGATTTTTAGTGAAGTAAATTGGGCATTAAACTGAATCTGCCCATTACTGATCTCCTGATAAAACCCCGAAACGTGTAATGGATCACCCTGAACCATATTCATTATTTCTGACCCTGAGTAGGGATTTGCAAAATCTACATCACTGACCAGTACGATCAGGATATTTCTTCCAGTGCGTTGTTTAAGCTCTATACCGGAATCGCCTTGATTTATAGATTTATCGCGACGAAAAACGCTTTTAGCATTTACTTCTATCGTTTGATCTGCCAGATAACCTGGTTCCAAAACTTGCAGTCGTTCACCAGGTTGGAAAGACTCATTTTCTAAGTTAAAAACCATTTGTATCCGGCTACCATCATCCAGTCGCAAATAATGTTTGAGAGCACTGGGTTGGTCCATGTCAAAACCCAAATCCATGATTTCTTGTTCATAAACACCACTCAGACTTATTTCGGCCCGTTGACAGCTCACCAAAAAAAGTAATAATACACTTATCCCCAGGAGATAATAATATCTACCCATAACTAGATTACTTAATGACTAATAATTTGATTATCTAGACGGGATTGGTATAAGGCACTTAACATGGCTCTAATTCAAAAACCAGGCCAAACGGATTGACCTTAGCAAGGCTGGAGATGGAAATTCAATGGCGTAGTGTGCAAAACACAGCCATAATTCCAAACAGGCCATGCCACTTGATCATTATTCCGCATGTATAAAAAATTAATAAACAGCCCGTCGAATCTAAGCCTGATTAAGAATACTCTGAGTAAACATAACTGGTTGGTCCAACGAATCACTTTAAATATTTCTCGGACCAATAAAAATTAAATAAAATTA
>JAYRWN010000223.1:0-1529 GCA_041917975.1 Saprospiraceae bacterium | reverse complement strand
CTCCTATAAGACGTTGCAAAGTTTTTTGATAAGACCTTCAAGTCACATCATTCACAAGATAATCAAGAGAAACTTCCAAGCCATCGGCCAGCTTTGTGGAAGTCCCAATAGACGGCTTCAACTAGGTATGTTCTATTTTTGCATAAAATATTTTCACTATTGACCATCTATTTCTTAATTTACCGTTGCGGGTGACCTACAGCGGTGGTAACTATATGGACTGGACCTACGACGCTGCGGGCTTGCCTGCCGAGCACGATGGCGCAGGCAGGCCTGCCTGCTGAACGCAGTGAGGTAGGTAATAAATGGCTTAAAAAAGTAAATAATGGCGGAGTGATCAGCGAGAAAAGATATCTGGATAATCTGGAATATACCGGCAGCACCCTGGAGGCCATCTATTTTGCCGGAGGGCGGGTGGTGCCGAAAGGCGCCGGGTATGCCTATCAATACATTATCCGCGACCATCCCGCTTGTGCGGGACAAGTTCTGGGCAACAGCCGGGTGATGTTTAAAAACTTTTATTCCAAAACCCTTCGTCCTTAGTCCTTAGTTCTGTTTTGCCAGAATTTCTTTCACCGATAAAAACAACGGCTTGTCGTTTCAACAGCCGTTCATCAGCCAGAGAATTAACCAGATGATCGTTTTTAATTCTTAATGACCAGTTCCATTTTATATTGCCTTAAATACACCTGCGCGCCCTGGTTGACTAAAAAATAAATCAGTTTGGTATTTTTTTCGCTGACATTTATAAAATATAACTTGTGGGCATAATTTTTACCTAGATAATCAAGTAGTCCGGATGCTATGCCCTGGCGGCGATAATTTTTATGAGTAGCTATTTGCACTATGCGGTGGTTATCAGTATTAATAATAGCATACCCGGTAATTTTATTATTTGACCTGGCGGCAATACATTTATAAAAAGGGTAATCACGGTATTTTCCTAAAAGGTCATTTTGCCAAAAAGGCCTCTTAAACCAGAATTCCCGTTTATCAATACATAAATCATCCAGACATTCAAAAATTTGGTGGTTAATTAAATTACTTTTATCAGCCACCGGAATCTTGTAATATATAGCTATTTCTTTTTTTAAAAAACCCACATGCTCATAGGCGCGAATGGCTTGAATATTTTCAGTAATTACTTCAAGTTCTATTTTGTTTATACCTGCTGTTAGTGGTTGGGTTAGAAAATAATTATACATGTGCCGGACTAATTTTTTATTTCTGTATTCTGGCAATAGTCCGGTACCTGCATTATATAAAATTGTTTTACCGGCCAGCTTTCTTTTTCCATGCAGGATGAATCCAATCAACTGACCATGGATAAAACATCCCACGGAATACTTTAGCTGGATGTCCTCCAGGTCTATTTTTAATCTAAATTGATCCAAGGTAAAGACAATGGGGACAAAATAGTCCACAAAAGCTCTGTTAAACGCATCGAGGATGTTCTGTAGAGGTACAGCTTCCAAGCTGGTAAATTGGTAAGGATTAGGTTGTGTCAAAAAAAATTAGTTTAATAATTG
>JAYRWN010000222.1:0-27508 GCA_041917975.1 Saprospiraceae bacterium | reverse complement strand
GGACCCGCGTGGATTGGCGTACACGACACCGTAACCCCGGCTGCAGTAATACTGATACTCGTGCCACATGCTGCTTTCGCCCGGGCCCCACATGGCGGTTGGTCCCCCATGAATTTCCAGGATCATGGGGTATTTTTTTCCGGCTTCCAGGTTGATGGGTTTCATCACCCAGTACTCTACCGTTTGACCCAGATTGTTTACGAAGGTTTTTTTCTGCGGCGTGCTTAATTTTTTATTTTTTAGCCAGGCGGTGTGGAAATCCGTTAACCGACGCGAATTTTGCAGACGCCCGTCGGCGACAAAGAGTTCATAAGGATTGGCGACTTCAGTTTTAACATAGACCAGTTTATCTTTACCTACATCAAAGCCACCCACCCCCATATCGTATCCGCTTAGATGTTCGGTAGTGCGGGCCATCCGGTTTACCCGGGACAGGATGACACCCCCATTACTCGGCGAGGTGTAATAAATAAAAGCTTCATCTTTACTCCACACCAGGTCACCCTTGTTGCGATCAAATTTGTAAGTGATAAAATCTGCCGCCCCTCGACCGCCGAC
The DNA here is from genome assembly GCA_041917975.1 of Saprospiraceae bacterium. Classification (GTDB taxonomy): domain Bacteria; phylum Bacteroidota; class Bacteroidia; order Chitinophagales; family Saprospiraceae; genus JAYRWN01. The sequence goes on along the minus strand of JAYRWN010000222.1, from coordinate 26,950 downwards.
AGGCATAATGGCCAGCTCCGGAATGGTCACCGTATTGGGTTTGGCTATTTGGAATGCCAGCCATTTTCCGCTGGGAGATATTTTCAAGCCGTTGAAAGCTATCCCGTCTTGTTCCAGAATGGTACGAAAATCTGATCCATCGCTTTGCACGGCAAAAAATGCGTTGTCTTGTTCCCGATCAGGAGAAATATTCCTAAAAACATCGCCTTGAAAAAAAACCGTTTTCCCGTCCGGACTGAATTGGGGATCGCTGTATGAACCAAAACCGGTGGTCAGGGGCTTTGCAGTAGCTGTTGGATACGGATCTGTGATCCATAGATGTGAAAAATATAAAGCGGAAGAAACGGTAGCTTCCTGATGTAAGTTAAGTTTGTTGACCACCTTAGCTTTCTGGTCTTGTTCATTTTGAACCAGGTAAGCGCGGATTTCTTCCAGAGTACCATTGGGATCAGCCTTAACGGTAGATTTACTCAGATGCTGATTACCAGGAAAGCCCGGTTTTTCTCCCGGCCAGGTCGGTAAGGCCAATGCTGGATTGAGGGTACTGTCTTGCATTAATTCTGTTAAAGAGAGGGTAGTAGTGTAGGCTAGTTTTTGGCCGTCAGGTGACCAGACCGGTGTTCCGGCGCCGTATTTGGAGGTGGTTATTTGTTCAGGTTCTCCTCCGGACAGTGATAAGATGAATACTTGACTTTTGCCTTCCACGTTGCGGGTAAAGGCTAATTTTTGTCCGTCCGGAGACCAGGCCGGTTCACTGGCTCCGGCCGGGTGGTGAGTTAATTGACGAACATTGGCCGGGCCTTCGGTGACGGCTAGGTAAATTTGGTTGATGTATTTATATTCCCAGGCTTTTTCGTCGGGCTCAATGTGTTTGGCTACAAAGGCAACTTGCCGGCCATCAGGGCTCAAGGTCACTTCGCCCAGTTGTTTTATTTTGGTGAGATCAGTTACTTGAATTAAATCCACCTGGGCGCTGAGCAGGTAAAAGAACCCGATAAAGGAGATGCTTAAAAGGTATCTGGTCATTATGAAGGAGAGTTAATTGTGTGTAAGCTAAGTATTTTTGAAAAAAAAGAGGAATCAGACCCGTTAAAAGGACTAATTTCACGATCCAGAATAAACAAGAATTGTTGTTAAGTGCTACTCAATTAATAATATCATGTTTATGTATTCCAAATTCCCAGTTATGCTTAGGTCTATTTATTTTTCCATCTTGTGCTGCTATAGTCTGACTCTCACCGGCCAACATTTTCTGAATGCGAGTCTGGTGCAGTCGTTTTCCAAGGATGATCTTAATTTTTATTTGTTTCTGTCGGGTATACCTGCTCAGGCCGCTCATGGGGTTTCACTCTATAAAGTTCAATACCTGACCCCACATTTGAATGGAGCATTGGACACCGCCAGCGGGGTGGTAGCCATTCCATCTACACCAGGATTTAAATGGCCGGTATTATTTTATCAACACGGTACGGCCGATAATCGTGAAGAGGTGCCTTCTCGCGGTAGTTTTGAGTCGTTAGTAACGGTTATCAGCGCCGGTCTGGGTTACATTGGTATTGCCGCGGATTATATTGGCTTAGGTGACTCTAAAGGGCTACACCCTTATCTGCATGCGGATACGGAAGCCTCCAGTGCGCGGGATTTGTTTTTGGCCGCCGGGCAATTATTTGCTGAAAAAAAGGTCTCACTCAATGATCAGTTGTTTGTCACCGGCTATTCCCAGGGTGGTCATGCCGCCATGGCGCTGCATCGGCTGTTGGCAGGTGAGGGAGCGATGGAGGGATTTAATATCGCCGCTTCTGCACCGATGTCGGGACCCTATTCGATCTCTACGGAAATGGTGAACAGATTACTTTCCGGAGAGGAATATTTTTATCCCGGTTACCCGGTTTATACGTTACTGTCCTATGATGCCGCATATAATTTGTTTGATAGCCTGGGCGAATTTCTACAGGCACCCTTTGTAGGGCCTGCACAATCTTTCGCCGACGGAAAATTATCGGTCACTGAATTACACGACAGTTTAAATATTTTATTACAACAGAATCATGGCAAATCGATCGTAAAATTTTTATTTAAGGATACCATTTTTATCGAGTTGCAGGATTCATCCAGTGCTCTATCAAAAGCTTTGAAGGATAACGACACCTATAGCTGGGTTCCCCTGAGTCCCACGCGTCTGGTGTATTGCAAAGCCGATGATCAGGTGGTGTATACTAATGCCATATTTGCTGACTCGGTCATGCGTGCGCTGGGAGCCAAGGATATTCAAGCGGTGGATGTCAACTCGGAGGCGGATCATGGGGATTGTGTGTTATTTGCCTTAAGTTACGTCATCCCATTTTTTAATCAATACCGGGAAATAACTACCGCCACTAAAAATGTTGTTGCTCTCGCGGGGATAAAAACATTCCCCAATCCGGTAACGGAACAATTGTGGATCGAAGGACTTCCTGACCAGGGTTATCTCACGCTGTATAATTTACAAGGGCAACGGTTAAATACCTGGCCCATACAGCAAACAAAACAGAATATTCAGGTTCATCACCTGCCACCAGGCACTTATGTATTGAGCATAAACAGCCCTAAAGGGCAGCATCAGATAAAACTGCAAAAACATTAATCACTTATGGAACCGACCATTGCAGTTACCCCGTCGCCGCCCTATTATGCGGTAATTTTTACCTCCGTACGAACCGAAGTGGACGAAGGTTATGGGGCCATGGCAGAAGACATGGTGCGCTTAGCTAAAGGTCAGCCCGGCTATTTGGGTTACGAAAGCGCCCGGGCTGGTATAGGGATCACGGTGTCTTATTGGGAAAGCCTGGAAGCCATCCGGGCGTGGAAACAACATGCCGAACATATCGTCGCCCAGCGTTATGGCCGGGAAAAATGGTATTCGGCCTACAAAGCCCGGATTTGTAAGGTGGAGCGGGATTATGGATATGAGAAAGGTTAAGTTATGCCTGCCAACCGGTACGCATTAATCCGCTATAAAACCATTGATGAATGTCTGCAAAACCGGTTTCGGAAGTGGAGCCTGGACGATTTGATTACAGAGGTATCGGAGGCATTATATGAATATGAAGGCACTTCAGAGCCAATCTCCAAGCGCACGATTCAGGCTGACTTATATATGATGCGATCTGATAAATTAGGTTATCAGGCACCCATCATCATTCGGGAGAAAAAATATTATACCTACGAAGACCCCACATACAGTATCACCAAAATGCCATTGACTCGGCAAGACCTGGTTCAATTGACGGATGCAGTCAACTTGTTAAAACAATTTCAAACGTTTACTGCATTTCAGGCATTGGGCGACGTTGTACAAAAGTTAACCGATTATGTACAGGTCACAAAAACAAAAAGACCACCTATCATTGACATAGATTATAACCCGGATTTAAAAGGGCTAAGTTTTATCCCGTTAATTTATGAGGCGATATTGCACCGGTTTCCTTTGGAAATGACTTACCGCTCCTTTAAATCTAAACACGCGCTGGAATTTTACTTTTATCCGTATTTGCTTAAAGAATTTAACAATCGGTGGTTCGTGGTGGGGAAGAGGGAAGGTCAGCCGTCTATCCAAGTACAGGCCTTGGATCGTATCGAACTATGTCAGATCAATAAAAATAGAACCTTTGAACTTGATCAGCAATTTGATTCCAAACAATTTTTTCAGCATGTTTATGGTGTAACTGTTCCCCAAGGCAGTCCCGTGGAAGTCGTAAGACTACGTTTAGATAAAGAACTGGCACCCTATGTATTAACTAAACCATTGCATGGGTCACAACAATTAATAAGTAAAGAAGGTGATGGTGTGATCATTGAGTTGAGGGTAAAAATAAATTACGAATTGGAAAGGTTGATTCTGGGATTTGGAGGAGGAGTGGAAGTTTTAGGCCCGGGGATATTTAGACGCCGTATAAAAAAACTCCTGTTACAAGCTACTTTGATTTATGACCCTCCCAAAAATGACAAAGCCTGAGGAGTACTCAGGCCTTATCCTTTTTTAGTTTTTAAATAATAAACCTTTTAATTGATCTAATAATTGACCACCTCCGGATAAATTGATGTTTTGGATTTTATCGGCAATTTTTTCTAAATACTCCAATTCTTTCAATTTATATAACATGGTGTTGTCTTCCAGTAATTTTGCCGTATTCAATAAACTGCGTGTAGAGGCGGTTTCTTCACGGCGGGTGATGATGTTCGCTTCGGCTTTTTTCTCGGCAATCAATACCTCGCTCATGATTTCTTTGACCTCTCCTGGTAAGATGATGTCTCTTATACCGCACGCTGATAATTCAATACCTAAGCCTGATAGATGCTGCATCATAAATTGAATTACTGCCTCGGATACTGCATTCTTGTTTGTCAACAATTCATCCAAGGACAATTGGCCGACGAATTCACGTAAACCCAATTGCAACAGAGTATATAATTGTTTGGTCACATCCTTATTTTCGACCATGGACTTTATTAAATCGGTAATTTGATAAAATGCGTAAAAGTTAATACGTAAAGAAGCTTTGTTTTTAGTTAAAAGCTCTTGACCACTGATCTCCATTAATTGTTTACGCAAATCTACAATGACTACTTTTACCGATTGTTGACCAAGTAAATAATAATAAACTCCTGGTACAAGGACCTTAATAAATTCTCCATTCACATAAAGCAATCCGTTTTCGTAAACATCTATATAATACGATAACACATATGGAGCAAACTCACTTCTTTTCAATACTTTGATTTCAATGTTTTCCGGTATAGTGTAAACATTTAGATTAAGTACCTGGTAAGTATATACTGAGCTATTTTTCCAGAAAATATAACGACCAGGCAATAAGATCGATTGGAAGTTTCCATTTAAATATAAGATTCCAAGTTCATAGTCTTTCACCATTAAAATGTCCAAGTACATGGATAAAATGTCTTGTTTTAGCACGTACTCCAGGTTAAATTTTGTGGTGAATAATTTATTAATATCGGCCTTTTCAATCCGATAAAATATGAATACCCAATACTTACCGGGATTTAATACTTTGACCAGTTGTTTTCTTTTAAAAACCAGTGCTTTTTCCCAGTCGTTTACTTTGACTCTTTTCCACATAAACCATTATTTTGATTGTTAATAATTTTTTAAAATGAAGGTGATGAAATTTTCATCCGGAGCATGACGGAGTATACGTTCGTGTTCAGAATCACTTTATTCAGTCAAACCTATCCTTACAACCGTAGGAATTAGTAAGTATGAAGATTGATCTTTGAAACGGGGACGACTACTGCAAGGTCAATATCCAGAATTATCCTCCCCACCCAGCTAATAAAAGTCTGTTAAATGGGTTGAATCGAACGTTTCTTACACCTTCAGGTGACCTTTTAGGGAGGGTCATCTCCATCATGGATTAACAGTCCATTGCTCTACCGTTGAGCTAACCCAAAATAGCCTTGGGTACGGGATTCGAACCCGCAACACATGAATGAGTCACGCTACAGACTTCATGCGGCATACAAAACAGCCACGGCGTTTGTACCATGGTGCATTTAGATACACTCATCGTAGGCATTGCGGCCCGTAACATAACTTCTTTAACCTGTTCATCCAGGTTAGGTCTTTCAGAGAACTTTGATAGGACAAAGATTTAACCTTACTGCGCAGTCAATTTGCGCAGTTTGATAAAAATTTTAAAAATATTTTAATTATCGAAATGGCAAGCGCCAGACCGTCAAGCCAGCGGGCTAAACCAGCGTTGGAAAAAACCTTGGGCATTAGTGGAAAAAATCCGTTGCATCAATTCTTCCGGCGTGATGGCGTTTGCCGCCAATTTGAATTTTTTACGGGCGGTAAAATAGATTTCCGCGTGTTTTAACAAATAGTGGCGCAAGGCCGGAAAATCCTCGAGGGTCCAAAATGAATTGAGCGGATCAACCATCCCATCGTAATCCGAACCAATGGCCAAATGATCCCAGGCCGGCAAATGGTGATCATCCAGCATATCCGCCACGTACTGTATCTGCTGCCAGACCAGTGCGCTGCGGTATTCACGCACTTTCCCGCGATCCAGGGATATTTTAACGGTTTTTATTTTTTTAGGATTAGCCAGACGTCGTTCATCCAACTGTAAGCCCAAAATGCCCTGACTTTCCACGATAGCCCGGATTTCATCATCAAAAAAATTGATTTGATTGTGATCCTTGAGTTGGCCATTACCACCTTTTTTACGTTCCAGGGGCACAATAAAATTATCACCCAGGTAAGGATAGAGAGATTGGGTGGCGCCTAAAGTAGGTAATCCGTTGGCCACCCCATGGCTCACAATTAAAGGAAATGACTGCTGATAATCTGTCTTCCACCGGTGCAGAAATTCCCGGCGCGCCGGCGCACTCATGTGTTTGATATCAATCAGGATTCTTTGATGAGCAGAATTGTCCAATAAACTATGTAATACCTCACGGCCCAATGCGGTAAAACCACTTTCGATACCTTCTTCCTGGTTCGTAATTTTACCGATTTCCTGCCTTAAACTGCGGGCGTGTCCACACAATTCATTATAAAAATGGTGACAGAAAGTTACCCACCAGGGTTTGAATGGAAATTGCTTCAATAATTTGGCATGATTTAACACCGCATCCGGATTACAGGGCTGTTCCAGCCCACTGTTCAGGGTATGTAATCCTTCAATGGTGGGTATTATGGAAATAGTTAAGGGCTGTTGACTGGTTGCCCCGGCTCCGGGTAGTTTATTTTCAGTGAGATAATTATTTAACTCTGGATAATTACGAACGATTTGGTAACGAACATAGGTGTCATCGACCTTCACCACCTGTCCCTGACCTTTAATCACAAACTGAAATTCCTGCAGCAAGTCCTGCCAATAGTCCTGCATGTGTTCAATGGTATTGATGCGGTAACGACCAAAACCGGCGGCAAAATCATCGATCAAATTAGCCAGATCAGAAGTGCCCAATTTATTCTTAAAAAAAAACTTCTCCACGCAGCCAAGGGCCATAGCCTGCACCATGACCCTGCCCTGGAAGGACGCGGAGAAATTAGCTTGCGAAAAACGGGTAACGCTAAGGAAGATATTCAGTAATTTATCCGGGATGGATGGACGGTCATTATGCCAAAGACTAGATGATAGAGTGCTGGAGGATCCAGGTAAGCCGGGTTGATTAATGGCCGAATAGGAGTGCGCAAATGGTTTGTATTGGGGATGGGTATGTAAATCGATGGTCATATTCATGAGTCATGCTATTTTCTAACCTAATAAGTACCTTCTAAGGCCCAATTGTGACCGCCATCAGGACGAAATCATTACCAATGGATAAGTACTTTCTCTTAAATATAACAGTAATTAGATTATAAAAGGATAGAATATACCCAATCGGCATGTAAATACTAAATATATTCATATTAATAATTTTTTATTTGTGTTTTTGGCTCAATTTCATTAGGTTTGCCCTGATTATCCTTGAAAGAACTCCACTGCAGAGTTCGATAAAAATCAAATGAGAGTATCTCGTTAACCCCTTCCAACCCCGCCCCAATAACCCACATAGTCAGGAGCACCACCGATACTCTCATTTTTTTCTTTATGGCCTTGGTGCAATTCCTCAGCATGATTTAAATCAGAATCAATGATGATTATTCTATAAGGCTGTCTTTGGGCAGAGATAATTGTTTAATTTGTCGCTATTGATCATGGATTGAGATTGCTTTAGTGCTTTTGATATAATTAACACGATGCACCGAGTCAAATTTATCTGGTTGCTCATTGTTTCTCTACAGCTGGGCGCGCAAACTAATGCTCCGCGACAGGTCATTCAACTCAATGGAGTTTGGCAGTTTGAGCAATCCTTCACTGCATTTCCACCCTTCGCTTTTACGCGCAATATTCCGGTTCCCGGTTTAATTCACCTGGCCTCTCCACTCATTGATGATTATGAACAGTTTTTTAGACGACCTGAAAAGACAGTAATTAAGATGGCCCATAATCTTCTGGCCCTGGATTATACTCCAAGGTACAGTTGGTATAAACGGAAGGTATTTATACCTGCCAACTATAAAAACTTATATGGTGTGATCAGTATTAAAAAGAGCCAATATGTCACCCAGGTCTTTGTCAATGGCCAGGATCTTGGTGGGTCCATGGCATGTTACACCCCAGTTGAATTTCCATTGCGAGCCCTAAAATACGGTGAGGAAAATGAAATACTTATCAGGTTAGGGGATCGTGCTTGGCTACCTAGTGCGGCTGCCGGAAGTACGGATAAAGAAAAAGAACACTACCTGCCGGGAATTTGGGATGATGTAGAGCTATCATTTACCCATGCCATTCGTATTGACCGCACGTTACTTTTACCTTCGGTGCAAGGAAAAACTGTGACTGTCAAATCTTTGTTACGCAATTTTAACCCTTCTCAGATTAATTATGGTGATGCAATGTATGATACGTCGCAGTTTCTGGTCACAATCAGGGAAAAATTAAGTGGTAAAATGATCGCTCAAGTCAAACATCCGATCATAACCAAACGCGATAATCAGACCGAATTTGCCTGCACCATTTCCTTGGATTCTTTTAAATTATGGTCACCAGAGGCACCTTTTTTATATGCTGCGGAGGTACAAATACTGACTGAAGGTATGAGGTCAGATCAGGTAGTAAAAAATTTCGGTATGCGTGATTTTACGCGCAAGGGAAAATATTTTTACCTCAATGGAGAAAAAATTATTCTATCCGGGACTAACCTGACTTTACACCGGTTTTTTGAAGATCCGGATTGTGGTGCTTTAGTTTGGGATCGCGCCTGGGTCAAAAAATTATTAGTGGATTATCCGAAACAATTACACTGGAATGCTATGCGGGTTTGTGTAGGTATTTTACCCGATTTTTGGTATGATCTGGCGGATGAAGCGGGGATAATGTTCCAAAATGAATGGCTGTATTGGCAAAATCACGGGTGGGATGCACAGATTCGGCAGGAATATACCGATTGGATTTGGAGTGATGGAAGTCATCCCAGCATTGTCATTTGGGATGCTATTAATGAAAACTGGGATGATTTTATTGGAAAACAACTCATCCCCGAACTAAAAGAGCTAGACCCCACCCGGATTTGGGATGCCGGATATATGACCAGTGACCATATGATTTTGGATGAAATGGATGAACCACATCCTTATCAAGGTCCTTTGCCCTGGATGACGCCGGAATTATTTAATAAAAATCCCTACCCGCTTGGTAACCTTGATTACCATCCGGAGATGATACAGCGCATGGAAGTTTCTTCAGCGGCCCAACTTATCAATGAGTATGGGTGGGTTTGGCTGTGGCGCAATGGTCAGCCCAGTAAACTTACATTGGATGTTTATAAATATTATCTCGGTCCACAGTCCACCCCTGATCAAAATCGCGAGTTTCAAGCGTATTGGTTACAATTAGAAACGGAATGGCTGCGGGTAGGGACTCAAGCTGCAGGCGTATTGGCTTTTTGTTATTTGGCTAATAATTATGGCTATACCGGCGATTGGTTTATCGATCAAATTCGTGATTTAAAACCCTCACCCACCATCCACTGGTTTAAACATGCATTTGCCCCGGCGGCAACTTTTATAAATTTAACCGACGAGCGATATACCAAGCATGTTCCTCCACATAGGCCTGGGTCCATGTTACATTTTAATTTATACGGCCTAAACCATCAAGCACAATTAAGTCAAGGACAGGTTGCTGTACATTTATATAACCCAGCAGGGCAAAAAGTATATGCCCAAGAATTGGAAATAAAACTGGCCCCATTTATTACGACCAAAATACCTATTCAGATCAAACTACCGCGAACCAAAGGAGGTTATACCTTGGTGGCGAAATATCAGCCTGCACAAGGTGAGCCGGTATTAAGTCGCCGTTATTTAAAAATAGGCTCACTACCTGCGTATTCCTATAGTGAAATTAATCCGCTCATGCCATGAATCATCCGAAAATATTTGCACCTACAGTTACCTTAAGTTTACACGACTTCACCATGCTGGGCGCCCCGGTAGTGCAACAAACAAGAACGGTTGCTGAGCTTGCAGAATATTTTCTGGAGTCCAGCGAAGTCAGCAAAATTTCAGCGGACCAACTTGTTTACAAAGTACAAACGTGGTTGCCGGTAAAAGAGGGTACCGCCGGGGGATTATTTTTTGGTGTGTCCACCGTAATGCCCGGAAAAGTGGGCCGGGAATATTTTATGACCAAGGGCCACTTTCATGCGCAAAGTGACCGGGGTGAGTTTTATTGGGGAGTACAAGGACAAGGTTTTTTAATTCTGATGAATCGCCAGCGGCAAACCTGGGCCGAGCAAGTCTTTCCAGGAAGCCTACATTATATTCCGGGAGAAACCGCCCACCGCCTGGCAAATGTGGGAGACGAGGCATTAATAGTGGGTGCTTGCTGGCCCGCCGATGCCGGCTATAATTACCACGAAATAACTCAAAATGGGTTTTCAGCAAGGCTGTTGGATCTGGAAGGAAGGCCACGCTTAATAGACATGAAAGATAGTCACTCTTAAAAGGTTTTATTTATCACTAATGATATGAATGCATACGTTATCCTGATTTCAGTTGTGGCCGCCTTAGGCGGATTGTTATTTGGGTTTGACACCGCAGTTATTTCCGGAACATTAAATTTTATCCAGCCGTATTTTGGTTTAAGCGAAGTCGGTTTAGGCTGGACAGTAAGTAGTTTATTATTTGGTTGTATTGCCGGAGTAGTTATAGCCGGCAAAGCGGGCGATGCTTATGGCCGTCGAAAAGTCCTGATGGGTGCCGCAGTTTTATTTTTATTCTCAGCCCTGGGCAGTGCCGTGGCCCAATCGTTACCTGTTTTTATAACCTCCCGTGTGATCGGTGGATTGGCTGTAGGCGTGGCCTCCATTTTATCACCCATGTACATAGCCGAATTAGCTCCGGCAAAATATCGCGGCGTATTAGTCTCGCTGAACCAATTAGCGATTGTCATAGGTATTCTGATAGCCTTTTTTAGTAATTATTTATTAGCCGACAGCGGTGACAATAATTGGCGCTGGATGTTTTTAGTGATGGCTTTACCGGCCATTTTATTATTTTTTAGTTTATTCCTGGTACCTGAAAGCCCGCGCTGGTTAGTCGCGCGCGGGTTGCCGCATGACGCATTTAGAATATTGGTAAAAACCTCCGGTGAGCTGAATGCCAAAAACGAATTAGCGGAAATAGAAAATACATTGCGTACTCATGAAGAGGGTAGTTATAGTGAATTATGGCAATCTCCGGTGCGTAAATTATTATGGGTGGGAATTATTCTCTCGGTTTTTCAACAAATAACCGGAATCAATACCATTATGTATTATGCGCCGAAAATATTTGCCAGTGTAGGTATCTCCAATGACAGTGCCTTACTGCAGACTTTAGCGGTCGGAGGTACTAATTTTATTTTCACCCTGGTGGCCATGGTCTTAATTGACCGGATGGGCCGAAGGTGGTTGATCCTCATCGGCTCAGCAGGAATGGCGCTTACTTTGATGGGATTATCTTATTTGTTTTTTACCGGCCACACCCAGAGCATGTTAGTCCTGATTTTTATCCTGGGTTATATCGCTTTTTTTGCCGCTTCACTGGGGCCGGCATTATGGGTGGTGGTGGCAGAATTATTTCCTAATCGTTTACGCAGTAAAGGCATGTCCATAGCTCTGGTAAGTTTATGGGTAGCTTGTACGGTGGTCGCGATTGTATTTCCAGTGATGTTGGAAAAATTAAACGGAGGAATAACCTTCCTCATTTTTGCCATAATCTGCGTAGTCACTTTGGTCTATGTCTGGATTTACGTACCTGAAACAAAAAGTAAAACATTGGAAGAATTAGAAACGCATCTGATTAAATAAAAACCGCGCGGAACATGAATTACACCGTAGGTATAGATTTGGGTGGAACGGTGATTAAAATCGGATTACTGCAGTCCGGGAATTTAATAGGGCAAAAAAATATTGAAGCTTATGCTGGCGCGGGCTTAAAAAATCAATTACCGCCTATCGTTTCTTCAATTGATGAACTGCTAAACTCAGCGCAAGTGCTGCCCACACAGGTGTCTGGCCTAGGATTTGCGTTTGCCGGATTAGTCGATTCTGACGAGCAACGCATTTTGTCCACCAATAAAAAATATGATGACGGGCCGGAAATTGATTTACTGGCCTGGGCGCGGGAGCAATGGGGCTGGCCGTTATTTGCCTTAAATGATGCGCGCATGGCTTTACTCGGCGAGTGGCAATACGGTGCAGCCAAAGGGTATAGTGACGTGGTGTTAATGACTCTGGGTACCGGCATCGGGTCGGCGGTGTTGATAAATAATGAATTATTAATTGGCAAGCATTTTCAGGCGGGAAATTTAGGCGGTCATCTGGTCATAAATCATCGCGGCTCACGTTGTACATGCGGAAACTATGGATGCGCAGAAGCAGAAGCGTCTTCTTGGCGATTACCCGATTTAATTCGCTCGCATGCAAAATTTACAGAAAGTCATTTATTTGCCGCCCCTTCTTTGGATTTTAAATCTTTATTGCATTGGGTTGCAGGTGGGGACGAAGTAGCTTTAGATATTTATCACCATTGTCTTTCAGCCTGGTCTGCTGTGTTGGTTTCCCTGGTGCATGCATACGACCCTCAAGTCATTGTTTTAAGTGGTGGAATTATGCATGGGGCACACCTATTGTTGCCCGTTTTACAAACTAATTTAAATCAACGTGCCTGGACTCCCTGGGGGAAGGTACAACTCCTCCAGGCCAAACACGTAGATTCTGCCGCCTTATATGGAGCGGATTATTTGGTCCGGTCAAAGATTATTTAAACAACTGGTAGTTAATTAAATATGCGCAAAAAATATAAAACCTTTCCGGTTCAGTACAACAAACAACCAACTATTGATTTGCAAGAAAGTCTTTGGAGTATCGACCACGGATGGGAAGACATTGTCCATCAAATTAACCAGGCTGTGCATTATCGGACCGGACCAAGAAAGGTGGTGGTTATTGAAACGTACCAAGGTGTGCTACATGAAGAAATTTTGCCGGCCATACGGGGAGGTTTGTCCGCTAATTATTTTATTCAAAGCACGGATTATATGCATTCACCTGAGCACATTCGCCGGTTGGTTCAGCCTGATGTGACCGAAGATCGTATTTTCGGATACCTCACCCGCTTGACCATGCGGGATTTTTTTGCACCGGAGAAATTAAACCAATTAGAAAAAGAAATAAATCGCCATCAAAGCGGGGTGTGGGTCATATATGGACCGGGAGCATCCTTATGTTATCCAACTGCGGATATCCTCATTTATGCTGACTTGGGCCGCTGGGAAATTCAGCAACGAATGCGTCGCCATGCCGTAGACAATTTGGGTGTACAAAACCGTCATACCGCGGACTGGATGTTGTTATACAAACAAGCCTTTTTTGTGGATTGGCGGGTTTGTGATCGTTTAAAAAAGAAAATATTTAAACACATCGATTTTTTATTGGATACCAATCAGCCTAATCATCCGAAATTAATTTCCGGTGAAGCCATTTGCGAGGGATTAAGGCAAGCGGTGAGCCAACCGTTTAGTGTGGTGCCGTTTTTTGATCCCGGACCCTGGGGTGGTCAATGGATGAAAGAGGTGTGTGAACTGGATCCGTCCGCACCTAATTATGCCTGGTGTTTTAATGCCGTTCCGGAAGAGAATAGTCTGTTGTTACAATTCAAAAATGGTTTAATTGAAATTCCATCCATTAATGTTGTATTTTTTCAAACTAAGGAATTGCTGGGTGAAGCCGTTTATGCACGCTTCGGCGATGAGTTTCCGATCCGTTTTGACTTTTTAGATACCATGGATGGTGGAAATCTTAGTTTACAAGTTCATCCCCTCACGGAATATATTCAGGAAAAATTCGGATGGCATTATACGCAGGATGAAAGTTATTATTTCATGGACGCTGATGAAGATGCCACGGTGTATTTGGGATTGAAAGAGGGAGCAGATCCAGTTGCGTTGATGGATGATTTGCAAAGGGCCCAAGCAGGAGAAATACATTTTGATGCTGATAAATTCGTGCAGACCTGGCCGGTGAAAAAACATGATCATATTTTGATACCTGCCGGGACGGTGCATTGTTCAGGAAAAAACAGCATGGTTCTGGAAATCAGCGCTACACCGTATATTTTTACTTTTAAGCTCTGGGACTGGGGGCGCCTGGGGTTAGATGGTCGTCCACGCCCCATCAATCTTGAACATGGCCGTAACGTTATTCAATGGGATCGCACCACGACCTGGACCGGTAAGAACTTGGTTAATCAAGTGGAATTGGTGCAGGAAGGTGAAGGATGGAAAGAAGAGCGCACTGGTTTACATGCCAGCGAATTTATTGAAACCCGCAGGCATTGGTTTGACAATACCGTTATTCATTATACCGGTGGCGGTGTGCAGGTGTTATGCCTGGTAGAAGGTGCTGAGGTGGTGATCGAAAGCCCGCAAGAGATATTTAAACCGTTCATTTTACATTATGCGGAAGTCGTAATTATTCCTGCCCGGATTATTTCTTACAGTATCCGGCCTTATGGCTTAAGTGAAGGCCAGATATGTGGTACGATCAAGGGTTATGTGAAAACTTAATATTTTTTGCGATGATTAATTTATTGTTGATTGGTATTAATTTATGTACCCTGATTATGATGAAAAAGGATGCAGTACCGGAACAAATAACTATTAATACAGCGGAAATCATTTACACCATGCGTGGTGGGATGGGTGCTTCCTGGCACGCCCTCAGCAAAGAAATCATCTTAAATAATCATTTATATAAATATCCAGCCCGCGAATATTGTCCACGGGGAAGTGCCTACGGTGGAAATCCTCCCGTCACCGATAATTCAGGCTGGAATCAAATAAAACAGCATGCTGCCTGGCTGGGTTTAAATTTTATACGGGTTGAATTAAGTCAGGGTATGTATGAGCCTCGCCGCGGCAAATTTGATTGGGATAATGACGAAATGCAGACCTTATATCTGATCCTGAACTGGTCTGAAAAAAATGGGGTGGATGTGTTTTTACAACAAATGTGGAGCGATGTGGCGTGGAATGCCTGGCCTGGCGTCCACCCACTCATCAGTGCTCCACATAATCTTGATGATTTTGCCCATGGCATCGCTACCATGTTGGACTATTTGACCAAGGTCAAAAAATACTCGTGTATAAAATATTTTTGTATGACCAATGAACCCCCCGGCGGGCCCTGGGGCTATTGGTGGGAGTACGGACATGGCCAGGGCACCTTGGACGAGGCCTGGAAAAGATTAAAACAAGAATTAGATCGACGCGGTATTCAGGTACCCATTTCTGGCCCGGATTGGACCAGTATGCCTCCATTTGACCCCGAAAAATTAACTTTTGCCCAATATCTGGGCACCATTGATATCCATTCTTATGATGGAGTCACCGCTGCGGGTGAACAAAATTTAAGGCGCTGGGCTAACTGGGCGCATGCTCAAAATAAACCCTTCTTTTTATCGGAATACGGTAACATGCAGTTGGGTTATGGCGATGATCATCCTGGTCAGGCTACTTTTGCCGCTGCCTTATCTAACGCTCAGGATGTCATCCGGGGTATGCGTGCCGGTGTGGATGGATTTAACCGCTGGAGTTTTACCAATCGTGGTGATCTGGATGGACAGTGGCAGTTAATTCGCACCTGGAACAGGAATCAAAAAGACTATTATCAAATTATTGAGCCGGAACCGGAAGCCTATTACGGCTTTGGTATTTTATCCCGTTTTTTATCAAAATATTCCGCTGTGATAACCTGCCAGCATGAATTTAACGACGAGACTTTGCTGGCTGCAGCTTTAAAAAGCCCTCACGGTAATCTCAGTGTTTTTCTGCTCAATTTAAGCGATGAACCACTCCTGGTTAATCTGCATTTGTCCCCTCAATCTGCCAAACTGCTCTACGTTTATCAAGTGTCTAAATCAATGTTTGCCAAACCAAACTTCCAACTTAATCCAAGGCCGCAGACTTTGCAGGCAGACCCTCTGCTTACCCTGCCGGCGAAAAGTATAACTACAGTGACAAATTATTATTTAACACATCAGGATAAAGGTATTATCCTGGAATAAAACTATACTATTATGACCTTTAATCCCGGATTCGACATTACTCCTACCGCTTCCCCTTTAGGATTTAACTATGGTACGGATGTATTTGGCCCGACAGTGGAATTTCGCACATTGGATGCGATCAGAGCAAGTTTGGCTGATCCCCATTGTTCAGGGCCTGACCCTGTCTATGCCATTGCTATGGGTGTTGGTCGGAAAGCTGATCAAGCCCTCATCCATCAACATCATTTATTGTATGGAGCCGTGACCTATGCGGCAGGTAAACTGGGTGCAGAACCGGTGCGCAGTCAGGGCCATATTCATAAAACTTCAGAATATTCTGGCTGGTCGACACCGGAAGTGTATGAGATCTGGTCCGGCAAAGCCATCATCCTGATGCAGGAGAAAGCCAAAGACGATCCGGGCCGTTGCTTTGCCGTGAATGCTGTACCTGGGGATATTATAATTGTACCGCCATATTGGGCACATGCCACCATTAGTGCCGCGCCGGACGAACCCTTGACCTTTGGTGCGTGGTGCGTGCGGGATTACGGATTTATTTACGACGGCGTACGCGCGCATCGCGGATTGGCATGGCACCCATTTTTAGAAGAAGAGGGGTGGGTAACCTGGCATCACAATAACCGTTATCGCCATCGCGATCTGGAAATAAAAACTCCCCGGCAATA
Source organism: Saprospiraceae bacterium (assembly GCA_041917975.1). GTDB lineage: Bacteria > Bacteroidota > Bacteroidia > Chitinophagales > Saprospiraceae > JAYRWN01. The sequence continues at coordinate 10,114 of JAYRWN010000222.1, read as the reverse complement.
TGAGGAGCTGGGAATCGTCAATAATAAGCGTATTTATACTCAATTTACGGATGATCCATCCTTATTTGACTTTGTGGTTTATCCGGAAATCGCAGCAGAAGTATGGAATAATTTTATCCCATAAATGTGTAGAGTATGGATCGTCGGCAATTCATTTATAACGCGGCAGTCTTATCTACCGGAACATCCATGACATCTCTGAATTCTACTTGGCCATCTGCGCCAAATAACCTTCAACCACGGTCGATTACCATGTGGGATTTTTCGTGGCTGGAACGGCGATGGCCCGGTTCGGGTTATGAGGATTGGGATCGTGTGCTGGATGAATTGGCCGACCGCGGGTATAATGCAATCAGAATAGATGCCTACCCCCATTTAGTAGGTCCGGAGGCTGAGCGGGAATACACCCTGGTGCCGGTTTGGAGTGTTCAGTTATGGGGTAGCCCTGAGAAAATTACCGTGCAAGTCCAGCCGGCTTTGAATACTTTCCTGCGCAAATGCAAAGAACGGGATATAAAAGTCGGTTTATCCTCCTGGTATCGGGAAGATACAACCCAGGCGCGAATGTTAATCCGGGGCCCTGAAGACATGGCGCAAAACTGGATTAAAACACTGCGTTCCATTGCTGATGACGATTTATTGGATGTTATCTTGTATGTAGACCTGTGTAACGAGTGGCCGGGAGACCTATGGTGTCCATTTTTTAAGAATGATCCGCCGGATAAAACCTGGGGATACTGGCACACCCCAACATCTCTGACCTATATGCGTACGGCTATTAGTCAAGTCCGGCAGGCATTTCCAGAATTACCCTATTGTTTCTCCTTCACCGGAGGTCAACCGGCTTTATACGCCCAAACCGACCTGTCATTCTTCGATCTTCTTGAACATCATACCTGGATGGCACAAATCAATGAGGGAGAATACGATAAAGCCGTGGGGTATGCTTATGACCGGTTTAACCACGACAGTTACCAGCGATTATCCTTAAATCATTTGCGGGTCTATCAGGAAAGAAAAAGCTATTGGCAAAAATTGTTATTGGACGAAATTGACCTGGTAGCCGCTTCTGCCAGAGCAGCACAGTTGCCTTTGATCACCACGGAATGTTGGGGCATCGTTGATTTTAAGGATTGGGAAGGATTAGATTGGTCTATCATTAAAGAATTGGGTGAACTGGCTGTACAGCGGGTTTGTCAGACCGGACAATGGCTGGCAGTGGCGACCAGTAATTTTGCCGGACCCCAATTTGCAGGCATGTGGCAGGATGTGGCTTATCACCGCCGCCTGACAAAAATGATACGCGGGGCTACCATTCATCCGGCCTTACAAGCAGGTAAGTTAGCCAAACATCTTTAGCAGTAGGGTTTATGGACAGAAAATGGGGCGGACTATTTATCCGGTAGTTTTGCTGGCTTCGAGATCCAACAGATATTTTTTCCGGGGCAGTCCTCCGCCATAACCTACCAATTGACCATCTGCTCCGATGACACGATGGCAAGGGATGAGGATGGAAATACGGTTTTGGCCATTAGCGCCAGCGACTGCCCGGATGGCTTCCGGTTGGCCAATGGCTTTAGCTTGTTCTTTATAAGACCGGGTTTGACCGGGAGGAATCTTTAACAATTCATGCCAGACTTGCCGTTGAAAATCGGTGCCTACCAGGTGCAAAATAGTTTTAAATTTAACTAAACGACCCTGAAAATACTCGTGTAGCTCGGTTTCCAGTTGGGCAAATCGTTCATCATCCCCTGGAAGGATGACTGCATTTAATTGTTTAGACACCGTGTTTAATTGTGTTTTTAACATTTTGCGGTCCATAAATTCCAGCAGGCATAAACCCTGATTACTGAAAGCGGCCAGCATCGCTCCCAAAGGTGTGCTGATGCGTTTTATGGTCACCATATTCAGGTGTTTACTGTGTGAAGGGGACTGCCCGGTAAGCTTCTTAAATTGGTCCTGAAATCCACTGAGGGATTCATAGTCCTGATTAAAAGCCGCTTCGGTAACTTTCTGTCCCGCCTTTAATTCAAAAAATGCCGCACCTATGCGGCGACTGCGTAAATAAGCCTGAAAAGTCAGCTGATAATTTTTTAAAAACCACTGTTTTATCTGATGGGGAGAAAAGCCATTTTTGCGCAACAGCACATCCGGGTAACGCCACGTTGGATTTTGCTCCAATTCTTGCAATAATTTGTTAATCAAATCCGGAATAGGCTCAGCGCCGGCCAGGGGATGGCATACTTTACACGGCCTAAAACCAGCAGACAAAGCAGCTGAAGCAGAATGAAAATAAAGGACATGCTCCGGCTTGGGTTTGCGGGCCCGGCAGATGGGCCGGCAGAAAATGCCGGTCGTCGTGATGGCGGCATAAAACAACCCGTCATATTGGCTATTCCGGTTTAACAATGCGTCATACATTCGTTCCGGAGTTAACAAGGATGACATAATTATATTTTTTATTTTTCAAGCAAAAATCCAGACTGCCGGACCAGTGTGCAACCGAAAATTTACAGACTAATTTTTTATTGACTCGTTAATAAGCATCAAGGTATTAACATTCTGATAATATCTAAAAGCCCATGGTGTTAAACTACTCTCAAAATCTGCTGTGGACCTTGCTACGAGTACAATAATGAATTAAATTACTTGCGCATTGCACTTGAACTACCGCCTTCTTTGATTTAACGACTCTCTAAAAAATGACCTATGAAAAAACTAAAACATTTTTCAATTTCCTGCGTGAATAATCCTTTAATAAGCTAAAGAGGTCTCACCGGAGCCTACACACGGATCACGTCCACAAAAATCCCCTGGAGCCATAATCTTGACTAATTATATGCAGGTGGTGGGTCGTATGGTCTAAAGATGGTGTACCAAGAGCCGGACCATTCGCCCATCCCTGTTTATTTTTTGCCCAAAGTCTGGACTCCTTTCGCCTGAGGGATTTTAAATTACCACAACTATTCTATCATGCTTTGGATGTGGATTTGTTCAGCAAGGGTCAAAATTTTAATCAGCCTCCTGAAGGTAAAACAAATCATTTAACCGCAAATGGCAATCTAAATTATAATCAGTTTCGCAACACACCCCGACTGCAGGCTGTGCTTAGCGCCCAGGTGAATATTAATTTCGATAAAACTAATCAATCAAGCGTTGGCGGAATTTATGGCCAGTCATTGGTAGAAAACCACTATTACCGTGATGATCAAAAAAAAATTCCCGGTATTTCCTTGAATTAAATACGAATAATACCTTACAAAGTAATAAACAGCAGCCAGATCAGGATTATTATTCGGGGGATTTTAGAGCAGCGTATTTATTCGGATGGGGTAGGGTAGAGGAAGTTACCGCCGGATGGCGGGCCTGGTATATGTTAAAATCCATGGAAGAATTATCTGGACAACCCGGAAAATTTTCCGGTGAACAGGTGCACGGTTTAGCTCATTTGCTTGCTGATATTGCCCGAACACGTTTTTATGATTTTCGTTTAAAAATGTTGGAGGATTTCGATCGCATTGATCAGTATTTGACGGCACAGAATCTCTATCCCCTCAGGGACATCCGTTATTTCACCCGTTTGCAAGATATGTATTGGAACAGCACCCAGGTAAATCGTTTTTCCGGTCAGAGATTTCAGTTCATGCCCCAATTGACATTACATAAAGAAACCGATTATTATTCCTATGGACTGGGTCTGCACGCCGGTTATGAGAAATTTTTACCCATCAATATGCAATGGCAAATAAATTACCACATCCAGGGTGGATATAATTATCAGTTGTTTCAAGACACTGATAGATATAACCGTCATGTTTGGCAAGGGTTGGGGAGTTTTTCCCTGGCTTATTATCCTGACACACGCAATATACTCACTTTAAGATCAGCCATAAGCGGGAGTAACCCTATGGATAATGTGACTCTTGGGGGTACAGTTGGTTTGTCTTATTACCGTTATTTCAGCCCGCAATTGCGTTTAGCTGTAGATTTATCCTATGCTCATTCGGCCATATCCAACCAACGTGCAGTAAATTCTTTTAACTATGGATTGGGATTAAACTATGCCATATTCTAATTACATTCAAAAAAAATCCAAGTAAATGGGTTTATGATATAACCCGAAGTGCGCTGAGTAAATACGACCTATTTTTCAGGTCTATTTAAAATACCTGGCCATGGGTTTAAAATAAAAATCCTGCCAGCCTTTTTTATAGTGTTTGTCGGAATCGGTTAGCTCACTGTGGATGATGGTCACTGTTGTTCCTTCGGGAACGGAGGTAAAAGTTATTTCGACTTTGGAATCCGGCTGGTCAGCAGGGAATTCTGTGGTTCGCCACAACTGGACGATTTTTTTGAAAGGGATTAATTCCAGAATTTTACCGGAAATGTAGCCATCCCAAGCCGTAAAAACACTGCCAGCCTGAGGGGAGATGACCGCAATTCCACCGGTCATCCTGGAATGTTCCTCACTATTTAAAAAAGCCTGATAAAGTTTTTCAGCAGAGGCTTTAAATGTTTTAGATAATTTTATTTCCATAGTTTATGAAACTTGTTGGTCTTAAACAATTTTTGTAGGGCCAGCATTAATTATTTGTGTCCTTTAATTTTATGCTGGTCAGAACAATTTCTTCATAGGGGTTATCACGGCCGCGCTCGTATAAACAAGCCACCTTTTTATTCGGTAAAACAGCGAGATCCGAATATGCACTCGGACCGGGGTATAAGGTAATTTTTTTACTCCAGGAAGCACTTTCATCTTTACTGATCTGTAAAGTCATGTTTTCTCGACGCAAACTGGACGGGTTAGAGAATAATACTTTGAGCTCCTCTTGTTTTTTTAGGTCCTGATAAGAAAACAGGCTGGCCTGGCAGATCGGATCGACCAGACTGGTATCAAATCGTTGTCCTGCCCAGGTCAATCCACCATCGTTACTGAACGCGATCTGGCGATTTTTTCTCTCAGAGTTATAATTACGCATGTTTAGTAATAATCGGCCTCCGGATAATTCGGCCACTTCACATTCGTTCACCTGATGCTGTGGGCTGCTCCCGCCCAGTTGCCAAGTGGCGCCATGATCATCGCTAAAGATGATGTGTGAATAATAATGATGTGTCAAACGCTCTATGTGGTCACAACCCAGTATCAACCGGCCCTGATGAGGGCCTTGCTGCATTTGAATCCCACTTCCGGGTCCGGTGGCGTACCAGGTCCAATCCGGATTTTTCACACTGGCGGTAATTTCCCGTGGTGGTGACCAGGTTTGCCCATCATCAGCACTGGAGAGAATATAGATACGGCGGGTATCTTCACTTTTTCCGGCAATGATGTCTGGTTCACGGTCAGACCCTAGATTCCAGGTCGCTAATAACCAAACGACACCAGTGATGTGGTCTGCGATAGGCGCCGGGTTGCCACAGGTGTTGTTTTGATCATTCCATAACAAGGTGGAGGCTGTCCAGGTGCGACCATAGTCGGTGGATTTACGGACCAGCAGGTCGATGTCCCCGGCGTCGGTCGGACCATTTTTTCGGCCCTCGCAAAAAGCTAACACATGTCCTCTTGGGGTAACTATCAAGGCGGGAATGCGGTAAGTGTGGTAACCGCCTTGTCCGGCAGTCCACAGAACTACTTCTTTAACTTGGCTTCCCAATTTATGTTCGGGGTAACCATAGCCATTCTGCATGAGCTGGACATAAACTAATAAGAGGAGATGTAAAAAATGCACTGATAAAAAATTTAATTATTTCTCCGAATTTAAATTGTCATGATAGAGAAAATAGGGGATAAAATTGTGAAAAAATAAAAATAAATGTAACTTAATGTTCGGAAATGGAAATAAAATAAAATTATGTCTGCGACTGTCGATCAGGATACCATACAGGCCATGTATAAAAACGGGAAACCTAAAGAGGAGGTTTTTAGCTTGTTAATTCAAAGCGGGGTGGAAGAACCTCGTGCTCAGGAATTAGTCCATTCCTGGCAGCAAGCTAAACGCTCTGCACGGCAAAGTACGGGATTTGTGGTGGTTGGTATAGGCGCCGTGTTATGTTTTATCAGTTGTATGGTTACCTTGTTACAATTAACCCCGGGTATGGGTGATTTCATGTTATATGGCTTAACCACTATCGGAGCCACAATCATTGTAGCCGGACTATGGCTGGTGTTTGAGTCGTAAGGGATATCATTGTTTAATTTTCCATTCTTTGGATTGCGCTCTTTTGATTCCAGGTCAGACAAATGGAATTTATGAAGTAAAGATACCCGTAAGTTAAGCCGACCAAGCCGGAACCGACTAAGGGAGAGTTAGAATATGGGTGTGAGCGTAGCAAAATTTAAAGCAAATTGGTTAGCCAAATTCATTTGGCTGGAAGGAAAACTATTTCCTATTGCGAAAAATAAAATTGGCCACCAAAAATATTTGGTCGAAAGTGGTCAAGATATAATGGATAAGGTACGAATATAAATAACCGACTACCCAGAGATCAGTCTTCCGCCCCATTAATGGCATTTTTCCTAAAACGACAAGAATGAGTTAGAAATACATATAGAAATAAAATGTATATTTAAGCCGATAATTAATGGATTTTTAGGATGTCAAGTTATTTCGGCAATACCTGGTGGGGTGAAAAGTTTTTAAATGCCCTGGAGAACATTGACTACTCTAACCGTTTGGTCCGGGGAAGCCGGTATGCGCGCAACGGCTCGGTAAAATCTATACAAATAGTTGATAATATTATTTCAGCCAAGGTCAAAGGCCGGCAGCCAATGCCATACAATGTACAAATTATTATCCCGCCTTTTTTCAACCCGGAATTAAGATTATTTCTGGATGAACTTGCTCAGAAACCGGCTTTAATCGCCAAATTATTAAACAAAGAATTAGACCAAGGAATTCTTAAGCTTGCGCTCCAAGCCAACCTGCGTGTGTTTCCTAAACAATGGAGTGACTACAAAATGCGCTGCAGCTGTCCTGATTGGGCTGTACCATGTAAACACCTTGCCGCAGTAATTTATATGGTCAGCACTGAGATTGACAATGATCCATTTCTGATTTTTAAGTTGCACAAATTGGATTTGGTGGAAAAAATGAAAAAATATGGTGTAATTATTCCATCGAATCATTCAGAAGTACCATCATTGTTTCATTTGCATTATCCTGATCATTATACTGCTCAAAAGTATAACGACCCTGAAAAAGCATACAGGAAAATAAATTTTACTTCTATTCCACAACTCAATGATCCTTTAAGCGCTTTATTGTCATCAAAACCCCCATTCTATTCTGGTTCGGCTGATTTCAAAGCTACCTATCAAACGGTCATGAACAGGCTGGTGCGGCACGCTGATAAAATAATCAAAAAAGAAATTAACCTAATTAGGCTGTGGTCCGGTAGAAAAGAGACCCAAGCCATTGATCATTTTACCGATCTGACCGTGACCATAGATAGGTTTGGCCGGACTAGCGCATACATTAATGAAAACAAAGTGAGCGTCCCTGACCTGTTGTGTGCATTGACCTTCTTGGAAGATTTTCGAGTGGATGACTTTCAACCGTATATTGCCGCATTAGACAGCGCTTACCGATTAGCCCTGCATCTGATCGCCAAAGGTGCCATCATACCTCAATTGATAAAAGTGGATGATGATCATTTTAAGATCCGCTGGCTTCCGGTTATTCTGAATGCCGAAGTTCGAGATTTAGTTGAGCAACTGGATGAGATACTCCCGGCAGACTTATTTTTATGGACCGATGGCAAAGACTATTTTGAGATACATCATCAGCGCAGTCTAAATTTATTAAGTGTGATACTGGGAGAACTAATCCCTTTATTGACAGAGCCTCCGGAAGAGGACAAATTCACCACTTTGTTTTTTAAAAATATACCCCAGTCGTTTGACGGACCTGGTGAAAATGCTTTAAGTGGCGGTATAACAACCTGGTTGAATATTTATTTTCTTTCTTTGGGCCAATGGATACCTCAACTGGTTGTAGACGAAACCCGAGGCCAAAGTTTTGATTTAATGGTCAATATGGTTGACAGAAAGGCGGAAAAAACTATTTATCCATTAAATAGATTACTGAGTGAAAAAAAACATGCAAACATTAGATATGAAGTATTACAGAATCTGGCATTACTTAGTACCTATGTCAAAGGCTTGGATAAATACATAAATACCGGAGGATTGAGACCCATGCGGATGGATAACCAAACTTTCTCCGCTTTTCTTTCAGAGGTTATTCCGGCAATTCAATTATTAAATATCGAAGTCCTGTTGCCAATTGCTTTAAAAAATATATTAAAACCAAAACCCACCTTGTATATTAAACCCAAAGCCCAGAAAGGAATAGGCTTTTTGCGCTTGGAACAACTCCTCGATTTTGATTGGCAAATAGCGATTGGGGACCGACTGCTTAGTTATTCCGATTTTATGGACTTAACAAAAAAATCGGATGGATTACTGAAATATAAATCACAATATATCTATGTTGATAAAAATGATCTGGAGAAAATTGACCAGCATTTTAAGAGTGGTACTAAATTAAATTCATTCTACCTTCTTCAGGCGGCTATCAGCGAAGAATATCGGGGAGCTAAAATTGAAATGACCCCTCAGATAAGAAAAATGATTGCCGATTTGACTAATTATCAACAGATTCCATTGCCCAAAGGTATTTTGGCCTTGTTACGACCATATCAAACCCGTGGTTATTCCTGGATGTATCGCAATGCCAAAATCGGCTTTGGATCAGTAATCGCTGATGATATGGGGTTGGGTAAAACATTACAGGTCATTACCACCATTATGAAATATAAGGAGGAGGGGTGGTTAAATAAAGGTAAAGCCCTGGTTGTAGCTCCTACCGGATTGATCAGTAATTGGGAAAATGAAATTGAGAAATTTGCTCCGAAACTGAACTCTTTTGTTTATCATGGCAGTGGCCGCAAGCTTCCAATGCAGGGTGAGTATGATGTTGTGATTACCAGCTATGGTACAATTCGCGGCGATCTGAATGAGTTCATAAAACGTACCTGGTTTGTGGTGATCATCGATGAGGCCCAGAATATTAAAAATCTGAATGCAGAACAAACCAAGGCCGTAAAAAGTATTCCGGCAAATAATTATATTGCCATGAGCGGTACTCCGGTGGAAAATAGGTTAAGCGAGCTATGGAGTATCATGGACTTCAGTAACCGCGGGCTATTGGGTTCTAATAAAGAATTTGCCGAGCAGTTCAGTATCCCCATTGAGCGGTACAATGATATCACTTTGGCAGAGAAACTAAAGAAAGTTATTTCACCTTTTATGCTGCGACGCCTAAAATCAGACAAGTCCATTATTGCTGATTTGCCTGAGCGAATAGAAATGGATAATTTTGCTCTGCTTACTCCGGCTCAGGCGGCATTATATAATCAAACTCTGCAAAAAGCATTGTATGATATTGAAAGTATAAAATCCAACGACCATAAGAGTTTATTTGTACGACGAGGATTGGTATTGCAAATGATCCTGGCTTTGAAACAAATTTGTAATCACCCAGCTCAATATTTGAAGAATAAGCGGTATGATGAAGGACTCAGTGGCAAAATACTGTTGTTATTTGATACGCTGGATAGTATCATAGAGAGCGGAGAAAAAGTTTTACTTTTTTCGCAATTCACTGAGATGGGGACAATTCTAAAACACTTCATTACTAAACGTTATGGCGATGAACCATTATTTCTACATGGTCAATGTAACGTCAAGAAGCGCAATGAAATGGTTGAGAATTTTCAACATAATCATGCTTACAAAATATTCATACTCTCCCTTAAAGCCGGAGGTACGGGGTTGAACCTTACGGCGGCAACGCATGTCATTCATTATGATTTATGGTGGAATCCGGCGGTCGAAGCACAAGCCACTGACCGCGCTTATCGCATTGGACAACGGAAGAATGTGTTTGTACACCGCTTTATAACTAAAAATACTTTTGAGGAAAAGATCAATGAAATGATGCAGAATAAAAAGGCCCTGGCTAACTTGACAATTTCAGCAGGTGAAAACTGGATCGGGAATTTAAGTAATAAGGAGTTGAAAGAAATATTTTCGTTGGAAAATTGATAATTTGTT